>JAAYWP010000058.1 GCA_012516535.1 Syntrophomonadaceae bacterium | reverse complement strand
AGCAGGCTCAAGAGAGTTTGAAGCACCTGAGAGAACAATTCAGTTACAGTTTGCAACAGCACGGGAAGCAGATCTTTGACTGCTGAGATAATCGCACCGGTTGCCTCCGGCAGAGCGGCCACTATATTTTTCAAAACCGGTTCCTTCAATTTTTTTTAGTTATTATACACAATCATCACATAATAAAATTGATACGCCGAAATTTATCTTAATTTGTAGCCAAGGAGTCTCATGCCATTCAAGAGCACGACTAAAATACTCGCTTCATGCGCTAACATACCGATCGACATGTTCATCCAATCACTCAAGAATAAGCTGGCAAGCAGCACCACTACAACTCCCACTGCGATAACAATATTTTGAAGCATATTATTAGCTGTTGCTTTTGTTAAGCCCAACGCATGGGGTAAGCGGCAGATATCTGAGTTCATTAAGACCACATCTGAAGTCTCAATGGCTACGTCAGTGCCGCCTCCCATAGCTATGCCGATATCCGCTAAGGCAAGTGAAGGGCTATCGTTTACTCCATCTCCAACAAAGGCCACAACTTGGCCTTTGGCTTGCAACTCTTTAATATAGGCTGACTTATCCTCCGGTAACATATTTCCGTGTGCTTCTGTCAATCCAAGTTCACGCGCTACTAAATCAACTGTTCCTTGATTATCCCCTGAAAGAACTATGAGGCTTTTCACACCTAATCTTTTCAGCTTTTGAAGAACTTCTTTTACACCTGGACGAATTTGATCACGAATTCCCATCAGTACTTTTAATTCACCATCAACTGCTGTCAGTACAAGTGAGTTGCCTTTTTGCTCAAATCGAGCAATATCATCACGAACTTTTTCAGTTAAATGAACATTTTCTTGTTCCATCAGAGCCACATTGCCAACTGCGACTCTACGGCCCTCTACATTAGCGACAATTCCGCCGCCTTTTATTACATCTGTTTTTTCAACTGTATAGAGTTTTGTGTCTCCAATGTATTCCACAACTGCCTTCGCTAATGGATGGTCTGATTCACTTTCAACACTTGCAAGGTAACCTAACACTTCATCACTGTCATTTGTATAAAACTCCGTGTCGGCCACTTTGGGATTTCCTATTGTTAATGTACCTGTTTTGTCAAATACTACCGCATCAACTTTACTAAAATCGTGAATGACTTCGCTACCCTTTAGAAGAATGCCGTTTCGGGCTCCATTACCGATTCCGGCAACACTTGAAACAGGCACACCGATAACCAACGCCCCTGGACAGCCCAAAACTAAGATTGTAATCGCCAGCTCAACATCTCGCGAAAATAGCCACACAAAAAAAGCAAAGACTAGAACAGCCGGAGTGTAGTATTTTGAGAATCGATCAATGAAACGCTCGGTTTCTGATTTCGAATCCTGCGCTTCTTCAACTAACTCGATAATTTTACCGAAAGTAGTATCCTCTCCGACCCGGTCAGCAACAATTTGAAGGGTTCCGTTTTCTAAAATCGTTCCGGCATAGACTTTAGAATCCGGTTTTTTACTCACCGGAACAGATTCACCGGTAATACTTGCTTCATTAACATGGCCTTCTCCTGTTAAAACTGTACCATCAACAGGCACTTTTGCACCGGTTTTGACTAGTAAGATATCACCTACATCAACTTCATCTACATCTACTTCTTCAAATTCCCCATTTTCCATTTGCTTCAAAGCGCTTTCCGGTGCCATTTCAGTCAATTCTTTGATCGCAGAACGTGTTTGGTTCAGTGTGCGCTGTTCCAGGTAAGCTCCGAATAAGAATAAGAAGGAAACAATCGCTGATTCTTCATAGTTGCTAAGCAATAAGGCTCCGGTAACTGCAATAGTAACTAAAACATCGATACTGACTACTTTGACTTTTAATGCCTGATATGCTTGGATCGCTATAGGTGCAGCCCCTAATATAGAAGCGATAATCAACGCCCAATTAAATACAGCTGCATTCTTAAAACCGAATTTACTGATAAACGCTATTACAATTAAAACTCCACCGATTAATGCTATTTGATTTTTCTTACTTAATATGAATCTCTGCATCGTTTTACACTTTCTTGTTAAACTAGTTATTTTATTATCATTTCTGTCTAAGCTTGATATGCTTGATCCAGTTCAGCTAACATTTTGTAAACCGCTTCATAACTTTCGCATACATCTGCTGGAACTGTATAGTTATTTGTGACTTCTCGTAACTTGGCAAATTCTTCGTTTAACTCAGGCCTTTCTGACCCTGTTTCTTTGATTTTCTTATTGATCGCTTCAAATAATTTATGAACTTCATGAAATTCCGGATGCTTATCCCCGTGAACTCGTGCTACAATCGGTACATATTGTTCCAAAGTTTTAAAATGGCGGTCCCTTACTTCATTGAATGTTGACATATCTTCTCCTTCTTTCTTCATTATTGTTATTTATGTAGATTCCTTGCCTTGCATCTATAATTTTTTGCAACAAATGAAATTATTATAGCATTGAAAAACAATAAATTTACAACACTAGGCCAGCGACAGCATATTATTTTTTTTGTATTCACCAGGCCTCAGGCCGGTTTTTTTCTTAAATATTTTGCAAAAATAGCTGCGGTCTTTGAAACCGGTCTGATTGGCAATTAACTCGATGTTCTGATCTGTTTCTACGAGCAGCCGCTTCGCCTGCTCTATCCTCACATCATGGATAAAATCTGTGATCGAACAGCCCATCCTCTTTTTAAAAAGCTGCCCCAGATATGCAGGGTTCATATAGCATACTCCGGCAATTTCTTGAACAGAGAGGGTTTTTGAACTGTAGTTGTTTTGAATATAATCGATCACGGTGCTGATAATACTCTTTTCACCGCTGTTATTTTTTTTTAGCAATAACGTCAATAAAAGTGTTCCCCACAGACAGCAGCCACAGAACTACTTTATCTACTGTGTCTGCATCATCTATCTCTTTCAGTTTCAGATCGCTCAAACGGATTACTTCCCCGAATTTTACCCCATATTTTGTGGACATGCGGGTGAATAAACTGAGAAACTCCAGACTGCGCCCCTTGATTAGCTCTAGCCGCCCTTTGCTCTGGATAAACATTTGCATAACCAACTGCTCCAGCAGTTTTTTTGCCTCTTCAATATTGCAATTTCTGGTCTCTGCAAAGATCCTGCTCCCCAGAATGCTCATATCCTGCTCTGAATCAAATAAATCGATCCTGTTGTCCACATCTTTCTTTTTCTTGTTTTCGCCCCATATCCAGGAACCGACTTTCCGTAGTTTACGGTGAAAATCAAAAATATCTGCCCCGCTCAGATCCATATAACTGGTAATAATCAAAGCCAGATCTGCTGCTGCCTGGATGTCAATAGTTGACATTAGCCTTACTTCATTAAAGGAATCCATCAGTAGCTCGGCATCCAGCTCGTTCTTCTCAGCAAAATCATTGATCCAACTGTAGTGTAATTCAGTAGGCTGCCACATCCTCACCTGTCCGCATACCAAATTTCCGATATGCTTGCCCCTGTGAG
Organism: Syntrophomonadaceae bacterium; assembly: GCA_012516535.1. GTDB lineage: Bacteria > Bacillota > DSM-12270 > Thermacetogeniales > Thermacetogeniaceae > DTU068. The sequence goes on along the minus strand of JAAYWP010000058.1, from coordinate 9,189 downwards.
ATATGGGACAGACCCAAGAGATGAGGCCTGCATGACATTTAAAAAAATAGGGCTCCTTCCATTTGATGGCATGGACGCCACCCTGGGCATAAGAACGCCTGCACCTCGCCAGCCCGGCAGAACTGGATTTGACTAACTGACAAAATTCGCAATCACCCTGCTGAGAAGTAAAAATATACTTCCCTTCCACATCTGTCACAGCAGAATTTATCTTAGTAGCATGAGAAAAAGAGTTTAAGATTCTTTGAAAAAGGCTTTTTCCCACCTTAACATTCATCTGTTCCTGCATCTCTTCTCTCAAGAACTGTTCCAGCACCACAACCGCCCCCTACTTCCAGCGAAAATTAGTACACCTGTGACATTACTGCATATTACAACTTGTATCATTCTATATACTCTATTCTCAGTTTAAGATAAAAATATATAGCCTACAAGTACATTTATTATCGTTATTGTGTACTATTAACATTTCTAGCGTATATTTTTTGTATTTTATTAAAAAACGGCAGCAGGGATCTTTTTTTCTATGATCAGCCTATCATTTTCAATATATAATCTACAGCTTTACCGGTGCGGTCCCTACCGGCACTGCAGTGGATGATTACCGGTTTGGGCAGCTCTTGATAAGCCATCCAGACCTTCTGCAGGGCATCCTCTGTCACTATCCCACCTAAAACAGGGTCCCGCAACATGATATGTGCAGCATGAAAACCGCAGGCACGATAATATTCCACCAGCCCATCAGGGAGGTCTTTGTACAAACAAAGGTGTTTATCATCCAACAGACAGATAATCGAAAGGATGCCCATCTCCTTCAGCACCGCAAGCCACCTGTCAACTTCCTCCCTAGGGGCTTCTGCATAAGGGCCAAGAGCTCTGCCGGGACGAGCAGACCTGGCCAGAACACCGGGAATTACCCATTGAGGCTCAAACACTAAAACCCACCCCCTGTTTTTTTCTCCCCACACCGCCTATAGCGCGGGTGGCGTTGAGGACAGCGATCAGGGCAACACCCACATCAGCAAAAACCGCCGCCCACATGGTGGCTATGCCAACTGCACCCAGTGCCAGCACAATACCTTTGACACCTAAAGAAAAGATAATATTCTGCCATACTATGGATTTTGTTTTATCTGCTACCTGGAGCGCATCCACCAGTTGGTAGGGGTTATCGGTCATCAAAACCACATCTGCGGCTTCAATAGCAGCATCAGAACCGGCTGCACCCATTGCCACCCCCACATCCGCTCTTGCCAGAACAGGTGCATCATTGATGCCGTCTCCAACGAAGACCAGCTTTCCCTTGGACCGGATTTTTCTCTGCAGGCGCTCCACCTGTTCTACCTTATGTTGGGGCAAAAGCTCTGAGTAAACCCGATCAATGCCCAGCTCTTTTGCTACCCTTTCACCAACTGTCTTGCTGTCACCGGTGAGCATAACAATTCTTCTGATACCTCTGGCTTTTAAGGCTTTTACTGCTCTCTTTGAATCCTTTTTTACCTCATCAGAAATAACAATACAGCCTGCATAGGTTCTATTATATGCAACATGCACAACGGTTCCTGCTGCATCTATTTCATGATAACCTGCGATCTTTTCTTTTTTCATCAGTTTGCTGTTTCCGGCAAGGATCTCCCAGCCGCGGCCGAGCACAGGGACAGCCCGCTTTGGCGCCAAACTGCTCTCTCCGGAAAGGATTTTCTTTCTATCCAGGGTAACCTTGACCCCATGCCCGAAGATCTCTTCATAGTTTTGCACCAGCTCTTTATCAACTTCTTTCCCATAGGCTTTCAAAATAGATACAGCTATAGGATGGTTGGAAAACACCTCTGCATGTGCTGCCAGTGCAAGGACTTCATCACTGCTGTACCCCTCAGCAGGGATGACATCTGTAACCTTAAAAACACCCCTGGTCAGGGTCCCGGTCTTATCGAACACAACAGTATCTACATTATTTAATGCCTCTAGATAGTTGCCTCCCTTTACCAGAATACCCCTTCTGGAAGCTCCACCGATACCCCCGAAAAAGCTCAAGGGGATAGATATCACCAGGGCGCAGGGGCAAGATATAACCAGGAATACCAGAGCCCGGTAAATCCATTGGGAAAAGCTTGCCCCCTCAATAAAAAGAGGAGGAATTAGAGCCACAGCCAGCGCCCCGAAAACCACCACAGGTGTGTAATACCTGGCAAACTTAGTGATGAAGTGTTCTGTAGGCGCTTTTTTGCTGCTGGCGTTCTGCACCATATCGAGTATTTTAGCTACAGTGGACTCCCCATAATTTTTTGTTACCCGAACAGAAAGTAGCCCATTTTGGTTGATGAACCCCCCCAGGATTTCGCTTCCCGCTTCTACCTCCCTGGGGAGTGATTCGCCTGTAATCGCAGATGTATCAACCATGGACCTCCCTTCGATAACCACCCCATCCAAAGGCACCTTTTCACCAGGCTTGACAACAATAATATCTCCAAGCTTGACCATTTCCGGGGACACGGTTTTGACCTCATCCCCTACTTTCAAATTGGCATAATCAGGCCTGATATCCATCAGAGCGGAAATAGACCTGCGGGACCTGTTGACCGCCATGTCCTGAAAAAACTCCCCGATCTCAAAAAAGAGCATTACCGCTACCCCTTCTGGATATTGCCTGATTGCAAAGGCACCAATGGTAGCCACACTCATTAAAAAGTTCTCATCAAAAACTTGGCCCCTGAAAATGTTTTTTACCGCTTTCCATAAAACTTTTCCACCTGCCAGGAGATAGCTGGTCAAAAACAAAACAAACTCAGACCAAAAAGACAGCTCAAATCCCAAAGCAGTTGCAAACAGCACCGCAGCAGCCCCAAGCCTGATCAGTTCCTTTTTGTTAACAACATCCTCCTCTGATGAGAAACGGCCTTTTGCACCGCGGTCCACGGCAATCTTTACATCAGGTTCTATTCCCTTGATAACCTCAGCTGCCTTGTTTGTGATTTCATCCAGCTCCCGCTTATTGTATGCGGAAATAATAAGCCTTTTTGTGGCAAAATCAAGAGAGGCAAACTTGACCCCTTTAATTTTCTTAACTTCATCTTCCATTTTAGCTGCACAGCTTGCACAGTTGAGCCCCATCAGTACAAAATACCTTTGAGTACCTTTCATCTCAGCCTGTTGCGCAAGCCTCGCTGTACTTGCATTGTATCCATAGCCTGGGTCAGCACCCATCTGGCCACCTTCTTTCTACAATAAAATACAATCACTGCCCTATTTATGACTGATGTGTGCCAACCCCTGGTCAAAGATCTGTTTAACATGCTCATCATCCAGTGAGTAATACACCATTTTCCCTTCTTTTCGGCATTTGACAAGCCTTGCCTGTTTTAATACCCTGAGTTGGTGTGATACAGCGGATTGAGTCAACCCCAATAGCGCTGTTATATCACATACACACATTTCCGCAGTAAATAAGGCAAAAAGAATTTTTACTCTGGTTGTATCACCAAAAACCTTAAACAGCTCTGCCAGATCAAAAAGAGTCTCATCCTCTGGCATCCTCTCTTTCACTAAATCCACTACATCTTTATGAACAACATTACTGCTGCAGCGTTCAATACTTCCTTGCTCATCATTCATTCAATCACCCCTCCAATAACATATGAGCATATATTCATATATTTGTATCCAGTATATGCTTTTTTGCGGGAGCAGTCAATAAAAAATTTTATATTTCGCCTGCAATATACTGATAGGCAGTGTACAATTTTTGTAGGTGATTGAGTGTCTTATGTACAAATAAAAACCTCAATAATAGTCATCTTTCCAGATGGACAATCCCCACTAAGAAGTATGAGGTCTCTATGTTGAATATTCATCATGGATTGGTTTGTCGGCAGGCCCCATCTTTGATATAATATTGAGGTAAAAAACTATAGCCCTCTTTGGAAAATCAGAAAAGCAATTTGCTTTATGGCTTGCTTGAATGTAATGATATAGGCCAATAGCTTGATGGCCTACCCTCCCTTACTATCCTGATCAAGAAATTCAGATAGAAAGGATTTGATCCGTATTTGAATGTACTAATTGATAAATTAAAAGAAGTTCTCGGTGCTGTTCTTCCAATCACAATAATTGTCCTGATATTAAATTTCACTCTTGTGCCGATAGAAACCCCTTATTTAATCAGATTTTTACTCGGTGCATTGCTAATAATTCTAGGTTTGGCGGTTTTTTTGTTTGGAGTGGATATCGGCGTCACCCCCATTGGCAATCTACTGGGTTCAGTACTCGTAAGAACCAATAAGCTGTGGTTCCTCGGTGCCGCCGGTCTGCTGCTTGGCTTTTTTATAGCCATCGCTGAACCTGATCTGCATGTCCTGGCCGGCCAAGTAGAACTTGTCACATCAGGCCTGATTTCAAAAGTGAGCCTACTTGTGGTCGTGTCCATCGGTATTGGGGCACTGCTTAGTCTGGGCTTGATGCGGATCGTCCTTAACATACCTTTACACAAATTATTGACTATACTTTATTTGATTATATTGGTAATAGGTATCTTTATATCGCCGGAGTTTTTGGCGATTTCCTTTGATGCTTCAGGCGCTGTAACCGGTGCTTTGGTGGTTCCATTTGTCTTGGCCTTGGGAATAGGTGTTACCAGGCCGAGAAAAGACAGCAAAGCTTCTGAAGAAGACAGCTTTGGATTAGTGGCAATTGCAGCAGTTGGTGCTATAATAACAGTTATGATTATGGGCATTATTTCCGGAATTAAGGAACTTTCCGGCACCCTAGATGCCACCGCTATAGAGTCAGCTTCTATTATTGCACCATTCATTCAACAGTTCCCTATTACATTTACGGAAATAGTTGTGGCGCTGCTTCCATTATTAATAGTATATTTAATAGTTTCAAAAAAGGCGGCTAACTTATCGAGAAGAGCCCACAGAAGAATTTTAAAGGGGCTGTTATATACACTGATCGGATTGGTGCTGTTTTTAGTCGGTGTAAATGCGGGCTTTATGGATGTGGCCAGGCTGGTAGGATTTAAGCTAGCATCTTTGGAAAGCAGTGTATATGTAGTAATGATCGGCTTTATTCTAGGATTAGTCATCATCCTGGCTGAACCAGGGGTTTATGTATTGACAAATCAGATAGAAGATGTCACCAGTGGGTATATTAAAAGAAAGGTCGTAATGGTTGCGCTCTGCATCGGTGTTGGCCTTTCAGTAGCTCTATCAATGATCAGAATAATTGTCCCTGGGATTCAATTGTGGCATTATTTATTGCCAGGGTATTTAATCATTATTCTTGCTTCATATATTGTTCCAAGAATATTTGTGGGTATAGCTTTCGATTCAGGCACAGTTGCCTCAGGCCCAATGGCCGCAACTTTTATCTTAGCCTTTGCCCAGGGTGCAGCTGAAGCTATCGAGGGAGCCAGTGTCCTGATAGACGGATTTGGTGTTATCGCGATGGTAACTTTAACCCCGTTGTTCACTCTGCAAATACTGGGATTGCTTTTCAAAGTGAAATCAGTTAAAGGAGGAATTCAAGAGGATGGAACACCGTCCTGACCTAATAGAAATCGAGCTGATCTGTGTAATTGTCAGCATCGGTTTGGGAAGTAAAGTCATAAGGGTCGCCAAAAAAAATGGGGTCACAGGAGCTACCGTTTTATTGGGCAAGGGTACTATTCAAAGCCGATTTTTAGAACTTCTGGGATTGAGTGAAGCGAAAAAAGAAATTGTTCTTATGTTAGCAGAGAAAACAACAGCCTATCAGGCTCTCGAAAAACTGGACGAGGTTTTTAAATTTGACAAACCTCATCATGGGATAGCTTTCACCACTCCAATAAAAAGCTTCTTCGGGTCACATAATTTTAAGCCCGAAAATATCAAAGAAAATAGAGGTGTAGAAAACCCCATGTACAATGCTATTTTTGTGGTGGTCGATAGAGGTAATGCGGAAGATGTCATTGATGCAGCAACAAAAGCAGGCTCAAGAGGGGGTACGATTATTAACGCTCGTGGCTCAGGTATCCATGAAACCAAGAAGTTGTTTTCAATAGAAATAGAGCCGGAAAAGGAAATCGTGCTGATCTTAGCGGAAAACAGCGTGACTGATGCGATCGTTTCATCAATCAGAGAAAACATGAACATCGATGAACCCGGTAAAGGCATTATCTTTGTTCAAAGCATCAATAAAACTTACGGGCTGTATTAACTTATATCATCATTGGCCGGTCTTAATCTCTTGCCAGAGATTTAGGGCATCAATAAAAACTTACGGACACAACCTTCTCATATCCGCAGCCATACACCTCTTATTCTTTCCGTTACACTCTGTACAGATTTCCACACAGCGTTCGGTCAACCTGTTCCCCGCGCGCTCAGGGGGACAGTCCCGGTGATCGGGCCCGATCACCCAACCTGTCCCGGTGATCGGTCGGTAAAGGGGGTAGAATCCTTTGAACGATATTTTGATTGTGGAAGATGACAGAACCATTGCTATGGGCATTGAATACGCATTAACCAGGGAGGGCTTTTCTACCCAGGTTTGTTATGATTTCCACAGCGCCAAAGAGAAAATCCTTAACGAAGTTTTTTTGCTGATTATTTTGGATGTAAATCTTCCCGATGGAAACGGCTTTGAGCTGTGCAAACTGGTCAGAAAATTGGGAGATACACCGGTCATTTTCCTGACAGTTAATGATGATGAGGCCAATACTGTAATGGGTCTCGACCTGGGAGCAGATGATTATATCACCAAACCCTTTAGGTTAAGAGAATTGATCTCCCGGATTAACAGTGTTCTGCGCAGATACAGCAAAAAGCCTGAGTTCAATAAAGAGATCATATTAGGCAATATCAGAATTAATCCGGCAGAAGCGAAGGTTTACAAAAACAATCAGCCGGTTATTCTGACCGCCCTGGAGTACAAGCTCCTCCTTACCCTTGCCCGCAGCAAAGGGCAGGTACTTACCAGGCAGCAGATCCTTGAAGAGATCTGGGATGTTGGGGGCGATTTTGTCAATGACAATACCCTCACCGTTTATATCAAGCGGCTGCGCGAAAAAATAGAAGATGACCCTAAAAATCCGAACCTTATCTTAACGGTCCGGGGCTTGGGTTATAAAGCAGGTGATTAAAATAAACATCTTCCAAAACCCTGAAGTCAAGAAACTGTTTACCATATTTGCCCTCCTGCTAATCGGACTGATCATTATCGCTCTTCTCTTCAGCCTGGCCGGCAGATATCAGTTAAAAGAAGCCATTATCAATGAACAAGCGGAAATCATCGCCCTGATCAGTGAAAAATACCCTGAGGCTGAACAGGATGTAATCAAACGGATCACGCAAAATGACAATGAATCTGCTTTAAGAGGAAAGGACATCCTGAAAAAATACGGGATCAACAGTGAAGATCTAGACCTGGAGACACCATTACTGCAAAACTTATTTTTCTATGATTTATCCAGGTATTTATTACTGGTTATCATAGCCTGCGTTGCTTTTACCCTTACCCTTTTAGTGTTTTTAAAAAAGCAGTACAGCGAGCTGCATGAGATCACCTCTTATGCCGGGAAGATAAATCGAGGGGACTATTCCCTGGATATCAGGGATAACCATGAGGGAGAACTCAGCATTTTGAAAAATGAGATCTATAAGATCACCACAATGTTAAAAAAGCAGGCTCAGGCCCTGCAGAATGAGAAGGTGATCCTGGCTGATTCCATCGCTGACATTTCACATCAGCTGAAAACCCCTTTGACATCACTCTTTGTTTTAACTGACCTGCTGTCACAGAACCCTGCTGAAGAGGACAAACGTGAGTTTCTCAACAGGATGAGGTCACAGCTGAAGCGAATCGAATGGCTTGTCTCATCTCTGCTCAAGATGTCCAAGCTTGATGCGGGAACAGTCACTATGAAAAAGGAGGATGTCTATGTAGGCTCCCTGGTGGAGAAAGCCCTGGAGCATTTAAGCATCCCCTTGGATATCAAAAGGCTGCAGGTCCATTTAACAGGCGAGAAGACCGTCAAATTCACCGGTGATTTCAACTGGAGCTGTGAGGCCATCATAAATATTGTCAAGAACTGCATTGAACACACCCCTGAACAGGGACAACTGCATATCTCCTTTGCCGAGAACCCCCTTTACACAGTGATCACCATCAGAGACAACGGCCAGGGCATTGATCAAGAGGACCTCCCCTATATCTTTAACCGCTTCTATAAAGGCAAAAATACACCTGAAGACCACGTGGGCATCGGGCTGGCTATGGCACAAGCAATAATAAAGAAACAGGGCGGCGATATTACAGTAAAAAGTGAAAAGAACAGGGGAACAGAGTTCACGATCAAGTTTTATCGAGGGTACTGATCTTCCATTCCTTTACATTATCCAGTATAATAAACTGCAAAGGTCAGAAATTATTATTCTAAAGAAAGATTTAGACACTAAAAGGGGGCAATTTAATGGCCGTCTCCCGTGTTAAAAAAGTAATTGAGGAAATCAAAAAGTTTACGGCAACAGAAAAAATTGAGTTCTTTCGCAGTCTAATTGCCGAAGGGATCTTGGATACTACAGATGAATTCAGTGAAGAAGAGATAGCTGATATTAGATCCGCTCTGCAAGAAGTAGCCCGCGGAGAATGGGTTGATTTCGATGAGTTCAGAAAGTCCCAAAACCTATAAACTCCGCCTGTCAAACTGAGCAGCTAATTATTTATCCCGCCTTGATAAAAAAAACAGCCAGTCGCATACTTGATAAACTCGAACATTTAAAAGTTGATCCCTATCATACAGTAGGCACCAAAAAGCTTTCCGGTAAATTAACAAGTCTTTTTCGTTTACGCATCGGAAATTATCGTGCAGTATACCAAATCAACGATGATGATTATATTGTCACAATTTTGGTCATTGGGCCTCGTGGTAACATTTATGATCAGTTATGAGTTATGGCAATGAATCAAGGTAAGTCATGAGTCAAGGCAATAGTGAATTTGACTCACGTGCTATGACCCCTCCCACTGATATAACTGGGAGTCTATCCCCCTGATCGATCCAATCACTCAATCTGTCTCCGTGATCGTAGCCGGATTCTATCCTCTGATCGGTCCAATCACCCAACCTGTCCCCGTGATCGGCCGGTACCGGTCAGGGAACAGTCCGCATCCCTCTGACTCACTGACTTATTTGTGACAAAATTGTCACTT
>JAAYWP010000008.1 GCA_012516535.1 Syntrophomonadaceae bacterium | reverse complement strand
GCAATACACCCCCGGTGTTAACCACGGACAGGCTGTTAAATAAAGCAAAAAAGCAAGCCTGGCACCGACTTGTCCCTAAACATCTTGAAGGATGCCCTTCATAGACAGTGCTATTCTCCCTTTTTCGGCATCTACGGAGAGCACCTTGACCGTCACTACATCACCCACAGCAACCACATCTAACGGATTTTTGACATATTTTTCGCTCAATTCGGAGATATGAACCAATCCGTCATTTTCCACCCCGATATCCACAAACGCTCCAAAATCCACCACATTGCGCACAACCCCTTTTAGCTGCATACCGGGTTTAATGTCTTCAATACTGAACACATCTGTTCTGAAAACAGGCTGTGGGAGGTCCTCCCTGGGGTCCCGGCCAGGCCGCAAGAGGGCTTCGATAATATCTCTCAGTGTAGGCACACCCGCACCCAGGTTTTCCGCGGTCTTTTCCACATCCAGCCCTGACAGCTTGCTGCGCAAAGCATCGGTCCCGACCTCATCAAGACCAACCCCCAGCAGATCCAGCAGTTGATAGGTCAATTCATAGGACTCGGGATGGATAGGAGTGGAGTCCAACAGGCTGTCCCCATCATTAATGCGCAGGAAGCCGGCACACTGTTCAAAGGCCTTTGGCCCCAGGCGCGGCACATCAGTCAGCTGATTCCTATTCCTAAAAGCGCCGTTCTTTTCACGATAATGAACAATGTTTTCTGCAACTGTGGCATTAATGCCTGAAACATAGCTGAGCAGAGGTGCAGAAGCTGTGTTGAGATCAACGCCCACATAGTTTACAGCTGACTCCACCACTTTGGCCAAACTTTCATTAAGCTGTTTGGCAGGGATATCATGCTGGTACTGCCCTACACCGATGGACTTCGGTTCGATTTTTACCAGCTCAGCCAGGGGGTCCTGCAGGCGGCGGGCGATGGAGACTGCGCTGCGCTGGGAGACATCGAGATCTGGGAATTCCTTGACAGCCAGCTTGGAAGCGGAATAAACACTTGCCCCAGCCTCACTGACGATCACATAGGCCAGATTGAGCCCGGTTTTATTGAGCTTCTGGATGAGGCCCGCCACAAACTGTTCGGTCTCCCGGGAGGCTGTGCCATTACCGATAGCGATCACATCGATCTCATACTGTTTGATCACACGGGTAAACTCCTGTTCTGCTTCTTCAATCCTCTCCTGAGGAGGTGTCGGATAGACAATCCCCACTTCCAGCAGTTTTCCGGTTTGGTCCACAACCGCCCACTTACACCCTGTTCTATAAGCGGGATCAACCCCCAGCACAATCTTCCCGCGGACCGGGGGCTGCAGCAGGAGGTTGCGGAGGTTTTTAGAGAAAACATTGATCGCTTGCTCGTGAGCCATCTCGGTCAGCTCTCCCCGCAGATCCCGCTCCACAGCCGGGGCAATCAGCCGCTTGTAGGCATCTGCAAGCGCCTTTTTGACAAGATCTGTAGTAACAGCCCCTTCTTTGACATAATTTTCGTTCAGCCAGGAAATCACCGGTTCAAATTCCACATCTATCGAAACATGTAAAAACTCCTCCCGTTCACCACGGTTGATAGCCAGCACCCGGTGAGAGGGCACTTTCACCACCGGCTCTTTGAAGTCGTAGTACATCCTGTAAACAGAATCCTGGTCCGGGTCTTTGGCCCTGGTCACCAGGTAACCGTTCTTCCTGGTATAATCCCGCACCCAGCCGCGCACCTTGGGATCATCTGCAGTATCCTCAGCGATAATGTCCATCGCCCCCTGCAGAGCATCTTCAACTGTGGGCACCTCTTCTGTGAGATATTTTGCCGCTTCAATATCAGGTGAACCCTCAGCAGGGAAGGAAAGAAGGTAGCCGGCTAGGGGTTCTAGGCCCCTCCCCCGGGCGACACTTCCCCTGGTTTTACGCTTCGGCCTGAAGGGGCGGTAGATATCCTCAACTTCGCTAAGTTTAAGTGCCTTATTGATCTGCTCTTTGATCTCCTCGGTCAGCTTCCCCTGTTCATCGATGAGGCGGATTACTTCCTCTTTGCGCTGTTCCAGGTTGCGGTAATAACCAACCTGCTCCTCGATCCGGCGGATCTGGGTCTCATCCAGCTCTCCGGTCATTTCCTTCCGGTACCTGGCGATAAAAGGGACCGTGTTGCCATCATCTAGCAATTTTACTGTATTTTCTACGCTTTTCTCGGGAAGCCCCAGCTCCCCAGCCACACTTTTTACAATATCCAGAATCAGAAACTCCTCCTCACAACAGTTTACATCCAAAAATCGCTGTTCTTATATTTTAACAGAGTTCAACCAGTATTTCACCACAACCATCACCGACCCACAAATCGGTGCCAGGCTTGCGAAGTCAGGAAGTCAGTGCCAGGCTTGCGTTTTTGCTTTATTGACCGATCACCGGGACTGTTCCCCCGCGCGATCAAGGGGACAAGTTGACTGATCGGCCCGGTCGACGGGACGGTTCCGCCGTGCGGAAACGGCGCTGGAGAAATGTCCCCGCACGCGGCACACCGTTACTATATAATAAAAATAAAAAAACCTGATAGCGTTTTGCCACAAGGGTATCAGAGTTTCTGTTTACAGTTCAGGTGAAAAACTTCCGAGTGAGTCAAAGTAACTGTCTCCTTGACTCACAAAAATATAAAACTAACGAACCGCTCTTTCAGTGAGTCAAAGTGCCTATCCCCCCGGCTCACCTAGCTACTCTCCCTTTATAACAGCATGAGTCAAAGTCACCGTCCCCCTGACTCACTCACTCTGACTCACTTCCAACCTCTCACTTCCCACCTCTCAATCGCCAGGCTTGCTTTTTTGCCTTATTCATTAGCCCAGCCTCGGCTTATACCCAGACACCCTCATCCCGTCCCCTCGAACACATATATTATTGCGCCAGCAGCAGTGTGCCATATTTAACCAGCTGAACTGCAGGCAAGAAAAGGAGCTGGGCAAACAGTGTCCCCAAAAGCCGGCTCAAAATCAGCCAAAAGGTGAGGTGCAGAATCTCACTCTCCGGGCGCGCCCCCTGCAGGGCATTGTCTGTTATCACAGCGGTCACTGGATCCACTAGAAAAGTGTCCAGAAAGACAGCAATCAAATTGACTATTCCTGACAGTTCAGTTGCTGTCGCCCTGTATGCGGGGATTAATGCCCCGGCATAGAGCGATGACAGAACACCGGTTGTCCAAATACCCACCACCAGAATGTTGATAACAAAAAGTTTGACTGGGAAAAACCACTGCCGAAAGCGGGTAACAGGTAATATTAAGCCAAACCCCGCCAACCGCCTTGAATAAGACTTGATCAGATAAGCCAGGGCAAGGCACAACTGCCGCATCACCCGAAAAAAGTTGGAAGGTGAAAGCAGTGACAGTATCATCGCGGGTAGTGACCCGATCTTTTCAAACAAAAAGATCGTTCGACTAAACAAAAACAAGAAAAAGGGGCCAAACAGGCCGGCAAGGGCTGTCCCCCCTGTTGCCGCCAGCATTATGAGGCGCATATGATGTTCCAAATCAAAAAGATAGGCTTGTTGGTAAATCTGCCCTGTGCTGATCGCCTCTTCCACAGTCAGGGATAGAAGTGGAGCCTGTACCATGTTGGCAGTCATCGCCACCAGGGAGATAACCTGGTAAAGGGAAAAAGCAGTAGCCAGCCGTTTTGTTTTGACACCGGAAAAGCGCGCCACATAAACGAGGGTGCCAATTAAGTGAATCAGAGCAGTGAGGAGCGCCACCAAGTGAAACCTATCCATTACCCCACCTTCAATAATATGCTCTATTCTCTATTTGCCTAGGGTTAAAATCCCGGTACTCAATCCAATTCTTAAACCTTCAATAATGCGCTCTATTCTGCTTATGCCTTAGAGCAAAAAATACCGGTACTCAATCCAATTCTTAAAGCTTCTATAGATATGCCTTATTTTATGCCTCAGGCATTGTATACAACAGGTGGGTTTTGCCCAATCCAAAACACATACTTTATTCTTTATATGCTCTAGGTGGTAACTTAAGACCGATTGGCAACCTCATGGCAACCTTATGACCGGTTGGCAACTTATGACTGATTAATTACCGATTTACACCATGTGGCCGATGATCAGGACTCGGTATATTTTTTGACATAATGCGCCACGCTTGGCATGTTGGTTACTTATGACCGGTTACCGGGACGTTCCAGTCTATGATTAAGGATGGAAACGGAAGGGCGGGGCCACCGGGCGGGGCCACTCATAACCGGTGACCGGTCTGTCATGCCGCCTAGTTTCAGTTGGATACTCCGCCGCCACCCACGCTCAGGTGAAGGCCCTTTATTCACGACACACCCCAGGTTGGATGCTCCACTGCCACCCAGTTTCAGTTGGATGCCCATTTACAGCCTAGCTTCAGTTGGATGCTCCACTGACAACTGGAAAAGATATATAATATCTCCATAAAATATTTTAAGCACACCAAAATACAACCGGAATTTGGGGTGCAGCCATCACTCCACTTTCCCAACATTGAGGTGAATAAATTGAACAAAGATACCTGGAAGCTGGAAGATATTTATCAGAATCAGGAAGAATGGGAAGCCGATCTTCGGCAAATAGAAACCCTGATAGAAAAGATCGAAGCATATCAGGGGAGGCTGGCAGAATCCGCAGACACATTTTTTACTGCGCTGGATTTAAGCACTCAGATCCAGCAGCTTATAGAGAAGGTTTACTGCTACGCCAGGATGAGGCGGGATGAGGACAATTCTAATCCCACAGCTCAAGCTCTGTTTGGACGGGCAGCAACTCTGCTGACCCGGGTGGATACAGCTCTCTCCTTTATCAATCCGGAAATCCTGGAGCTTCCCGATAACGCCATTTCCATTTTTTGGCAGGATCATCGCTTTCCCCTTTACAAGCACTATCTTGAGGACATACTTCGACAAAAACCCCATACCCTCTCCAGCGCTGAGGAGCAGGTTGTTGCCCGGGCAGGAGAGATCACCCGCACCCCCGACGAAATCTTCAAAATGCTGAACAATGCGGATCTCACCTTTCCGGTTATCTGTGATGATAAAGGAAATGAGATCGAGATCACCAAAGGCAATTTTATCAGCCTGATGCAGAATAAAAGCCGCAGGGTAAGGCGTGAAACCTTCCAAGCCTTCTACGAGACATACCGGAAACTGGAGAACACTTTTGCCGCAGCGCTGAATGCAGGGGTAAAAAGGGATATTTTTTATGCAGAGGTGCACCGGCATCACTCTGCCCGGGCCGCCTCCCTTTTTATGGATAATATCCCCTCTGCTGTCTATGACAGTTTGGTGCAGACGGTCCGCTCCAACCTCAAGCAGATGCACCGCTATATGCAGCTGCGCAAAAAAATCCTCGGCCTCGATGAACTGCATATGTACGACATCTATGTGCCGCTGGTTGATGTGGAATGGCAGATCCCCTACCCTGAGGCTGTGGAAATGCTGAAAAAAGGTGTTGCGGTTCTGGGTGAGTCCTATGGAAAGGTGCTGGCAGAGGGTTTGGATTCCAGGTGGGCGGACATTTACGAGAGAAAGGGCAAGACAGCTGGTGCCTACTGTGATTGCATTTACGGTGTGCACCCCTTCATTCTCCTTAATTACCAAAACAACCTGGACAGCGCATTTACACTGGCTCATGAGATGGGGCATGCCATGCATTTTTATTATAGCGACAAGGAGCAGCCATTCATCTACTCCCAGCCCGCCATTTTCACTGCAGAGGTGGCCTCTACAGTCCACGAATCCCTATTGATGGAACACCTGCTGCAAACTACTAAAGATCCGCGCAAAAAGATTTATCTTATTAATTATTATCTCGAAATTTATCGAACTACTCTGTTCAGGCAGACAATGTTCGCTGAATTTGAACAAATTATTCATGATAGAGCGGAAAATGGCGAAACACTAACAGCTCAATTCTTAAAAGAGGAGTACCGCAAACTGAACACCGCCTATCACGGGGAAGAGATGATTATAGATAGAGAAATCGATATGGAATGGGCGCGCATCCCCCATTTTTATGACGCATTTTATGTCTACAAATATGCCACTGGCCTATCAGCAGCTGCATCTCTGGTGCACCAAATCCTCACCAAAGGCGAACCCGCAGTGGAACGCTACATTTCTTTCCTGAAAAGAGGATGCTCTGACTATCCGCTGAACCTGCTGCGGGAGGCAGGGGTAGATATGACAAGCCCTCAACCGGTGCAGGACGCCATCAACCGTTTTTCCGGCCTGCTGGATGAGCTAGAGAAACTCACAGCCTGAGGGCAAAGCAAGGAGGAATGGTTCGGTTGCGCAGTTGGGTTGTTTGGGTAGCATGTTAGGCAGGGGGAATGTATGCTGATTGAAAAAGATATTTTCAAACTGCGTTGTTTCGATAGCATAGTAGGCATGGGGGCACCAAGTGCACACCGAGTGACGGAAAGGGGGTATTAATGTGTTGGTTAAAGATATTCGAGAATGCAGTTACTTTACAGCTAGGGATGGCAGCATCCTTTGTGAACTTCTGCATCCCCTGAGGGAAAAGGAAGAAATTTCCCTTCACTGCAGCATCGCCCATGCCCGCCTCCCCGCAGGTAAAAGCACTATTCCACACAAACTCAAAGATAGTGCAGAGGTTTACTATTTCCTGGGGGGAGAGGGGATACTTCACATCAATCAAGAATCTACTGAGGTTAAGCCAGGCAAAGCAGTTTTTGTACCTCCAGGTGCAGTGCAGTATTTAAAGAATACAGGAGATGAGGATCTTTTATTCCTCTGCATCGTTGATCCCATGTGGAGGGAGGATGATGAAGAAGTTATAAACCAGGTACCAAACACGCCGGGACATTCTTGCTGAACGGTCACAGTGATGCAACTTGTCCCCCTGTGGGAACGTTCTTCTTGTTTCCTTATTGTGTCGCGATTGTGTCGCGTGTCCGGGCTGGTCAAGGGGCAAACTAGTAAACTGTGTAAGAGTTCCTTAGTGTAAAAGGGGTGTGACAGGGGAGGGGGCGCGATCACCCAACCTGTCCCGGTGATCGGTCCGATCAGCCAATCTGTGCCGGTGATCACGCGGTGGGACAGTCCTGGTGATTGGTCTCGTTTAGCCGATCAGGCAACTGGTCCCCCTAATCGCGCGGGCAACCTGTCCCCCTGAACGTGTCCACCTGATCGGGCG
>JAAYWP010000057.1 GCA_012516535.1 Syntrophomonadaceae bacterium | reverse complement strand
CCAGGTACAAACACCCTCTGAACTTTTTTTACAAGGCTTAAAACGCAAACTTAGGCCTTGTTTTTTTGCTTGTTCTTATTTCAAGATTATATAAAATTAAAGATATGAATGCTGTTTGCTCAAAAGTTATTGCTGCATAAACTTGACACAGCATTATGGTCAGATATCAAAAATACGCTGAAAAAGGAGAACTGGTAATTGCAACTGTCAGGGGAAACTCAGAAAAAGTCATTGGTATACTGCCATTTGAGCCTTTTGTTGGTGATCATTTTTTGGGGTAGCAGTTTTGCCAGCATCAAGGTTATTTTACCACAGGTACCGGCAAATACACTTGCTCTGTTTCGCTTTATTATAGCAAGTGTGGCTTTAGGTATTTTTTTTGTGGTCACAAAGCAGCCGCGTGTCCAAAAGAAGCATTTGCCTGGCATGATATTCAGTGGTTTATCAGGTATTGCTGTTTTTAATGTTCTTCAAAACCAGGGACTCCGTTATGCTGGTGCTACAGACTCTGCTATTCTGATAGCAATGTCACCTGTGTTTATAGCTTTGTTGTCTTGGTTACTATTAAAAGAAAAAATATCACGGCTTCAAATATTAGGTATTTTTATTGCGTTTAGCGGTTCTGTAATCATTGCTACAAACGGCTCTGTAGAAAATGGCGTTTATGATAAATTGCGGCTTTTCGGTGATCTGCTGGTTGTATTGAGCAGTTTTGTTTGGGCGATTTTTAGCATCAATCTTAAAAAACTCTTAAACCATTATCCGCCAACAACAATAATGACCTACAGCACCTTTTTCGGAACAATTTTTTTAATCCCCTTTTCCCTAATGGAGTTTCCAGTTTACATAACATCTATAGATTGGGTAGTGTGGTTAAATATTTTATACCTGGGTCTGCTGGCCTCTGCCTTAGGTAACCTAATCTGGAATGCTGCTTTGGATAAAATCTCCCCTGTCACTGCAGGCGCATACCTATACCTCTCCCCTGTCGTTTCAGCAGTGGTTGCTTTTCTTATTCTCAATGAGACTCCAAGCATCTATACCATTGTAGGCGGGATAATTATTTTATTTGGCACATATTTAGCTGGAAAATAAGCAGATATTTATGAAATTAATGACACATTCGGGGATGAAAGGCAAAAGCTTCTCTGGTATAATGATTGAAAAGCATGTTCGTAAAATTATGCTTTAAAAAGTGTTTTCTAATTATAGATATGGAGGAGATTTATTGTGAAAAGGGATCTGACCCCTCGCCAGCAAATGATTTTAAATTTTATTCAAAAAACCATTGATGAACGCGGTTATCCTCCATCTGTCCGTGAGATTGGAGAAGCTGTTGGCCTCAAGTCAAGTTCCACTGTACATTCTCACCTGGTTAATTTGGAGAAGAGGGGTTATATCCGTCGTGATCAAACTAAACCCCGGGCTATTGAAATAATAGGTAATAACTCATCAATTGTCCGTGTACCTGTTATAGGAGATGTCGCTGCTGGCAAACCGGTCTTGGCTTTTGAAAACCCTGAATGCACTTTTCCCCTTCCTGCTAGTTTCTTGAACACCACCAATAAGGTTTTTATGTTAACTGCAAAAGGAAACAGCATGATCAAAGCTGGCATTTTCAGTGGGGATTATTTAGTGGTGAGCCACCAGCACACAGCTGAAGATGGAGATATAGTTGTTGCCCTGATTAATGATGAAGAGGCAACAGTTAAACGATTTTATAAAGAAAAAGACTGCATACGGCTGCAGCCGGAAAACGACCTTATGGAACCGATTAGGACTAAAAATGTAAAAATCCTCGGCAAGGTAATCGGTGTGTTAAGAAAGATTGAATAAGACTAATAAACCTGTACTATAAAAGCTATTACCATAAAGAGAGCAAGCAGCAGTTTTAATATGCTTCCACCAAAAATTCCGATAATCGTACCCACACCCACCCTTAATGCATCTGAGAATTTTCTTTGAGTAAAAATAAGCTCTGCAGCAATTGCTCCCAAGAAAGGGCCAAGCAGAATTCCGAAAAGCGGATTGATAAATACACCAATTAATCCACCTAGTATTGCTCCCCATATTCCAGCCTTACTACCACCATATCTTTTTGCACCAGCCCAAGCAACGATATTATCAATAAAGAAGGAAAAAACAGTTATAATGAGCATTGCCAGGAGAAAAAGCAAATTAATCTGCTGGAAATTATCGATGATGCCATAGATAAGCATAGTTACAAAAATAATAGGAATTGATGGTATGACCGGTAGTAGTGAACTCAATACACCGATTCCCATGATGATAATAGCAATAATCTTAATTACTTCACTCAATGAAAACCTCCTCCCGAAAAATGCCTATATTCCTTAATTTTTTATACCTTTGTTCTATGATATCATCCATTTTTTGATTCAGCAGTTCATCTAAATGTAATTGTAGTTTTTCCTTTACTATTTTATATGTTTGGTTTGGATTTATATGTGCTCCTTCCAGCGGTTCTGGTATAACTTCATCTACTATTTCCATTGCATAAAGATCCTGGGCGGTCATTTTCAAATGTTCGCACATCTCACTGCTCTTACTGACATCTTTACATAATATAGAAGCACAACCTTCAGGAGAAATCACCGAGTAAACCGCATAGGAAAGCATCAGAACACGGTCTGCAACTCCCAGAGCCAGTGCACCTCCACTCCCCCCCTCCCCTATGACCAGGCTAATGATCGGTGACTGCAAAACTGACATCTGCATTAATATCTGAGCGATAGCCCAACCCTGTCCTCTTTCTTCTGCCTCAACACCTGGGTAAGCCCCCTGAGTGTCAATAAAACAGATAACCGGACGCTTAAATTTTTCCGCCTGTTGTGCAAGACGCACCGCTTTCCGGTAGCCCTCCGGATGGGGCATACCGAAGTTTCTCTTAATGTTCTGGCTAGTACCGCGTCCTTTCTGATGCCCAATTACTGTAACTGGAACTCCATTAAAAAGTGCTAACCCACCCACTATGGCTGGATCATCCCTGAAGCAGCGGTCACCATGCAATTCAAAGAATTCATCAAAGATGGCTGCTATATAATCCATTGTTGTGGGTCGTGCGGGGTGGCGTGCGATCTTAACTTTCTGCCATGCACTTAATGTATTGTATTTTTTTTCTTTATATTCCTTTAATTTTGCTTCCAAAGCGGCGATTTCGTGTGAAAAGTCTATTTGTTTATTTTGTGCGATCTCTTTAAGTTCGGTAAGTTTCTTTTCTATTTCTTGATAATCTTTTTCAAAATCTAAAGAATATTTGTAGGTCATTGTTTATCACTCCAGCTGTGCAGTGCTATCATTTTGCTGAGATATTGTTTCATCTCTTTGCGGTGCACGATCTGGTCGATCATCCCATGTTCCAGGAGATACTCTGCTCTTTGGAATCCCTCAGGTATTTTTTGATGAATGGTCTGTTCAATGACCCGGGGGCCTGTGAAACAAACCAAAGCTCCCGGCTCTGCAATAATAATATCTGCCAGTGTGGCAAAACTTGCTGTTACACCTCCAGTAGTGGGATCTGTCACTACTGAGATATAGAGCAGACCCTCTTGATGGAATCGGGCAACAGCAGCAGTTGTTTTGGCCATCTGCATCAGGGATAGCATGCCTTCCTGCATCCGGGCACCTCCTGATGCTGTGAATAACACAACAGCTAGCTTCTCCGCACAGGCTGTTTCAAAAATCCTGACAATCTTCTCCCCTACCACAGAGCCCATACTCCCCATTAAAAATCGTCTATCCATAACACCCATAATAACCTTTTCACCATTGATCTCAGCTTTTCCAGTAATAATCGCTTCTTCAAGTCCTGTCTCTTCCCTAACCTTTGCCAATTTTTCCGCATACCCAGGGAACGCGAGTGGATCAGCTGTCATCAATCCATCATCTAATTCCAAGAAACTGTTATTATCCGCGATCATCCAGATTCTCTCTTCTGCTGTGAGCGGATAGTGATAACCGCAGCCAGGGCAAACTCTATAACTTTTTTGCAGTTGTTCTTCATTGTTGTGGCTGCCGCACTGCGGGCAGGTCTCAAATCCGGGGATATGTGGACTGGATGCTTCACTGGGCGGTGGTAAAGTGATATATTTTTTTCTTGATTTGGGATTAAAGATATCCTTAAATGACATCATTTCGCCTCCAGAGCAAAAAGAAATTCCCCCTCTGCCGCTAGAGCACCAGCAACACTCGCTTTCCCTCTTGCTTTACCGATATTTCCCTTTATTTTGATTAATTCAACTTCCAGCAGCAGTTGATCACCAGGAACAACCACTCTACGAAAGCGGAATTTATCTGCTCCCGCCAAATATAACAAGTTATTTTTATATTCTTCCTTGCTGAGAAGAGCACAAGCTCCAAGTTGGGCAAGGGCCTCCAGGATCAAAACACCCGGGAAAACCGGTTTTCCGGGAAAATGCCCCTGAAAAAATGGTTCATTGATAGATATGTTTTTCAAGCCAACAGCTTTTTGACCCGGTTCCAACTCCAAAATGCGGTCCACCAAGAGAAAGGGGTAGCGGTGTGGTAACAGCTGTAAAATTCTCTCTATACTGATCAAGCAAATCACCTCTACCTGTCAAATTTTTTCAGAACAAGAACAGCATTGTGACCCCCAAAACCCAGAGAATCTGAGAGAGCGATATTCACAATTTTTTCTCTGGCAGTATTGGGAACATAATCCAGGTCACATTCGGGATCAGGATTATTAAGATTTATAGTCGGTGGTATCATGTCATACCTGCAGCTGAGTGCTGTGGCAATAAACTCTACAGCACCTGCAGCCCCCAACAGGTGACCTGTCATGCTTTTTGTAGAGATTACCGCAAGCCGGTATGCATGATCTCCGAACACCCTTTTGATGGCTTTTGTTTCCATGACATCATTGATCTCAGTGCTAGTGCCATGGGCGTTGATATAATCTACCTGCTGAGGATCTACTCTCGCATTTTTCAATGCAAGAGCAAAGGCCTGTGCAGCACCCCTTCCTTCGGGATCAGGCTGAACGATATGATAGCCATCACCTGCTGCGCCATAACCGATCAACTCAGCATAAACTTTTGCTCCCCTCTCCTGAGCATGATTTAACTCCTCAAGGATAACAATTCCTGCTCCCTCTCCCATAACAAAGCCATCCCTTTCAGTATCAAAGGGTCTGCTGGCTCTTTTTGGATCCTGATTACGAGTGGATAGAGCTTTCATAGCGCAAAAGCCAGCCAAAGCCATTGGAGTGATGCATGCTTCAGAACCTCCTGTGATCATCAGATCAGCATCACCATTTTGAATGATGCGAAAGGCATCACCTATTGATTGAGTTCCTGCTGCACATGCTGTTACTGTGCATCCGTTGGGACCCTGAGCGCCGAGCATGATGGATACTTGACCTGAGGCCATATTAGAGATCATCATCGGTATCAAAAAAGGACTGATCTGGCTGGGTCCTTTTGCTAACAAAATTTCATGCTGTTTTTCATTGGTTTCCAAGCCTCCAATTCCGGTTCCAATCCATACTCCTATTCTTTCAGCGTTCTCCTCGTTTATTTTCAGTTCACTATCTTCAATAGCTTGTCTTGCAGCAGCACAGGCAAACTGGACAAATCTGTCCATCCTGCGGGCATCTTTGCGGCTTATATAATCTAAGGGATTGAAATCACGCACCTGTGCAGCAATTTTAGTGGGATAATCAGATACATCAAAGTGTTCAATATGAGCTATTCCACTGTTTCCTTTGATCAGATTGTCCCAA
This sequence comes from Syntrophomonadaceae bacterium, assembly GCA_012516535.1. Lineage (GTDB taxonomy): Bacteria > Bacillota > DSM-12270 > Thermacetogeniales > Thermacetogeniaceae > DTU068. The sequence goes on along the minus strand of JAAYWP010000057.1, from coordinate 14,084 downwards.
AAGGCTGCTTTATCATTTCCCAGAGGGCTGATCACACCCAGCCCGGTAATAACTACCCTTCTTTTCTCCATTATTAACACCTCATCCGCTTTTTTACATTAGGCCTCCATCTACTGCGATTACCTGCCCGGTGATGTAAGCTGCATCAGCTGAGGCCAGGAAAGCTACAACACCTGCTATATCCTCAGGGGTTCCCGGCCTTTTAAGCGGTATACTATTAAGGATATCCTTCCAGTATTCCTTAGGCAGATGGGCGGTCATATCTGTTTGAATATACCCTGGAGCTACAGCATTGGCAGTGATACCCCTTGACCCGTATTCTCTGGCTATGGCTTTAGTAAAACCGATAATCCCTGCCTTGGAGGCGGCGTAATGTGACTGTCCAGCATTTCCTCTCAGTCCGACCACAGATGAAATATTAATGATTCTCCCCTTTTTTTGTTTCAGCATCGGGCGGATGGCTGCCCTGGTACAGTAGAATGTACCTGTCAGGTTGGTATTGATGGTCTGAAGCCATTCCTCATCAGATATCCGCGGCAGCAGGTTATCCTGAGCGATCCCAGCGTTATTGACCAAAACGTCCAGCCTGCCAAAGGCAGCTATGATTTGATCTATCATTTCCTTTACCATTAAAGGATCGGTAATATCACAGCTTAATCCAAGGGCTTGTCCTCCCTTATCCTTGATCTTTTGCACAACATCATCACATTTTGATGCAAGATCACAAACTGCTACTTTATAGCCCTCTTGAGCAAACCGCAAAGCAATTGCTTTACCAATTCCCCTGGCACCTCCTGTAATGAGAGCCACCTCATCCCTCATGACGCCTCCTCCTTTATCTTTTTGATTATTCTCTCTAAACTAGCTGCATCTTCCACATTCCCTACCAGCTTGTTTTTCACTGTTTTTCTGATTAAGCCGGAGAGCACTTTACCGGGGCCCACTTCAATAAAACAATCCACCTTTTCAGCCATCAATGTTATTGACTGCTGCCATAAAACCGGCTTATACAACTGCTCTACCAAAACATCAGGTAAATCCTGCTGCCTGCTCTCCTGGGCACGGGCATTGCTGATCACCGGAAAAAGGGGTTTTGACCAGCTGATTTTCTCTAACTCCTGTTTAAAAGCCGCAGCTGCTTGATACATCAAAGAAGAGTGGGAAGGGACACTTACCGCCAGTGGAACCACTCTGGCACCCTGAGCTTTGAGTAGGTCACCGGCTTTTTGAACAGCTTTGTTTTCACCTGAGATAACAAGCTGACCTGGACAGTTATAGTTTGCAATCTGAACGGTCCCTATAGAGGATGCCTCAGCACAGACCTGTTCAACAATAGCACTATCCAAACCGATGATGGCAGCCATCATTCCCTGCCCTAAAGGGACAGCATTTTGCATGATCTGCCCTCTTTTGATCACCAGTTTTAATGCCTCTTCAAACTGCAGGGTACCGCTGGCCACCAGAGCGCTGTACTCTCCCAGGCTTAAACCTGCTGCAGCAAAGGGTTTGATTCCCCTATCCTTTAACAGCTCATAGATGGCTAAACTGGTTGTAAGTATAGCCGGCTGGGTTATTTCTGTTTTATCCAGTTCCTCTCTGGGCCCTTCAAAGCAGATCTTGCTTAAAGGGAATCCCAGTATTCTATCAGCGGTTTCATAAACCTGATGACTCACAGGAAACTGTTCTGCTAACTTCTTACCCATACCAACATATTGTGAACCCTGTCCTGGAAAAACAAAGGCGATTTTCATAGCCTATCACATAACCCTTTTAATATTTTTTCAGCTGTCTCCATCACATCCTTGACAATGGCAGCTGCTGGTTCCACTTTTTTCACCAGGCCAGAGCATTGACCTGCTAATAGAGAACCGTTTTCTGTATCACCCTTGACAGCTGCCTGATATCTCCCTGCTCCCATTTTTTCCAATTCATCAGCTGACAGGCCCTCTTTTTCTTTCGCAAGATAGGAGCGGGAAAAACGATTCTCTATCACACGCACCGGGTGGCCGGTAGAACTCCCACACACAACTGTGTCCCGGTCCCGGGCCTTGATCACTCTCTCTTTATAGCTGATATGTGCAGGGGATTCTTCAGCACAGATAAAACGAGTGCCCAGTTGTATACCCTCCGCTCCTAAAGCAAATACCGCAGCTGCACCACGGCCGTCAGCAATTCCACCGGCAGCGATTACAGGTATTTCTACAGCATCCACAACCATGGGAACCAAACACATAGTGGTCATCTCTCCGATATGTCCCCCTGCTTCTGTACCCTCAGCAATAATCGCATCTGCACCCTGCCGGGCCAGCCTTCGGGCCAGAGCAACTGAAGCCACCACAGGGATAACCTTACAACCAGCCTCTTTGAGCATAAGCATATATTTGCCTGGGTTTCCTGCGCCTGTGGTGACTACAGGAACCTTTTCTTTGATGATCAGATCCATGATTTCATCACAATGAGGAGACATCAGCATCACATTAACTCCAAAAGGTTTATCGGTTATAGTGCGGGCAGTATGAATCTCTTTTTCGAGCCAGCTGGCATCTGCAGATCCTGCCCCAATGATCCCTAACCCCCCTGCTTCTGAAACCGCTCCAGCCAATTTTCCTGTTGCAATCCAGGCCATACCACCCTGAAGCAGAGGGTATTTTATACCCAATAGTTTAGACACTCTAGTAATGAGCAATAAAATCACCTACTCCAGCGAACCAGTGCTGCTCCCATTGTTAGTCCTGCACCAAATCCGATCAGCAGCAGCAGATCGCCTTTTTTAAATCTGTTTTCAGAAACTGCCTCCGCTAAAATCAAGGGTATAGAACCCGCAGAAATATTCCCGTAGTTATCAATATTGACCAAAACATTTTCCCAGGGAATATTCATTTTTTTGGCAGCGGCTTGAATAATGCGTATATTTGCTTGGTGCAAAAGCAGGTAATCAACATCCTCAATACCCAGACCTGCTCGCTCTAAAACCCGTTCTGCACATTGAGGAATGATCCTTACCGCAAATTTAAATATTTCACTCCCCTGCATCTGTATATAATGCATTCTACGGGCCACTGTCTCAGCAGAAGCTGGATAACGGGATCCACCGGCAGGTATTTTCAATAAATCGCTACCCTCCCCATCAGCAGCCAGATAGGTAGCTAAAATACCATGCTCTCCGTCATCCTTCCCCAATACAACTGCACCTGCCCCATCACCAAAAATGACACAGGTATTGCGGTCAGTATAATCAACAACTCGAGATAAAACATCTGCACCAACAACCAGAATATATTTGTAGTGGGAACTGAGTAAAAAGTGTTCGGCAACTGCTAGAGAGTAGATAAAACCTGTGCAGGCTGCATTAAGGTCAAAAGCAGCAGCCTTACTGGCATTTAAGCGGTGCTGCAGCAGGCAGGCGGTAGCGGGCATAGGCATATCTGGTGTCATAGTTGCCACAATGATCATATCCAACTGTTGTGGTTTGATCCCCGCATTTTCCAGAGCTGAACAAGCTGCCAGATATGCTAAATCCGATGCGGCTGTTTTTTGATCAGCAATCCTTCTAAAGCTGATTCCAGTTCTGCTGAGGATCCAATCATCACTTGTATCCACCATTTTTTCTAGATCAGAATTAGATAAAACACTGTCAGGTACTGCAAAACCTGTCCCCAAAATACACGCCCTCAACACTCAGCGATAAACCTCCAGCATCATTCCATTACAGGAATATTTCAATAAAAATACAATAAATATTTTCCATTGTCAACATTTTTGTGCACAAAAAAGAATGCCATTTTCTGCTTATTTAAAGATAAACATATTTTATTCGTTGATTGGTTAATAAATAAGGGATTTAGAAAAGGATGGCTGTTGTGGCTGCCCGTATTAACAGATAAAAAAACAGGATTGCTAGACCAATCCTGTGTCAACTAACTCCTGGGCTGCCATTATTGCTCCGATAATGGCATGGGCATAGGATAAGCCCCCTTGAAGGTAGATGATGTATGGTGAACGCAAAGGGGCATCTGCAGTGAGTTCAATGGAGGATCCCTGTACAAAGGTTCCCCCTGCCATAATCACCTTGTCTTCATAACCGGGCAGAGGGCTTGCTACAGGCACAGCCCGGGAATCCACCGGAGAAGCCTTTTGGATCCCGCGGCAAAAGGCTTTCACACCTTCAGCTGTATTTAATTTAATCGCTTGTACTATATCGGCACGATATTCCCCTGCTTTTGGTGATGTTTCAAAACCCAGCAGAGTGAAAAGGTGGGCAGCAAACTCTGCGGCTTTGAGTGCCCCGGCCACAACCTGGGGTGCCATAAAAAATCCTTTATAAAAAAGGCTCCCCAAACCCAAATTTGTGCCCATATTCTGCCCCATTCCTGGTGCAACGAGCCGGTCTGCAGCCTCAGTGACCAGTTCACTCTTCCCTGCCAGGTATCCGCCTGAAGGAGCTAAACCGGCGCCGGGATTCTTGATCAAAGAACCTGCCATGAAGTCAGCACCCAGGTGTGTTGGTTCTTTTACCTCAACAAATTCACCATAACAGTTATCGACAAAACAAATAACATCTTGTTGGCATTCCTTGATAAAGGAAATCAAATCTCTGATCTGTTCAACACTTAAAGCCGGACGCCAACTGTAACCCCGGGAACGCTGTATGATGACCATACGCACTTTCTCTTTTAACAGCTCTCTAAGCCTGTCGTAGTCAGGTAGTCCTTCTTCTGCAAGTGGTGCCTCTTTGTAAATAATACCCTGCCCTACTAATGTTCTTTTTTCACCTGAATCACAGCCGATGATCTTGGCTAGGGTGTCATAGGGACGGCCGGTTGCCGAAAGGAGTATATCTCCAGCTTTGAGGATGGATGCCAGTGCAAGCGTAATTGCATGAGTTCCTGAAATGATTTGAGCTCGTACCAGTGCTGCTTCGGTTCCAAATGTGGAGGAATAGACTTCCTCTAAACCTTCTCTACCTGAATCGCTGTAGCCATACCCTGTGCCATCCCAGAGGTGATACTCGGTTATTCCTGCTTGCTGGAAGGCTTGAAGAATCCGAGCTTGATTGATTTTGGCAACTTCTTCTATCTGTTCATAAACGGTCTTTGCCATTTGCTCAGCTTCTTCAGCTAAGCTACATACTCTACTGCTGATCGAATAGTTGGACTTCAAATACTCTAAAAATTGCTGCATAATTTCACCTTTTTTTATTAATTATTCAAAATCTTCTTTCCGTATAAGCATTAGTTCCTCTCTGGAGAGGTGTGATTTCTTAACAAGTCTTACCGCCTGTTTCCTGATGGCTCTTTCGATTAGGTTACGAACCAAACGGGCATTTCCCTCATTCTCATTTCCATTCCGAATTCGTGATTCCAGGATCCTGCGCAATACCAATTTGGCCTCTGAGTGCAGACGGTATTGCCTTTTTTTCAGCATTAGTTCACCGATCTGCAGCAGTTCATCAACAGTATAGTCTGGGAAGGTGATATGAATAGGAAATCGTGAATAAAGGCCAGGGTTGCTGCGCAGAAACCACTCCATCTCCTGTTTATAACCTGCAAGAATGAGCACTAAGTTCTCCTTATTATCCTCCATGGCCTTAACCAATACATCGATACATTCTTTGCCAAAATCTTTTTCTCCACCACGGGCCAGGGAATATGCTTCATCGATAAATAAAATTCCCCCTGTTGCCCTTTTTATCTGCTCTCTGGTTTTATGAGCGGTATGTCCTATATATTCACCTACCAGATCAGCCCTTTCCACTTCAATAAGGTGCCCCTGGGAAAGGATACCCATCGACCGGAACAGCTTGCCCATGATTCTAGCAATAGTAGTTTTCCCGGTTCCTGGATTGCCCTTGAAAATCATGTGTAAGACCAGGGGTTCGGTACGCAGGTTTACTCTTGCCCGGCGTTTTTGGATCTGCACAAAGGCAAAAAGCTCTAAAACGAGGTTTTTCACCTCGCTGAGTCCAATCAAGCTATTGAGTTCCTCTAATACCAGCTCCGGTTTTAATCTGTTCCCTTCATCTTTGAGTGTTGATTGCCGAATTTTATGGTTACTTTTTATGGAATATGGCTGGTAATTGCTTCCCCCGCTCATCGATGGGAGCCTAAAGTTCACCCGGCTTTCACCTCTGGTTGATCTTATACACCAAATACATTATACGCAATTTAAAGTGAAATAGTGTTAAGTATACAACCAGGGGCAAAAACGCCGTTGCAAAAAGTCCAATATTAGAAAGAGGATAAAACCCTGCAGGCTGATGGCTATGATTCCTGCAAACATCTCTGGGTAATTCACCCTGCTCCATGCTTCAAATATGAAGTAGCCCAGTCCGTCAAAGGTGGCAAAGGACTCAGTAAAAAAGAGAATGCTGATCGCTGTACCTAGGCTGATCCGTGCAGCAGTAAATATTTCAGGCAGACATGCCGGTATGATCACATGGCGATAGATTTCCCCAGGTGTTGCACCTAATGAGAGAACAGATAAAACTGAGTTGGCTGGAATGTTTTGAGCCGCATCCCTTGTGGTCACAATAATCTGAAAAAATATAATCAAAACAATAAGTATTATTTTTGAAAGGTCTCCAATATTAAAGATAGCAAAGATCACCGGCAGCAGGGCAATCTTGGGGATAGGATAGGTCAGGTATAACTGTGGTGATACCCACTTGTCCAGTTTTGGTTCCCTTCCCAAATAAAGCCCAAGGGGAACAGCGATGGCAAGCCCGATGAACAAACTGACCAGGACCCGGTAGGTACTTATTAGAAAATGCCTCCAGAGGCTCTGGGGAAAGATCTCAAAAAAAGCTATCAAAGCCGGAACCGGCCGCGGCAGAGCCGGGTTGCGTAGGAGCAAGGCCAGTATATCCCAAAGCACAAATAGAAATAGTGCTGCTGCAAAATATGTGATTGTTTTATTCATATTACTGTTCACTGGGAATATACCTCCAGTAAAGACCTAACCTCACTGCATTTTTCATGGTAAGATGTTTTTTTACGATAGCCATCTGTTCCCTGTTCGGGATTATCAATCTGGGCACAGATCCTACCAGGCCGCCCAGAAAGAATAACTATTTTTTGCCCTATATACACTGCTTCTTCAATGCTGTGAGTGACTAATACACTAGTCATTTGATAGCGTTTAATTAATTTTAAAATTACCTCTTGCAGGTTTTCTCTAGTTAAGGCATCCAAAGCTGACAGCGGCTCATCCATCAATAAAAGCTTGGGTTTCAGGGATAAGGCCCGAGCGAGGGCAACTCTCTGCTTCTGACCACCGCTTAATTGTGAAGGATAGCGATCGATGCATTCGGTAAGCTCCAGTTCCTCAAATACACGCTCTAATATACATTTAATCTCCTTTTCATCTACTTGACGCAGCTTTAATCCCAGTGCCGCATTTTCCCATACAGTTTTCCAAGGCAGCAATCCGTATTCCTGTAAGATCAGTGCTGTATCCCGGTGCGGTTTTAACAGGGGTTTTCCATTGAATAAGATTTCCCCTTTTGTGGGGTGGAGCAAACCCATCATGAGAAAAATAAGGGATGTTTTACCACATCCCGAAGGCCCTATAATGGCATAGCTCTTACCTTGTTCAATTTGAAAATTTATATCCACCAGGGCATTGACTGATGCTTTGCCATTGGTATAGACCAGGGAAACACTATTGAGAGTCAGCATTAATCATTACCCCTATTTAATCTATAGTTTTGATCACTTCATCTGTAACAATATCAGTATAGGAATAATCTTCTGTTAACAGCTTATTGTCACGCAGCCAGTCGATTACCCGCTGTGTATCCTTTTCAGATGGCAATTCAAGAGGAGAAAAGGTCGGTACCGGATAAGAACTCTGCAATTCTACCGGGATATTCACCTTTTCAATAAAGAGGTCCCGGTACTTTTCCGGATTTTCTGTTAGCGCTTCAGCCCCTTCCTCAAATGCCTGCAGAAACTTTCTGATAGTTGCTTTTTTATTTTTAATAACATCATCCCTGAAAAAATAGACCGATTGTGATATATTTTCTGAAAGCTTGGTATCATCAACCAATAATTTGGCCCCTTTTAGTTCAGCATGAACAGCTAAAGGATCCGGCAGCACCGCAGCGGTTACCTCACCTTGTAAGAGCATTTCCGCTCTCAAAGGCAATTTTGTGATATTGACCTTTTGTACCTCCTGCGGTTTTATTCCGTTAGCCAGCAGCATTTGGTCCGCTACATATTCAATGATAGTATTTTTGGAAATAGCCAGCTTCTTACCCTTAAGCTCATCAACATTTTCAATAGTGCCGGGAGCAGCCAGCATTGCATAGCGTCCTTCCTCTGGGGTTGCACCCATAGCCAGGGATACTGCTTTGACCGGTGTGCCACCCTGCCGTATCAAAGCTACTGCAAGTAGGTCCCCCTCAACCCCATCCACAGCTCCTGCCTGTATAGCGGCATCTCTTTCAGCAGCACTTTGAAAATTGACTATCTCCACATCAATACCATATCTCTCAAAAAAGCCTTCTTCTTGGGCAACATAGACTGGTAAAACCTCTTCATTGGGAAGTATACCAATTTTGAGCACATCTACATTACTAGCTTCTTGACCGCAACCTGACAGTAAAAAAACAGCAAAGATGGAGATGATGAACACTACATATAATAGCTTTCTTTTCATTTCCATCCCCCTTTGCAGGTATTACTCATTTTTATTCTGATTTGCTGAATCATAAGAAAGATTAATTGGTTTATTGGGCACAATTGTAGAAATCGCATGCTTATAAACCATTTGCTGTTTTCCTTCACTCTCTAAGATAACTGTGAAATTATCAAAACCCCGTAAATTCCCTTTCAACTGAAATCCGTTAACCAGGAAGACAGTTATTGGAATTCCTTCTTTTCGTATTTGATTTAAGAAATAATCCTGTAGATTAATTTGTCCTTTTGACATCTTTTATTCCTCCGTTTTCTAATCTTTGCCAATGTATTCTACATTAAATATTGATACTCCTGCATATATCAATGGCAATTCTCTTTAATAATTGCTCTGTCCTCTCTTCTGACAGTGAGAACCAGCGGATCCTGTCATCTCTACGAAACCAGGTCAGCTGTCTTTTTGCATAGTTTCTGGTTGCTTTTTTTGTTGATGCTATTGCTTCAGCTTGATCACATTCACCCATTAGATACTCCACTACCTGTTTATAACCAAGGCTCTGCAGTGGCTTGATCTTTGGATCATATCCCATCTCTAGAATAGACTTCACCTCCTCTATCAAACCATCTGCAAACATCTTGTCCACCCGAGCCTCAATTCTTTGATAAAGCTCTGATCTTTGGCGGGTCAAACCGATCATTGCTAGATTATATAAACTCTTTTTTCTTTTTCTGATGTAGCTGGATATGGTCTTTCCGGTTAGATAGTACACCTCTAAAGCTCTGGAAATCCGCCTGAAATCATTGGGATGAATCCTTTTGGCTGCATCGGGATCGATCTTCTGCAGCCTCTGGTATAGTTCCTCCTTACCACCCTGAGACCATATTTTTCGTAATTTTTTTCGTATCTCCTCATGCCCTGTTGTTTCAGGAAACTCATAAGGGTCAATGACCGACTGAATATATAGACCTGTTCCCCCTACCAAAAAAGGCAGTTTCCCTCTTTCATTTATCTCCTGGATTTTTTTGCGCGCTAATTTCTGATATTCAGCAACACTAAAAGGCTGATCCGGTTCCAGGATGTCGAAAAGATGGTGAGGGATGCCTTTTTGTTCTTCTTTGGTTAATTTAGCAGCACCGATATTAAAGTATTTATATAACTGTACAGAGTCCGCCGATATGATCTCTCCATTGAACTTTAAAGCCAATTCCACAGCTATTTCTGATTTACCTACTGCTGTAGGTCCTGTAATAACGACAAGGGGTAGGTTCATCGATGAAACCACCTGCTCAGGTCAGAATCTGTTATTTTTATATAAGTCGGCCTTCCATGGGGGCAGTGATCCGGATGATCAGTAGCATCCAGTTGTACTAACAGCTGATGCATTTCCGCCTGAGTCAATCTATCTCCCGCCTTTATTGCACCTTTACAGGCATACATTTTTGCGGCAGCTTCTTTAATGTTGAAAACTGTGTCCCCTTTTTCTTTAGCCTGACGGACCAGATCAAGGTGTTCTCTGAAAAACTGATCTATATTAGTATGCGGTTCATCAGGCACAGTTATCACAAAATATCTATTAGCTGTTTCCCTCTCCAAAGTATAACCTACATTTTGAAAAAACTCCCGGTTTTCCAGGTAAAGCTGCTCTTCTTCAGGTGTAAGCAGTATCCTGTGGGGACAGATCTTTTGCGAAAACATCTTTTTATTCTGCCATTTAAGCTTTATTTTTTCGTAAAGAACCCGTTCATGAGCAGCATGCTGATCAATAATAAACAGATTGCCCTCTCGTTCTGCGATAATATATGTTCCCAGAACCTGGCCGATCAGCTGCATCTCCTGAAAAAAGGAATTTTTACTCAGAGGTCTATCTTTTACTATATCATCCCTGACCTGAAGGTCTTCAGGAAATGCCCGGTTAAAAACAGGAATCATACTGATCGGTAATGGTTCTGTCCGATAATTTACTTTTTCTCCGCTATTTTGAGCAGCCGTTTCCTGATGAGGACCAGATTGCCCTGCCTTTACTTGAAATCCGCGCTGTTGCTGTAAAAAAGTAGCCAGAGCGGAGTTTACCCCTCTATATAACACCCGGGCCACCGTCTGGGAATCGGAAAAACGAATATCGCTTTTGGTTGGGTGTACATTAACATCGATCATAGATGGTTCAATTTCTATAAAAATTACAGCAGTAGGATAACGGCCAGAAGTTATCATTCCCTGATAGGCATTTTCCAGAGTATGGCTCAACAAAAAGTTGCGAACCAACCGTTTATTAACAAAAAAAGACTGACAAAAACGGCTTGATCTGGTATAGCCAGGATCTGAAACAATGCCTTCTATTTTTATCCCATCCTCCTGGTAAGAAACAGCCAAAAACCGAGCCCTGGAGTCTTTGCCGTAAATTATTGTGGCCACATCCATTATATCCCCCTGGCCATAAGTTGCAAGGCAGAGCCTTTTACCCGAATAATAGTTGAAAGAAATATCTGGGTAACCCAAAGCAAAACGAGTAATAACATCTGCTACAGCAGCTGCCTCAGAGCGGGGGCTTTTTAAAAACTTGCGCCGTGGTTGGCTGTTAAAAAAGAGGTCCTCAACAATTATCTGTGTACCGTAAGGACAACCAACTGGTGATATATCTTTGAGCTTACCACCCTCTACAACAACCTTGGTGCCAGCAACAGCTTCTGGAGGCCTGGTCAACAGGGTGAAACGGGAAACAGATGAAATGGCTGCTAAAGCCTCTCCGCGAAAACCCAGGGTATTCACCATGTTTAAATCATCAGCTATTCTGATTTTGCTGGTGGCATGCCTGGCAACAGCCATTTTGGCGTCATCTGGGGTCATACCACTCCCATTATCGATGACTTTGATTTCCTTTAAACCGGACTCTTTGATTTCCACAGTAATTCTGCTGGCACCGGCATCAATCGAATTCTCTACCAGTTCCTTGACCACTGAAGCCGGTCTTTCCACAACTTCACCTGCTGCTATCTGGTTGATCACATTTTGGTCCAATAGTACTATCTTACCCAATTACTAACACCCTGCCTGCTCTTATTTAATCTAAAATTTCTATTTCTCCATCTGCTGAGAATTGATAATAGCGATCCTGAGGTTTGTCCTGAAGATAAACCACATCTAACCCTTCTCTCTTCCGTTTTCGCTCTTCATAATATCCTCTCGCTTCCTGCTGACAGGTCTTACAGGCCCTGTGGTGAATGGCAACAGCTTCGATTACCCTGCTCATACCTGTGGAATACATTCCTCGTGATCTGATGATCTGGTAGCCAGGGCAATCATCACATAAACGGACAGTTTCATACTGCTGCTCTCTGATGCCATCTGTATCATAATAAATGTGTCTGTTGATCTCTTCAAACTTTTCTTTACGCTCATATTTTTGTTCCGCCAGGTTCTCTCGTTCTTTCCAGATTCTCCACAAATAATCAGCCAGTTCTATGATGTAATCCATATTTTCTTTAGTTTCTTTAAAATTCTCTTCTTTGTAATCCGGTTCACGCACCCATGAATAATCAAGTCCGGCCATTGCCAGTATAATCCCTGTATTCACATAGGGTAGAGCGCTTTCAATTGCATAACCGCCCTCCAAAACCGCCAGGTCCGGAGATAGTTTCTCATTTAACATGGCATAGCCCCTGGCTGTGAAGCGCATATTGGCCAGAGGGTCAGTGTAGTGGTTGTCCTGCCCTGCGCTATTGATAATCAACTCCGGTTTAAAATCATCCAAGATGGGCAGAACAAGGTTGTCCATAAGATAGAGGATCCCTTCATCTGTTGTATATGGCTGCAGCGGTATATTGATGTTCATTCCAAAGGCAGCTGGGCCCCCTAATTCGTCACAAAAGCCAGAACCCGGATAGAGGGTGCGCCCATCCTGATGATAAGAGATAAATAACACATCAGGGTCATGATAATAGATATCCTGTGTTCCATCACCGTGATGAACATCGGTATCCACAATAGCGATCCTCTGCACATCGTATTTTTTCCGCAGATACTCGACCATGATCGCTTCATTATGAATGTTGCAAAATCCGCGATTTCCATGGACAATCCTCATCGCATGGTGCCCAGGGGGCCTCACCAGGGCAAAACCGTTATCTATTTCTTTTTTCATCAAAGCATCTGCTAAAACCAGAGCACCTCCAGCAGCATAAAGGTGTGCATCTGTAATCTGTGTCTCTATATCTGGTACACAGAAATGAGCTCTGGCGATGTCCTTTTTTAGAGCCATCCTGGGTTTGTACTCTTTTAGTTCTGGCAGATCCATAATCCCTTCTTCGAAAAGCTGATCCCTCGTATAAAGCAGCCTTTCCTCCCGCTCAGGATGGGTGGGTGTGATAGCCCAATCAAAAGCCGGGAAAAAAACCAAACCTGTTGGCATCAGTGATCACCCTCTTCCTGCTGTTTTAATATCCCTGTAGGGAATTGGACACAAACATCAATCAAACGCCCACCGGTTCTCCAGCCCCGCACCATATTAAATACCTCGCTATAGACCAATTCAGGTTTTTCATCAACTGCAATGCCTAATTTCTTCCCTTCTTCTATCAGCCTGTTCATAGAAAATTTTTCTGCATCAGCAAGAGTTTTTACATCTGAATTTTTCTCCTGTATACCATTTTCTTCAATGAAAAAGAACTGCCTCTCTGTGTCAAAGTGGAATGTAAGGCGCAGATTAACCTTAGCCAGTGCTGCACCGATGGCATTGGCCACATCAGCATTAGGTGGAACTAAGGCATTACATCCCATTTTTTTGCCCAACAGAGGAAGTAACACCGGTGAGGCAGCACCGATCCCAACCAGGTTTTGTGGGCGTACCTTCTTTTTCTGCCGCAGCTCCCAGATACGGTAAGCAGGTTCCTGTTCCCATGATAAAAACATTTCTTCTATTTCAGATATTATCTTTTCAGCTGTTTTGTCCAGAATAAGCTCTGCTGTCTTGTAGGGATTCAGCTTAAGCCCTTCCCCCACTATCTCCATGGCCCTGATGGCTTTTTGTTCATCACCCAGTTCAGTAAGCCCGGCAACACGCATAGCATCAGTGGGTGTAGGGCAGGGCCCTCCCAGACAGTAAGCAGGGCCTTTCCGGTAGGGCATAATTTTGAGAGTCCCATCCTCAACCTCTAAACAGCTGTCCCCTCCTACAGCGGCAGAACTGGTGGCAAAGGATCTGACCTGGGTGAGCCGGTCACCTACCCGTGCACCACGAGAAGCAAACAAGGGGCTTCCAGATAAGATTAATGCTAGGTCTGTAGTGGTTCCACCGATATCCACCACAACAGATGTTTCCCCTTCCGGTGTCAAAGCCAATACACCCAGTGTGCTGGCTGCAGGACCTGAAAAAATGGTTTCCACCGGTTTTGCTGCTGAAAGCTCAAAGGAAAGTGTACCACCATCTGCTTTTAATATATATAGGGGTGCTG
>JAAYWP010000056.1 GCA_012516535.1 Syntrophomonadaceae bacterium | reverse complement strand
GTTAAGGATGCGCCTGCTTTATTTCACAGATGACCATAAGAGGGGCACAAGCCCTGAAAACAGGAAGGATAACTTTCCTCAGACACTGCTCACCAAGCTGAATGAGGTTGTGAAGATCGCCAAAGAACAGGAAGTGGACTATGTGCTCCATGGGGGGGATTTTTTTGATGTTCCCGCCCCTGCACTGAGTGTTTGCGCTGATTATCTTCAGGTCTACCAGCAGTTTAATGTTCCGGTATATACTATACCAGGCAATCATGACCTCTTTGGGCACAATATTGAGACCCTACCCCGCACAATGCTGGGGTTTGCTGCTAGACTGGGTATTGTGCATCTGGTGGGAAGGGAAGCTGTTTATTTGGAGAAAAAAGGTTTACGGGTGCAGTTGACCGGGCAGGGTTATCACTATGAGATGGACCGCCGGGACCGCAGACTGGATTATGTGGTAAAGAAAAAAGACTGTGATTATGCTATCCATATGGTGCATGGCATGCTGCTGCAGCGGGCTCTTTTCCCAGGCGCTTTTTACACTTTGATTGAGCAGATCTCTGATACAGAGGCGGATTTTACTTTGGCCGGACATAACCACCTTGGGTTCCCTGATACAGTGATAGATGGAAAGTATTTTATCAATCCTGGGGCATTGGTCCGTCTCTCTAACCACCAGCAGGAAATGAAAAGGCCTGTGCAGGTAGTTATTATCGATCTCTCCGGCTCTCAGCCTGTTATTGAAAAGATCAAGCTTAATAGCGCAGCACCAGGTGAAGATGTCTTGGACAGGTCCCGTCTGGAGGAAGCCGCTTTCCGGGAACAGAAGTTGGCAGGGTATATGGCAGAAGTGAAAGCGGCAGGGAATTACCAGCGTACAGATGTACGAGTTCTGCTGGAAGAGATCGCCAAGGCAGAAAAACTGCCAGCTATGGTAATAGAGGAGGCAGTGCGCAGAATTGCTTTAGCAGAGGAGTCTCTTGCCCAGGGGGATGATCAGTTATGACCAACATCAAAAAAATTATTATCGACAACTTTCAGTCCCATGAACACACTGAAATAGAATTCGGGCCCGGGCTGAATGTTATTGTTGGCCCTTCAGATTACGGCAAATCTGCGGTGGTAAGAGCACTGCGGTGGGTTCTTTATAATGAGCCTCGGGGGAGCAGTTTTATCAGAGCCGGGGCCAAAGTCTGTAAGGTAACTATCGAACTGAATAATGGGACACTGATCACTCGCCTGCGGAGCACAACAGGGAAAAACCAGTACCTATTACGAAAAGCCGATGGGGAAGAACTGGTTTTTGAGGGGTTTGGCAATGAGATTCCCGCTGAAATTATCCAGACTTCCGGTGTCAGGAAGATTTTTATTGATGACAACAACAAGGTTGAATTGAATTTCGGCGCCCAACTGGAAGGGCCCTTTCTGCTGGCTGAGAATGGGGCGGTTAGAGCCAAGGTGATCGGACAGCTAGGTGGAGTCCATATTATCGATTTAGCCCAGCGGTCTGTGAACACTGATCTAAGGCGCCTGTTAGAGCAGGAAAAGCGCTGCCAGCAGGAACTGCAGCAGGTCACAGAAGCCTTGACAGCATATGAACACCTACCAGAGCTGGAGAAGAGAATCGAACAG
>JAAYWP010000055.1 GCA_012516535.1 Syntrophomonadaceae bacterium | reverse complement strand
TTTCAAGGCTTCTGCTGCCCGGTCTATATCATTTTTATTAGCGCGAGCAAGTGCACAGATTACCGGTCCCTTTACCTCCCGGGCGATGGTCTGCACAGCATCAAAATCTCCTGGGGAGGCGATGGGAAACCCTGCCTCAATCACATCAACATTGAGTCTGGCCAACTGCCTGGCGATCCCCAGTTTTTCCTCGGTATTTAAACTCACTCCGGGAGTCTGCTCACCATCCCGGAGTGTGGTATCAAAGATGTAAACCCTCTCTTCCATGCCATCACCTCTTTTTACTCGGCTGCCTTTCACTCCATCTGCAGCTCTTCTTTTTTATTCCTCCTCATATTTCTGCCCCCGCACCATGGCAATTTTGCCGGTACGCACCAGTTCCAAAATACCAAAGGGTCTCAGCGATTTTTCAATGGCTTTAATTTTTCCTTCATCACCTGTACACTCGATGATCAACGAATTATGTCCGATATCCACAATACGTGCCCTGAATATATCAACGATCTGCATAATTTCGCCCCTGACCTTCGGCTCAGCTTTGACCTTGATCAATACCAATTCCCGATCAACATGCTCAGCCTCAGAGATATCCCGCACATTGATGACATCCACAAGCTTTTCCAATTGTTTCACCACCTGTTCGATCACCCGGTCATCCCCGTCAACAACAATGGTCATGCGGGAGATTTCCGGGTCATGGGTCTGGCCGACAGCAAGACTCTCAATGTTATACCCCCGCCTGCTGAACAGACCTGCAACACGAGTCAAAACACCCGGTTGGTTTTCAACTAATACCGCAAGTATATGTCTCATCTCTTACACCCCAATCATCTTTGTTAGTGTTCCTCCCGCAGGAACCATAGGAAAGACGTTTTCTTCTCGGTCAATAACTACATCAACTACCACCGCTCCTGGATGATTAAGGGCCTGTTCCAGTACCGGGCCCACTTCCTCAGGGCTGTGGGCACGATAACCGGCAATTCCGTAAGCATCAGCCAGTTTGACGAAATCAGGCACAGGAATGAGTTCAGTTTGAGAATATCTCTTATCATGGAAAAGCTCCTGCCACTGCCGCACCATCCCCAAATAACCATTATTGAGGATGATTATTTTAATCGGCAGCTGTTGCTGGACGATTGTGGCCAGTTCCTGCAGGTTCATCTGGAAGCTGCCATCTCCTGAAATGCTGATCACTAAATCATCAGGGCGGCCTATTTGAGCCCCTACAGCAGCCGGCAGTCCAAAGCCCATGGTTCCCAAACCTCCGGAAGAAATAAAGGTGCGGGGTTTGCTCACCTTATAGTACTGGGCTGCCCACATCTGGTTCTGGCCCACCTCTGTAGTGACAATAGCCTTTTCCCCTGCCAGCTTTCTGAGTTGCTCTATGACATACTGGGGCTTGATTTTATCCTTATCCTGGCAGTATGAAAGGGGGTGTTCCTTCTTCCAGACAGCGATCTGATCCAGCCATTCTTTTGTCTGGGGTATTTCAACCCGAGACAGCAATTCCTGTAGGATAAGTTTTGCATCACCATTCAAAACATGATGTGGCCTGACATTTTTCCCCAATTCAGCTGCATCGATATCAATATGGATCACCTTGGCCTGGGTTGCGAAAGTATCAAGCCTGCCGGTCACCCTGTCGTCAAAACGCGCCCCTACAGCGATCAGCAGATCACTGTGGGATACAGCAAAATTGGCATAATAAGTGCCGTGCATCCCCACCATGCCTAAAGACAAGGGATGATCCTCCGGTATAGCCCCTTTTCCCATCAGTGTAGTAGTTACAGGGATCTGAGTCTTTTCTGCAAACTCCTTCAGCTCTTCCGCTGCTCCAGAGGTGATAACCCCTCCTCCGGCATAAATAACAGGTCTTCGAGATATGCCGATAGTTTTTACTGCCTGATAGATCTCAGCAGCACTGGGTTCACCAGGCAACCGGTACCCTCTAAAAGATACATGTTCAGGGTAATCAAATTCTACCTCAGCTGTTTGTATGTCTTTGGGAAGGTCGATCAAAACAGGCCCGCGCCTCCCCGTGCCTGCCAGCTGGAATGCGGCCTTTATGGTTGAGGCCAGTTTGTTCACATCCCTCACCAGATAGCTGTGTTTGACAATAGGGAGTGTAATTCCGGTGATATCAGCCTCCTGGAAAGAATCTCTTCCAATTGCAGGGAGTGCAACCTGCCCTGTAAAAACAACCATGGGAATAGAGTCCATACAGGCATTGGCAATACCTGTGACCAAATTGGTGGCGCCAGGCCCAGATGTGGCGATCACCACTCCTGTTCTACCTGTAGCCCGGGCATAGCCGTCAGCTGCATGGGCTGCTGCCTGTTCATGGCGCACCAACACATGTTTGATGGAGGAGTCATAAAGTTTGTCATAAATAGGAATAACCGCTCCTCCCGGATAGCCGAAAATAACCTCCACACCTTCCTGTTCCAGAGCCTTAATAACAACATCAGCTCCAGTCATTTTCATGGTTTTCACCTCCCACCGCTTTTTAAAACAGCTCCTTGGCTGGCAGATGTAACAAGCTGTGCATAGCGGGCAAGGTAACCATGATTGACCTTGGGCTCAGGAGGCTGCCACTCTTTCCTCCTCTTCTCCAACTCCTGCTTATCTACCAGGATATTCAGTTCTCGCCCGGGTATGTCAATCTTAATCAGGTCACCTTCCCGGACCAAAGCTATGGGGCCACCTTCAGCTGCTTCAGGGGAAATATGCCCGATAGATGCCCCCCGTGTTGCACCTGAGAATCGCCCATCTGTGATTAGGGCCACTTCCCGGTCAAGCCCCATCCCGGCAACAGCTGATGTGGGTGTCAGCATTTCCCGCATACCGGGCCCTCCTTTGGGACCCTCATATCTGATCACAATCACATCCCCGGATTTGATCCTTTTGTCTAAAATGGCTTTCACTGCTTCCTCTTCACTGTCAAAAACCCGAGCGGGCCCTGTATGCTGATACATCTCAGGATCTACAGCAGCCTGTTTGACCACTGCCCCATCTGGCGCCAGGTTGCCCCGTAAAATGGCTAAGCCCCCGGTCTTGCTGTAAGGGTCTTCAACTGTACGGATCACTTCAGGCAGTTTAATGAAACTGGACTCTACATTTTCAGAGAGAGTCTTCCCTGTAGCTGTTAAGGTATCCCCTTCCATCAACCCATGGGACAGAAGCTCCTTGAGCACAGCAGAGACACCTCCTGCAGCATCCAACTCCTGAATATGGCTGCTTCCTGCAGGGCTCAATTTACATAAGTGAGGAACCCTGCTGCTGATCTGATCAATGAGCTCCAGGTCAAGATTGATCCCAGCCTCCCTGGCAATAGCCGGGAGATGCAGAACTGTGTTTGTAGAACCGCCTAATGCCATATCTAGGGCTAAAGCATTGACAAAAGCCTTTTCAGTCATAATGTCACGGGCGCGGATTCCCTTGCGCACCAATTCCATCACTTGCCATCCTGTATTCTTGGCCAGCCGGATTCTAGCAGCGCTCACTGCTGGAATTGTGCCATTTCCGGGAAGGGCAATTCCCAGTGCCTCACTGAGGCAGTTCATGGTATTGGCTGTAAACATTCCGGAACAAGAGCCGCACCCTGGACAGGCCGCTTCCTCAAGTTCCTCTAACTCTTCCAGGGTGGCTCTTCCTGCCTGAACGGCCCCTACACCCTCAAAAACTGTGTTCAGATCCACATCCCTGCCCTGGAAGCGGCCAGCAAGCATAGGCCCTCCGCTGATGATCACTGAGGGGAGATTCAGCCGTGCTGCAGCCATCAGCATCCCTGGTACCACCTTGTCACAGTTAGTGATCAAAACCAGTGCATCCAGGGCATGGGCCATAGCCATTACTTCAATAGAATCAGCGATCAGTTCCCTGCTCACCAGGGAATAGCGCATTCCCTCATGGTTCATGGCAATGCCGTCACAAACAGCTATCGCCGGAAATTCCAGCGGGGTCCCCCCATTTGCACGCACCCCTGCTTTTACTGCATCAGCGATCTGATCAAGGTGAATGTGTCCTGGCACAAGTTCATTTTGCGAGTTGACAATCCCGATAAAAGGGCGGTCCTTCTCCCATTTTGTTAAACCCAATGCATTTAATAAGGACCTGTGCGGGGCTTTTTCTAACCCCTTTTTGATAATCTCGCTCTTCATGTGGGTTTACCCCCTCTCCTATGGATTTTTGTCTGCTTTGTTGCGATCATGCTGCCCTGGAGCAGCATTGGTTCAATCCTTATTTCAGCTCCTAGTCCGCAGAGTAAATTTCAGTACCTTCACTCATCACCAAATCCCGATATGCTTTCATCAGATCTTTGGTGATCTTCCCTGGTTTGCCATCCTCACCGATGGTGCGGCCATCCACCTTCACCACTGGAATCATCTCTGCCGCGGTACCGCTTAAGAAACACTCATCTGCCACAAAGATGTCATGCCGGGTAAACACCTTTTCCGCTGTAGGGTAGCCTTTCTTTTCAGCAATTTCCAGAATTGTATTGCGAGTTACCCCTTCCAAAATACCCAGGTAAGAAGGAGGTGTGATCAGCTCACCATTTTTCACAATAAAGATGTTATCCCCTGTACACTCTGTGACATAACCCTCACTATTGAGCAGAATCGCCTCAGGAACCCCTGCCAAATTAGCCTCGATCTTAGCCAAAACATTATTAAGGTAATTCAAAGATTTGATCCGTGGGTTGACCCCTTCAACTATATTGCGGCGGGTGGGGACGGTCACAACCTCCAGCCCTTTTTCATATAACTCTTCAGGATACAGCTGGACACCTGCTGCGATGATGCAAACAGTTGGTTTCTTACAATTGCGGGGGTCTAACCCCAGATCCCCTCTCCCTCTGGTGACCACAAGCCTGATATAAGCATCACGCAGATTATTGCGTCGCAGGGTCTCCAAAAGGGCCTCACTCATTTCCTCCTTGGTCATCCCGATATCCAGGAGAATAGATTTTGCTGACTCATAAAGACGATTAATATGCTCATCAAGGCGGAAAACACGACCATTATAGGCTCGAATTCCTTCAAAAACACCATCTCCATACAGCACACCGTGGTCAAAGACCGAAATTTTCGCTTCTTCTTCATCAACAAATTCTCCGTTGAGATAAATAATCAATCCCATTTCAGAAGCCCCCTTCTTGTTTCTTCTAAGTCAGAATAAAAAAGACCCCTCTTGCCCCGACAATATCTGCCAGGGACGAGAGGGACCCGCGGTACCACCCTGATTGCTGCCAAGAATTGAAGCAGCCGCTCTTAATCCGTTCATATAACGGACAACGGTTTTGTCCGGCAGCACCTACTGAGCGTTATAGCCGTTCGGATAGCAGTTCTCAGGGATGAGCATTCTTACTACTCCCGGTACTGGATTTCAGCCACCCCAGCTCTCTGTGACCGGGGAGATAGCAGAACATGTTCCCGTCATGACTTTTAATCAATTATTACTTTTATGAAAAAATTTACGACTGATAAAAATATATTTCCAACTAGTATAGGGAATAGCATTTGAACTGTCAACCACTATTTTGATAAAAATTTTTTGGGACTGAAGATTCTTTAAGGGCATGTTTGCCCCTTATTTTTTTTCGCTTACTATATTTAATATTCTTTCAAGAACTCCTTTTCTACACCTTTCTACCCCATCAAAGTCCATCGCCTCCAGGTAATGCTTTTCCAGCTCCCCATAAAACAGCCGGGCCTTTTTGAGATAGGAGAGGCCTCTTTTGAGGCAGCTGTCAAACAGTTCTTTTGCCTCCCGCAGTTCCTGCTCATATTCCATAAGGACTCCATCATCCAAACAGACATTGCAGTCAATACTCTCACAGTATTTCAAATTGGGAATTGATTCTGTGTCAAAATCCAGTTCTTTAAAAACATTGAGCACCGCGGTTTTGCGCTGCGGCAGCACCACCAGATCGATGAGTGTCGGATCAAAGGCGCAGTGGTATACCTCTACTGTCAACCCTGAACGGTAAGCGAATTCCGCCACCTCTTTTAATAGTGCCTCTTTTCCCGATCCCGGTTCACCTTCAACCAAATAGAGAAATGTAAGATTATCCAGCAGTGTGGGAAGATGATGGACGATCCCTTGTGGGGTCAGAGCAGTAGCAAAAAGATGCCTTTCCCGGGGAACCCCCTCCCCCCAGCACAACTCCTGTCCGAAGATCTGCCTCAACAGGTTACCGATCAGGCGGTGAAAGCACTGGCAGTCCAGGGCTTTATCCCGGTAGTCTTTCTCCTCTTCCCGGGCTATCCTAGCCATCTTCAGGCTGCTGTAAGCTGTGGCAAAACACTGGGTCACCCGCTTTTTAAGGGAGATGATTTCATCTCTGTGAAGCACCAGTTTATCCCGCTCCCAGTAGTCACCTAAATTTATGATCTCATCTACTGCGCCTGGATAAAGGGGATCAGTCACATGGGGTGCTGTGCCATCGATAATAGCTACCCCGTATGCAGGCAGCACAAGCCCATCGAGAGAGTTGAAGTCAGATGAACACCAGTGGTATTCCAGGTCAATCCCTTTCTCCTGCAGCTCTTTTCCGATCCCTTTCATAAAGGTAGATTTGCCGGTACCCGGGCCTCCTTTGAGCAAAAAGACAAGCTTGGCATCATCACCGATAATATAATCATAAAATGAATAAAAACCCAGACTGGTATTCCCGCCGGGAAAAACCATCTTTACCCTGCCCCCTGGCATATTCAAACCCCCTTGTCTGGAAAAGCTGGTTTGGTAGTAGAAAGAGAAAAGGCGCCACAGAGGACGCCTACTGCCTCTATTCAATTTTACACAACAAATAAAACAATTATGCAAAAGCAATTTAGAGGTGCCTCAATGCCTCTGCAGGGCTCAAAGATGCTGCCCTGCTGGCAGGGTAAAGCCCAAAAAAGAGACCGATAATTACGGAAAAACCTATAGCTAACAGCACAGTCCAAACTGAGATTAAGGGCGGCCAGTGTGCTGCCAGCGCGATGGCAAAGGCGCCGCCGATGCCAACGATCATACCGATCAAGCCGCCCAGCAGACAAAGAGCCACAGCCTCCCCCAAAAACTGCTGCATAATGTCCCGTCTGCGGGCACCCAGTGCTTTTAAGAGCCCGATTTCCCTGGTTCTTTCGGTAACCGCCACCAGCATAATATTCATCACACCTACACCACCTACTAAGAGAGCAATCCCTGCCACAGCACCGATAACGGTGGTCAGAATGGAGGTAACTTTACCCACCATCTCCAGTTGCTCCTCCAGAGTTGTGCCCATATAGCTCTTGGAAACGCTGGAGTGTCTGCTTTCCAGTATCTTAATACTGTCAGAGATGGCTTGTGGCAAGGCTTCCTCAGACACCGCAGTGCCGCAGAGCTGGTTGATCACCCGAGTATTCAGCATATCCTGAGCCTGGGTAATCGGTGTATAAACCATCCGGACACTAAAGGCATCCAGCATGGATGATGGGGCTTTCTCCAGGACTCCCACCACGGTCAGGGGTGTGTCCTGTACAAAGATCTTTTTCCCCAGGGGGTCCTCTTTAGGAAACAGATCCTCAGCAAGGCCGGCATCGATAACCACCACCCGGGAGTGAGAGGTCACATCCAAATCGGTGATAAAGCGTCCCTTTTCTATAGAAAGGTTCAAAACATGGATCAGATCAGGATGTGTGCCATAAAGGGAAGCCATGATGGTATTTTTATCGCTGTTGGGCAACCGGACATCCACCATCGGCCCAAGGGTAATCGCCGCCATTTTATCCACTGCAGGAGACAATTCTTTAATAATTGTGGGATCCTCAATACTGAAAGTATTGGAATCAGCTGTTTCCCCCCGCATATAATCAGGGCTGATATCAAAGTAAAGGCTGCTACCCATTTTCTCAATCTCAGAGATAATCACAGCCTGCCCTCCCTGTCCCACAGCGACAACAGCGATCACACCGGCGATTCCGATAGCAATACCGATCGTTGTGAGTACAGCCCGCATGCGGTGAGCGCGCAAATTTTCCCAAACTATTTGTATTAGATCAGCGAAGTTCATCCTTTGCCTCCTCCCGCACAATCTTCCCATCCCGGAAATAGATTACCCGCCTGGCATATGCGGCAATGTCCGGTTCATGGGTCACCATGACAATGGTTCTACCGGCCCGGTGCATCTTTTGAAAGAGCTCCATAATCTCCAAACTGGACTTTGAGTCCAGATTGCCTGTAGGCTCATCAGCAAAAATTACCAGCGGGTTATTGGCCAAGGCCCTGGCGATAGCCACCCGCTGCTGTTCACCACCCGATAATTCAGCTGGTTTATGGGTTAACCGGTGTCCCAATCCCACCTGCTCCAACAGCTCTTGCGCACGTTTACGCCGTTCATCGCCAGGTACACCTGCATAGATAAGGGGCATTTCCACATTACGCAAAACATTATGCCTGGGTAGAAGGTTGAAGCTCTGAAAAACAAACCCCAACTTTCTGTTGCGCAGGTCCGCCAGTTCATCATCCTCCAATGAGTTGACATCCCTGCCATCTAGATAGTATTCACCAGCAGAGGGACGCTCCAGACACCCTAAAATACTCAAAAAAGTAGACTTGCCACTGCCGGAGGGGCCCATAACGGCCACAAAATCTCCCTCGCTGATCTCTAAATCAACCCCCCGCAGTGCATGTACAGCAGCATCTCCGCTTCCAAACACTTTGGTCAGTCCGCTGACACTGATCACTGGGCTCCACCGCCAGTTAGGCGCACCTTCTGCCCATCTTTAATCTCTTTGGGCTCCAGTATCACCCTGGTGTTTGCCTTGATTCCTTCATTTATTTCGGTGTACAGTTCATTGCTGTGGCCTGTTTGAACTGTCACCTTTTTTGCTGTCCCATTATCCACCACAAAAACAGTTTTTGTCTCACCATCTTCTATTATAGCTTCATTGGGGACCAGCAGGGATTGACGGGGTTTCACCCGGTAGATAACCACATCCACTGTAGCACCGGGTTTAAGGGCGGCACCATCATCTATGGTTATGTAAACTTTAATATGGGTTTCCGTTTGGCCAATTTCCGGAGCACTTACCACTGGGGCAATCCGGCTTACTTCCCCCTTAACTACTTGTTCGGGGGCACCTGCCCAGCGCACCTCTACCTCCTGCCCTACTTTAACACCATTGATGTCCTGTTCACTCAGCTTTGCAACAACTTGTAATTGTTCCGGCTTGCCAACGGTTATCAGGGGCATACCCGGCTGGACATAACTGCCGCTTTTTGCTGTAATCTGCAGCACAACACCATCGATGGGTGATTTAATCTTTCCCTTTTCTACTGCAGAGCGAGCCGCATCAACAGCCGCTCTGGCCTGCTCCACCTGGAGCTCTAGAGTTGAAGTGTCCATGGCCTTTGCTTGCATTTCTATTGTATTTTTGGCTTGCTGGGCTGCTGCAACTGCCTGCTGTGCCTCAATTAACTCTTGCTGCCCTGCCTTTCCTTCTTGAATCAGCGCCTTTACAGCCTCCAATTCCTGCTGGGCTAATGCCAGATTTTTTTCAGCATCCTTTTTAGCAGCAGCAATCTCCTGATTGGCCTTTTTGGCATTAGCTAAAGCCTTTTCAGCAGCATCTAAATTGTCCTCTGCGCTCTTTAACTGCTGCTTTTGTTCAGAAACATCCAGTTCCGCGATAACCTGTCCCTGTTTAACCTGATCCCCCTCTTCCACCTTTAAAGTCAGCTTGGCAGGCAGTGTCAGTGTAGAAGCCACATCCACCGAATCCACTACTTCAACTGTCCCAGTAGCCAGAACCTTATCCTCATACTCCATAGTCTTGGCTTCGGCGGTTTTAACCTCTACCACCGACTCACTGCTGCTTTTGATCACCGCTCCGATAATAACTGCAACGATCAATGCAAGACCTAAAAATACAGCGATTTTCTTCTTCAAAAAGATCCTCCTTCCTCATACTCTAGTAGAAAGCAGATGCCCAGTTTCCAAACGCACCTATTATTAAGGCAAATATCAGCCAGAGCGCAAACAAAAAGATCACAGCACCAGTTGGCTTCTTATCCTTCATTACAGCAGCAGCACCAATACCCCATAGGATTAAACTCCACCATGTAAAGGGGCTGCAGGCTGACAGAAAATAATACAAAAACCCGGTTTGGGTCGGAGCAAATACAGCCAGGGAGAGATTTACCTTATCGATATTTTCAACAGCTGTAAACATAATAATGATATTTTTGATGACCGCGCCGAGTACAACCGGAGCATATCCATAGATACCAACAGCAAACAAACTGCCGAAAGGCGCTTCCTTGGCCCGGATGGCAGCATAAATTTTTAACAAAAGCGCAATGATCAGCGACATTACCCAGGGTGACAGAACAGCTACAAGGATAAGGCCCACAGATGCGCTGGTCTGAGTTATAGCCTCAAGTGCATCTGCAGACATTTGCTCTGTGGCATACTCAGTAAAATCCACCCCCATCAAAGAAAACTCCTGCCACTTGGGCAGAATGAGCAGTGCAAAAGCAAGATTGATGATGGTCAGGGTAATACCAGCAGCCCAAAAGTGGGGCCTCTCCGCAATCTCTCTAAAAGCATTGCCTGGACTTGTAAAAACCTCTAAAAGTAAGGCTGCCCAACTCTTCCCTTTCTCCTCCTCCATATTATCTCCTCCAGTCAATGTTTAATTAAATTTATTCTCCTTTTACCCGTTTTTTTCCTGCAAAACCCACAAAACCCACGGTGCCAGGCTTGCTTTTTTGCTTTATTTAGCGATCAGGGGAACAGGTTGAGTGATCGGGCCTACAACTCCTGTCTCTGAAATACCATCACTGCAACTGCCACCAGCAGTACTGCAAGAACAGCTGTGACAATTAGAGCAGGCACTGCGTCACTGAAAGCAATACTGCCCGCTGCCAGTTTGGTTTCCATACCGCTTAATGCACCTGGTGAATAGCGAGCAAACCATTTATGCAGGGAAGGCAGCAGTGACAGCAGTAAAACCCCACCGATAGCTAGGCCACCAGAAACAACTGAAGTACTGCTGACTGTACTGGCGAGCAGAGTGATGGCTAAAACCAGCAGGTAGTAAACCAAAAGCAGTATTAGCCCCTGAAAGGAAGGTTTAAAAAGTGTTTCATCAAAAAGAATCCCACAGTAATATAAACAGGCAAAGTATGAGATCAGGGTTGATACAACAACCAGAACAGCACTGGCCAAATATTTGCTGATAATAAAAGCCCAGCGGGGCACAGGTTTGGTTAAAATCAGTACAGCAGTGCCGCGGTTTTTTTCCTCTACAACAAGACCGATAGATGTAATCAAAACCACCAACATACCGATTTGATTGTAGTTTTTAAACAGTTGCAAATAGGCATCCACTGCAGTGGGAGGTGGAAGCTGAATGACCACTCCGCTGCCGCTTCCAGCCAGCGATTTAACCAGATCGGGTGCTATTTTGGCGATAATCGGGCTCATTAACCCCAATACCAGGAAAATGATCGGTATCACATAGATCTTATAGGTTTTTCCAATCTCACGGAATTCTTTTTTCAGAAATGCTCCGGCACCGGTCATCGGTTGTTCACCAACCTTACAAAGATATCTTCAAATGAGGGCTCCACCAATTCAAAACGCCGTAAGATAAAACCATGATCAGCTACAATGCGGGGTAATGCCTGCTGTGCAGCCTGGAGATCTGTAGGGTGAAGGTACCAACCCTTATTATGCTTTTCGATCCGCTCAAACCAAGGCTGGGCCTCTACAATTGCTCCAATATCCGGCTCCCCTTCAAATTCAAGGTAGATCTTATGGGATGAATAACTCTTTCTAAGCGAGCTGATGCTTTGTTGTGTCAACAGGCGGCCCTGGTTGATAATAGCAACAGTGTCACAAACACGCTCCACATCATTTAGTATGTGAGTGGAGAAAAAAACTGTAGTGCGGCCAGATAGCAGGGAAATGGTATCGAGGAGCTCTTTGCGCCCAATTGGGTCGAGGGCTGATGTGGGTTCATCCAAGAAGATCACTTCCGGCTGATTGAGCAACGCCTGGGCTAATCCCAGCCTTTGTTTCATACCCCTGGAAAACCCTCCGATCTTTGTTTTTACACCATCAAGCCCTGTTATCTCCAGCACTTCACCTACCCTCATCCTGAGATCTCGGCCGGACATGCCGAAAATATCACCGGCCATCATTAAAAACTCTGTTGGCCGCATCCAATTGTAAAAGCCGGGGACATCCGGCAGAAAACCGATCCTGTGCAGATACCGCTTGCCAGATGCTAAGACAGATTCACCCAATACAAAAGCATCACCTGAACTTGGGCGGGCTAAACCCACCAGCATCCTCAAGGTGGTGGTCTTTCCTGCACCATTGGGCCCTAAAAAACCGAAAATCGACCCCTTTGAGACCCTGAGGGAAAGCCCATCAACAGCTGCCTTATCCCCAAAGTGTTTGCTTAAGTTTCTTGTCTCAACAGCGAACATAGATTCATTCCTCTCTACCAAAGGCAAAATAAATCAGTGGGCCGATGATGTTGATCAACAGAATAAGAACCCAGGGCCATTTAACTCCCCAGCGCACCTGTTGAGGGTCACGCCGCAAAAGGTCCACAATACCTATAACAAATAAAACAACCTGCAAAATAATCAATGGTGCCAAAAGCGAAATGTTTTCTCTAAAAAACTCCATAGTCTCACCCCTTTTTTCCCTTTACTTAATTTAATCAAAATATCAGCTGACTTAACTTGCTGACAGCCTCTGCCAAATCAAAGCATAGGGCTTTACCCCTTTATCCCTCTTCCTTCTTTCTCTGAATCTGCTTTTTACCTGGTAGGCGACCTGCCCTAACCGCGGCCTCCCGCAGGAGAAATTCGATCTGGCCGTTTACACTGCGCAATTCATCAGCAGCCCACCGTTCGATAACTTCATAGAGTTTAGGGTCGATGCGAAGGGGAAATGCTTTCTTCTTGGCCACAGACGGAACTCCTTTAGTAAAGGCTTCCTGTATTAATAATGGGCTGGGCACCGCGGTCAGATATAATAGCTACCAACAGGTTGTTGATCATATTTACCCTGCGCTCCTCATCCAATTCCACCAGCCCATCCTTCTCCAGTCGAGCGATGGCCATCTGGGCCATTCCAACAGCCCCTTCAAC
This sequence comes from Syntrophomonadaceae bacterium, assembly GCA_012516535.1. Taxonomy (GTDB): domain Bacteria; phylum Bacillota; class DSM-12270; order Thermacetogeniales; family Thermacetogeniaceae; genus DTU068. Next base: position 4,877 of record JAAYWP010000055.1, on the reverse strand, counting down.
GATCTTCTGGCGGGCAGCCAAAATAGCGGCAGCCTGCTGGCGCTGCAGCATAGCACTGGCGATCTCTGTGGCATAGGCAAGATGGGTGAGCCGAGCCTCTAATACCTCAACACCGGCAATGGCCAGGCGCTCCTGCAGTTCATGACAGAGTTCTTCTGCGATCTCTACTGTATTGCCGCGCAGTGAATATCCATCATCTTCAAAGACATCATAGGGATACTTTGTTGCCACATGCCGCAGTGCAGTTTCACTCTGGATTTCCACAAACTCCTCATAATCATCCACATCAAAAACAGCTTTGGCAGAGTTAATCACCCGGAAAACCACCACAGCTGCAATCTCAATGGGGTTACCTTCCACATCATTGACCTTTAATGTCTTGCTGTTGAAGTTGCGCACCCTCAGCGAAACCTTGCGGTCTATAGATAAAGGAACAACAAGCCATATACCGCTGTCTTTTAGGGTTCCCACATAATTACCGAAAAAGATGATGGTTCTTGCTTGATTGGGCTGCACAACCCTAATCCCTGTTGAAAGAATCGTAAACAACACTGCTAAAACAACACCCAAAACAATTTGATTTTTGTAAAAAGCTAAAACTGCGCCTGCGAGCAAAACAATAAGCACCAGAATTGCCAAAAAACCATTTACTTTAAAAGCATCTTTTTCAACCACAGCGATACCTCCTTGATGTTATCTTTATATTAATATGATATCACTTATTGATAAAAATGTAAACTCCAAAATGATTGGAGTTTTGTCACTAAGCCGCAAGCGCAAGAATAAAACGACCGATCACCGGGACTGTCCCCCTGATCGGTCAACAACAAAACCAACGACCAACCACTAACCACCAACCGCTGAGTCAAGTGAGTCAAGGGGACGGTGACTTTGACTCACTGCTGTGACGTGTATGCATGATGACGCGACCCCCGTCCCCTTGTCACACGAACAAAACCAACGAGCAACCACTAACAACTATTTAAATCTGTCAAGATAGCTGACAGCGCTGAGGGCAGCAGTAAGACCCTCCCCCACTGCCTTTCCGATCTGGTAGGGTTTGCCGGTGCAGTCCCCTGCGGCAAAAACACCGGGGATATTGGTCTCCATCATTCTGTTAACAACAATAGCTCCTTCTTCTATCTCAAGTCCGGAGATAAGCTGCTCTGCCGGAGCAACCTTCCTGACGATAAAAGCGCCTGCTACTGGGAGTTTCCCATCTTTCAAGGCAACCCCCTCCACTTTTCTCTCACCAAGCACACCGAGGGGCTTTTCCCGGTGCACTTCGATCCGGGGGTCAACTCGGATCTCACCTCGATAGGTGGGAAAATAATGGACCTTGCCGCAGATTTCCGCCAGGAAATTTACCTCTTCCTCAGCCTCTTGAGTTTCTCCGATCACAGCCACCTCTTTGCCCCGGTACAGGGGGCCATCACAGGTGGCACAGTAACCCAGGCCTCGCCCCAGCAGTTCCTTTTCACCGGGAAAAAGACGCGCCTGTTGAACTCCCACTGCCAGAATAACTGTTTTCGACCGGTAAACCTGGTTGTCACGGGTGACAACTGTAAATTCATCCCCCGGATAGATGTTATCAACACGTCCCTTTTCTACTACAGCTCCCATCCCCACAGCATGGTCATAGAATCTTTTCATCAATTCTTTTCCGGAGATCTCAGGGAAGCCCAGATAGTTATTGACCTCAGGTGCCCTGGCCAGTCGTTCTGAACCATCCTCTGCACCCAACAGAATAACACTCTTTTCCCTGATGCGCCCATTTACCGCTGCACCCATACCCGCTGGCCCAGTCCCCACGATCAGCAGATCCCATAAGGTATCGGAATTCATAGACTTACCTCCTGTTAAAAATGATGCAGCACAACCGTTATTGCTGTAGATATTTTTTCACTGCCGCAACAAGCCCAAAACTCCCGCTCAGCATCATATCACCATAGGGAGCAGCAAAATACCCTATTTTTTCTGCCAACTGGCGCTGTGGCCCGGTAACAGCCGTAAAAGAAAAGGATTCCGGTCCAGGTGCTCCAGGGACAACAGCGCAACCATGGCCATGGTCATCATATACCTCTTCATTGCTCAGCTTTCCCTGGACAAAACGCTGGAGATAATCTGCCAGTTTCTCCGGGGTCAACGATCTGGTGTGGTGTTCAAAAACACCCCAGATACGCTCCCCCTTCATTAAGGCCGCCAGTGTGTGCTGGTTTCCCACATTAACCAGCAGCAGCCCATCCTTTTGATGGCTCGCCACAACAGGATCCAGCAGTGCACCCATGAACGCTGCTGTGCCTGTGTCCATAACAAAGGCACCAGGAGCATCCTCCTGCACAGCCAGCATCCTGGTCAGATATGGCGGGACATTATCTCTGTAAAGGAGATCCTGAAGCCGTCCCTCCCCTAAAAACCTTTCCCAGTGCTCAAACCTAAACTTCCTATTGCTTCTGCCGATGGCCTCCCCATGGTCCTGCACGGCAACTGCAACAATCTCCGGAAGGGAGACATCATATAAAGATAAAGCACTGCTCAATTTTCCCAGATCAAGGTCACGCAATTCTATTTCCAGGCATTCATTACCCGGCTTCTGATCCACAAGCTCTACACCCATAGCCTCGACCTCACGCAGGTCGTCTCTGATGGTCTTGGCTGCTGCTGGAAGAGCATAGGCCTTCAGCCCAGCTTTTAGGTGCTTTTGCAAAGCCCTTACCAGGGGGCCGCCCCCCATCAGGTGTCCGCTTAAAAAAATATCCCTGCCTTCAGCTGTGGCCCTGGCGATTTTTCCGGCAACCTGCTTGGTTCCAGAAGGGAGCACCAGTTTAACACAGTTTTCTACCGGAATACCTTCCTCATAAAGCAGGATATCCTGGGTGCCAGCTCCAATATCTACTGCCAAAATTCGCAGTTGCTGCAAAAATATTACCTCCTTTAATATAAACGCGATAAAAACACGGGAAGATACTGTGAATAAACAGCACCTGAAAATATCAGCTGTCAATACCAACAGTAATCAAATATATGCTCTCCTATTCTAACCCTTCGAAAAGTAATGTGATGAAAAACCCCTTCTTTAATTTTTTGAGGATCCCCTTGATAGCTTTCCATGATATCGACACATAAATCCCAAAAAGCAGAAAAAGCCCTCAAAGATGCCCCTAAATTGGTATATACATGCCTACCCTTCTCTGTGATCTGAAGAAGATCTTCTTTTTCTACCACAAGTTTTTCTTCTTTAAGATCTTCAACGATCTTCTGTAGAGTCTTGCTGTAAGCGCCATTGCGAGTTCTCACAAAATCATAAAACCCAATAGGCTGCTCTTCATCCTTAGCAGCGGCCACCAAAAAAAGCAGATTGTGCAGAACATCTGCAGATTGAAATTTGTAACAGATTAGCAGGCGCAAGACAAGCACATGCTGAACTGTATAAAGGATCAATGGATTTACCTCATTCCATTTTTCTTTAACAAGCAGATACCGCAAACTATTTAAGATGAGACCTAGTACCGGCAAAATAATGCTCTGCCAGATAATTCTTCTCATTTATACTATTTTCCTGCAGAAATATCAAATATATTCTTATCCAAGGCTATCTATTCAAAACTATCAGTAATCCGCATAAATAGCCAACTAACAAAACAGGCAAACTAATAAGTTACAAATCGGCTTTTTATTGACAGAAACCAAGATAATATATAATAATTATATTAATGAATTCCCTTTAATCTGGACAAAATAATAATAATTAACATTTTGAAGGGGTGATGAAATGTCTCTTATGCGTCGTGACCGCGATTATTTCAGGGAATTGGTCCCTATGCGGGAAACCATCAACAATTTTATTGAAGACCTATTTACCCGATTCCCTACTTTTTCACATGCGGGCGAGTGGAGGCCGTCGATTGATCTGCTCGACCGGGGAACAGAATATGTGATCAGAGCGGACTTACCCGGTTATGCTCCAGAAAATGTCACCATCAATGTGCTGGAGAATAGTGTACGAATCAGCGGTGAAATCAAAGAGGAGAAGGATACAAAAGAAGGAAACTTTGAGCTAAGAGAACGCAGTTATGGATCATTCAGCAGGACAATCCCCCTTCCTGTTCAGATTAAACCTGAGGAGGCCAAAGCTCGCTATAAAAATGGAGTTTTAGAGATCATCCTGCCGAAGGTGGAAGCACCTAAGGGACGCATCCTGGATATCGAGATTGAATAAGGAAACTTAGATGATTGCTCACAAAGCCATGATACCCTCTTCAAAGTAAAAGAGAGGTTATCATGGTTTTTTATTTATCAAGGATCTTTTTACAAAAAACCGAATACTTTTTGTAAGTTTTGCAATAAGCCCTGCGTATTTACTATAGAGCCAATTCCGGAAGAGGCGAAATAAATGGAAGAATACTTAACTGATCAGGAACTGGTACAGCGGACACTAGGCGGAGAATTATCTGCATTTGAGAAGCTTGTCCGCCGCTACCAACAGGCGGTCTTTAACATTGTCTTCCGCATTCTGCGGAACAAAGAAGAAGCAGAAGATATTGTCCAGGAGAGCTTTATCAAATGTTACCAAAACCTTGATAAATACGATCAGGGGCGGCCCTTTACACCCTGGCTCTACCGAATCGCCAGCAACCTGGCATTGACCAGAGTCAGGCAGCTGAAAAGGCACCGGATGATTCCCTGGGAAACAGCATCCTCCCAACTTGCAGACCGGAACGCAATTAACCCCGCCGCCTCACTGGAAGCAGTTGAAATAAAACAAGAGGTGTCAAGTCATTTGGCAAAACTGAAACCATTGGACCAGTTAGTGATTATTCTGCGCTATTACCAGGATCTTAACTATGATGAGATCGCCTATATCCTGGATACTACAC
>JAAYWP010000054.1 GCA_012516535.1 Syntrophomonadaceae bacterium | reverse complement strand
AGAAGCCACAGAGCTACATGCCAGCCGCAGGCTTGCCAGTTATAATGTGGATGTCCGTGATGAAAACGATGAACTGATCGCCCGATTTACAGGAACGGTATATAAAAAGAAAGAGAAATTGAATTTTAAGAATGGTTAAAATTGGGGCACAATTTTCAAATTTTATGGTTACAAATCACTAGCGATTTCCCTTTCTAAAACCTTAATTATCTCCCTGGCCGTAGGGGGGCAGCCCGGCACGTTTTTTTCAAAGCCTTTGGTGCAGCTTCCTACTCCGATGCCTTTTCCCTCGATTTTCTTATAACCTTGCCCTATGGCAACCTTTTCTCTTAAGTTATCCAGCATCCCCTGTTCGCGTAACCTGTCAAGGGCATGGATCAGGCTGCCGTAGCAGGCTGAACAGGCGTCTTTTTCCTCTATGTATTTGGCTAAGTTCTCAATTTCCCGGGTATGGGGTATTTTTTGTGTGGTATGGTTCTCATTCAGTTCGCATATTTGCTCCTTTGAGGCCAGGCAGCTGCCGACACCTATCTTTTCCGCTATTTTGATATATTCTATTTCTTCAGGGTCGTACCCCAGTAAATCTGCTGCATATGAATCGATCAAAACAGGATCAAAGCCCGCAATAATCCGGTCCATTTTCACGGAATTTCCCCCTATTTCATAGTTCAGATCCCCCATTAAACCATCTACTATTATTAGGTCGCTTTTTACGGCTTTATTTAAATAGGCGATGGGTTTATGCAGCCCCAAAGTGTGGAACCTTCTCTTTTCTTGATCAGGAATACAGCCTTTCAAGTTTTTCAAGGCGCAGGTTATTTTTGTCTGGCAGTGCCCTTTCAGGACCGGCATGTTGATCAAGTAATCCAACTCCATCACTTGATCAAATATATTTAATTCCATGCCTTCTACAGAATAGGCTTTGTATGAATCCTTTTTCAAATCGATCAAAGGGATGCCCAAGTTTTTGGCAATCTCCGTATACCCACATATTTCAAAGGCCTTTGCAGTTTTATCCCCTACTTGGGAGCTTTCTAAAACTGCGATATTATTAAACCCTTTTGTTTTCAGGTATCTGATCACACCTTCAACAAGCTCAGGGGATGTGGTGGCTCCCGAACTGGAAGGTTTGGCAACTACCAAATTTGGTTTTATGCCTATGAGGGCATCTTTGTCTATGAAATCCTCTATTTTTATGGTCGATAAAAGATGAGAGGCCATCTCTCGGGGATTGTCCCCATAGATCACGAAGATTTTGTTCTTCAGGGTATTTCCCTCCAATAAAATGTGCTCCATGTTTCTTCACATAATTATAGCACGGTGAGTCAGGGGGACGGTGACTTTGACTCATTTTTCTCCAAAGTCAAGGGGATGGTGCAACCGGCGGGAAATCAAATGCCAATATGCAGGGAATAACACAAAGAATGTCAAATAAAAGTAATTATGCCAGTTGAGGTGTGTATTTATGCGGATCCGAAGAATACCATGGTATGTGCTTGTTTATTTTGTTTGGATGGTTTGAGATAATCGACTGTCGAAGGCTTTAGTCATGTAATGTTTTTTGAAGGATGTGATTGCATGGCTAAGATGATACCTGATCTTTCTCCGGAAAGCATTACAAATAACGGTGAACGCTTGTTTTATGGTGCAGCTGCACAGCTTCCTGACGACTATACAGTTTTGTATTCATACCAGTTTCGCTCAGAAGAGGGTGAATATGATTCAATCAGAGAAGCGGATTTTATTATTGTGCATCCGTCTTACGGATATGTTGTTGTTGAAGTGAAGCAGGGGGAGGTGTGTTATAAAAACGGCAGCTGGTATGAGTACAAAAAAGGGTCCTATCAACCAATGCACAAAAATCCGGAGAAGCAAGCTATTAGGGCCATGTATGCTGTTTTAGATGCATACAAGAGGGAAACCGGGCAGGAGTTTTTTCCGCTGGCTATTCGCTATGCCCTCTGTTTTCCGGAGTGCGGCCATATTACCGGTTCCCTGCCCCAGACATTAAAGGACGGTGGTATCTGGACCTTTCAAGATTTGGACAATTTAGCGGAGCGAATTGTCGAACTTTTTGCCGGCCGGGCTGTTGAGCGAAATGACAAAGCTGCCAAAATATTAATAGAAAAGGTATTGGCACCGTCATTTAGTGTTTTTTCTACCCTTGAAGACAAAATTAAAATGTTTAATCTCACCGCAAAGAGGATTCTGACCGAAGAGCAGAACCGGATATTAGATGAAACAGAAGAAGACCGTCAAAAGATATTTTTTGGGTCTGCCGGAACAGGCAAGACCTATGTGGCTATGGAAAAAGCCCGCCGCCTTGCCCAGCAGGGGAACCGTGTTCTGCTGACCTGTTTTAATAAAAACCTGGTGCACCTGTTTAAAAAGCACTGTGCGATGCCGGGCATAACAGCGAAGAACTTCCATGACTTCCTGTTGGGGACCCTAAAGGCGGAGGGGGTTTTCACAGATGATATTCCCCAAAATGAAATGGATAGGTTTTTTCGGCATGACCTGCCTGAATTAGGGTTGGAATATTTTTTATGCCTCCCGGAGGAGAGGAAGTATGACGGGATCATAATTGATGAAGGACAGGACTTCTATGAGGAATGGCTGCTGTGTTTGGAAGCTGCTTTAAAAGAAAATGGGTATTTTTATATATTTGTTGATCCCAATCAAAACATTTTCGGTGTGGATAAACAGGCCTTGAAGAAATATCCTGTGTCGAAACACCGGCTGACTGTGAATCTCCGCAATACAGAGCAGATTAATAACCTGATGGGGAGCCTGATCGGGAAAAAAACGCCGAGAGTAAAGCTTATCGGCGGTTTGCCGGTGGCGTTTTTTGCCTGGAGTGATGTGGATGAAGAAAAGAGGCTTATTCAAAGGGAAGTTGGGCGCCTGATCAGCCAGGGGCTGCGGCCTGAACGCATCACAATACTCTCACCACACAGAAGAAGTAAAGGCAGTTTGGCTGGGGTCGAAAAAATACATGAGTGGCCTCTGATAAGTTTAGAAGACACCGGGCAAAACGGGATCAGGTTTGCCACTGTCCGCTCTTTTAAGGGGCTGGAGGCAGATGTTGTTTTCTTGATCGGAGTGATAGAGGACAGCCCAGCCTGTACAATAAAGGATATCTATGTGGGCATTTCCCGGGCGCGTTATCTGTTATATATTTTTCATCATAAGGACTGGAAGTTTCCAGAGTAAAGTAGTACTAGTGCCCCCTTAGTATGAAACCTTCTTAATATTTATTGTTGTATAATTCTTGTCATTTTTAGAAGGAATATAGCGATAAATGTCAAATAGGGTAATAATCTTTAATTCATAAAAATGTTGGGTAAAGGGGGGTATTTTGATCTAGGATTTGTGGGTTTGTAAAACCAATTGTAGAACTAAAAAAGATAGGATGGTGAACTCATGAAAAGATCTGTATTTCGTTTTGCTGTGCTTTTATTGGTAATTGCTGTTGGTGTGGTCGGGGTATCAGGATGCGGTACTTCGGGCAATAGTAGTGAAGGCGAACCTACAATTATAGTCAGTTCAAAACCTCCTACAGAGGCGATGTTATTGGGTACTATGACCTATATGTATTTAGAACATTTGGGCTATCCCGTTGAGAATAATATGGCGTTGGGTTCGCTGTCGGTAATACGACCGGCTTTAGAATCCGGGGAGATTAACTGCTACTGGGAATACACTGGGACAGTCTTGATCAACATCATGGATCATGAGCCTAGTTTTGATGCTGAGGAATGTTATCAACTGGTCAAAGAGTATGATGCCAAGAACGGTATTATATGGCTGGATTATTCTCCGTTTAATAATACTTATGGGATTATGGTAAGGAAGGATATTGCTGATAAATATAATTTGAAAACGATATCAGATCTTGTAGATGTAGTTAATGAAGGTGTTCCTCTTAAGTTTGCCAGTTCTCAGGAGTGGCAGGAACGTAGTGATGGTATGAAGCACTGGGAAAAAGTTTATGGCTTTACCTATCCGAGAGAACTTGTGGCTAATATTGCAGTGAATATGACCTATGAGGCTTTGGATGCGGAACAGGCAGAAGTAGGTCTTGCTTTTACTACAGATCCTCGGATTTTGGGTTACGGACTGGTGTTGTTAGAAGATGACAAAAACGCATTTCCTGTATATAACCCAGCACCTCTTTTCAGACAAGAAATCATTGACGCATATCCTGAAATCCCTGAACAGATGAAAAAGCTGAGTGAAATACTGGATGAAGATACTATTATGGCATTAAATAAAGCAGTGGATATAGATAAGAAGAGTGTTGATGAAGTGGCCAGGAATTTTCTGCAGGAACAAGGTTTGATCGATTAGAGCTATAATTGTACATGCATTGCTGCGCGATCAGGGGGACAGGTTGAGTGATCGGACCCGATCACCGGGACTGTCCCCCTGCGCGATCACAGCACCGCATCGGTGCCAGGCTTGCTTTATTGCTTTAATTTGAGTCAAGTGAGTCAAGGGGACGGTGACTTAGTGAGTCAAGGGGACGGTGACTTTGACTCATGGCCTAGTGGTGCCAGGCTTGCTTTATTGCTGTAAGTCCGGAATATATTAACCCCATAACATCTACTTGCTAATCACATCCTGAAACTGGTAAGATGAAAAGGAGAAGTGGATTGCGTGTGCTGGTTTCAGGGAGGTAATCCTATGCTTGAGCACCTGTCTGCTGAGGAAAAACATGTCTTACAAGAACTTAAAAAAATCTTGGAAAAACGATTGGGTAGTCAGCTCATTAAATTAGCCCTTTTCGGCTCTAAGGCGCGGGGGGATTTTGATTCAGATTCGGACTTGGATGTGGCGGTGATCGTCCGCGGACTGACCAGGGAGCTGAGGAACCAGATTTATCATGATGTCGGCGAATTGGAGCTGGAATACCTTATCCCGTTGTCAACTTTTGTGATATCTGAGGAGCAGTTTGAATTTCTAAAAAAACGGGAGCGCAGAATTGCCCTAGATATCGAAAGTGAGGGGATACCACTGTGACAGGTGAGAATATACGAGAGAATATTAGAGATGAAATATTAAAAGCAGCTAATTTGCTTGCTGCTGCGGATCTGCTTGCTGAAAACGGCTTCATCAATGATGCTGTGTCACGGCTGTATTATTACCTTTTTTATTATATAAGAGCACTGCTGCTGACCGAAAGTTTGCAGCCAAAGACACACGAAGGCACCTTTCGACTCCTGGGAATGCACTTCGTAAATAATGGGTTGCTGAACCGCAGTATTTCTCTTATTTTTTCGAAATTGATGAAATACAGGCAGGATGCAGACTATAACCCTTCTTTTTTCTTCACGGAAGCCGATTTTAAGGAGTTCAGGGAAGAGGCGGTGCAGGCGGCTTTTGATATACAGGAATTTTTAAAGAAACGCGGCTATATTAAATTGCAGAAAGGTAATGAGCGAGAAAGGAATGATTAAGGTTCATAAGTTCATTGTTGGAGTAATGGGCGGCGGGGAAGGTGCTTCCCGCAAAACGTTGGAGATGGCTTATCAGTTGGGTAAGCTGCTGGCAAGTGAGGGGTGGGCGCTCCTCTGCGGGGGGCGTGCTGCCGGGGTGATGGAGGCCTCTGCAAAGGGTGCAAAGGAAGCAGGGGGCTTAACTGTTGGTATCCTACCAGGCCGGGACAAAAGCGGGGCCTCGCGGTATATCGATATCGCTATCTGCACCGGGATGGGTGATGGGCGCAATTATATTAATGTTCTCTCCAGTGATATTGTGGTGGCACTGCCCGGTAGAGCTGGTACTATCTCTGAGATAGCTCTGGCGTTAAAGAGCGGTAAAAAGGTGATTCTGCTGGATTTTGATACAGGAGATCTTTTTGATTTTTACCGCAGTGAAGGGCTTTTATGGTCCGTCAGGACTCCGGAAGAGGCGATCCGGTTGATCAAGGAATACTACGTAGAGAAATATAATTCACCTGCATAATAGAGGGAGTTGGGGAAAGTATAAAGCGGCTGGGTCTGAGGCTGCTTTTTTTATCGGTGGTGGTATTAGGTTTTCGAGTGGGTAAGGCAGGTATTTCAGTTGGCTGGTTATTCGTAATAATGGTGATAGGATTGCTTAATTGCGTTAATCTGATTTTCTGATTTCCGGCTTCCGGCATCTACTTCTGCAGCCTTCCCATTATCGGCATAGGGGGGCATTGCCCACTATTTTCTAACGACTAACCACCAACCACTAACAACCAAATTGCCAGGCTTGTTTTATTGCTTTATTCTAAAACAATTCCCACCTCTAACCTCCCGCTTCCCACCTCTCATGCCGCCAGGCTTGCGTTTTTGCTTTATTGAAAGCAGCAAGTTACCCGCGATCAGGGGGACAGGTTGAGTGATCGGGCCAGATCACCGGGACTGTCCTCTGCGCAAGCAGGGGACAGGTAAGATGAAACCCTTCTAGAAGTAATTGCATCTCCTTATTTTAAAGGAGTGTAACCTATCTCTTGAACCATTTTTGTTACCCATGTCCTGACTGAACACTGAACATGAACAACCACCAACCACCAACCACTAACCACTAACCACCAACCACCATAATAACCCGCTGGAGTAACCGGCTGTTTTTTTGGAAAAAGGCAGGTATTTCAGCTGTTAAAGAAGTAATCATAAAAGGGTGATAACCCTGAATCTGTTTTTCAGGGATTTTTTGCCCACAGGGTTTAAGAATTACTCAAATAAGGTGATAACCTTTGAAGGAAAGTTTTTATTCTATAGCTAAAGTAGCAGAGGTAGAAGTGGACATCAAGCGGTCGAAATTTATCGCTGTTGCATCACCTGTTGATGGCGAGGCTGCTGCCATCTCCTTTATTGAGCAGATAAAAGAAAAGCACAAGCGGGCGACCCACAATGTTTTTGCCTATCTTATTAATGAGCAGCTTATGCGCTACAGTGATGATGGAGAACCTGCGGGGACTGCCGGAATGCCGGTGCTGGAAGTGCTGAAAAAGCAGAACTTAGAGCGAACAGCTGTTGTGGTCACCCGTTATTTCGGCGGAATTAAGCTGGGGGCTGGGGGGTTAGTGCGGGCCTATAGTGATGCAGCCAAAAAAGCAGTTGACAGGGCGGGGATAGTGGAAAAGAGGTTGCACCAGGAGATCTTTGTACAGGTTTCCTATCAACTGTTTGGTGCAGTGAAACGAGAGTTGGAGCAGGCCGGATGCGTGATTCAGGATATCGCTTATGGTGAGCAGGTGAGCATCAGCTGCCTCTTGCCTGTGAATGTGGATATAATACCCAGGCTGGAGGGGATTACAGCCGGAAAAGCGGAGCTAAGGAAGGGAGAATTCTGCTACATTTAATGCTGGGCTTTGATGACGTGTACATCAGCTGCAGATGAACCAGGGAAAACTAACAAAAAGGAGTATCTTCACGTTGAGAGTAAAGAGTAGGGAGGTGAGGTTATAAAACCACGTGAATACTCAGAATAATGGAGTTTTCAACGGTTCTCGGCAATACTGTCTCGAAAAAGAATTGTAAGTATATTGGCATCTCATGTTGCGGAAAACCGAGGTGTCACACTTTTCATGGGCACCGACAAGTGAATTTAAAACTCACGATATTGCAGAAAACAAGGATAGGAAGCGAGGAAGCAGGGAAGCAGAAAGAACGTCCCCATGCTTCCAAAAAGAATGTCAATGTGCTTCCAGAGGAGGGGAAGATGAGTTTAGTAGAGATCAAGGGGCTGACTAAGAAGTTTGGGAATTTTACTGCGCTGAATGATGTTAATTTAAGCATGAATAAGGGGGAGATATTCGGTTTTATCGGTCCCAATGGTGCCGGGAAAACAACAACCATCCGCATTATGCTGGGCTTGCTGAAGGCTACCAAAGGTGAAGTGAAGATCTTCGGCAAGGATGCCTGGAAGGATGCGGTGGAGATCCACAAAAGGGTGGCTTATGTTCCGGGGGAGGCCAACCTCTGGCCGAATTTAACCGGTGGAGAGGTTATTGATCTCTTTTTAAAGATGAGAGGCGGCGGGGATAGGTCCAAACGGGAAGAGCTGATCAAAAGGTTTGATTTAGATCCCACTAAAAAGTGCGGCACCTATTCCAAAGGCAACCGGCAGAAGATCGCTTTGATCGCTGCTTTTTCTTCAGATGCTGATCTGTTTTTGTTGGATGAGCCTACTACTGGCCTAGACCCATTGATGGTAAGGGTTTTTCAGGAGTGTGTAAGGGAGGTAAAGGCAGCGGGGAAAAGTGTCTTGCTGTCCAGCCATATTTTATCTGAGGTTGAGAAACTTTGTGACAGAATAGCCATCATCAGGGAAGGAAAGATCATCGAAACAGGAACATTAAGTGAAATGCGCCATCTCACCCGTACGAACTTAACCATAAAAACCAAGGAACCGGTTGTTTCTTTAGAGGAGCTTAAGGGGGTGCATAATCTCCATGAGTATGATGGGGAACTCTCCTTCCAGGTAGACACAGAAGAGATGGATGGGGTTATACGCTATCTCAGCCAGTTTGGTATTGTGAAGCTGGAGAGCGCACCACCAACTTTAGAGGATTTATTCCTGCGTTATTATACAAGGGCGGAGCAAGCTGATTCCCGGCTGGGAGGCAGGTAATAATGTACGCACATTTATTTCAGCAAACAGGCACTTTGGTTAAATTGATCTTGCGGCAGGAACGCTTGAAATTTTTTATTTGGCTGTTTACTTTGGTTGTAGTGACTTTAGCAGCTGCTGCAGCCTATCCCAATGTCTACACTGATGAGCAATCAAGGCTCGGCTATGCCCTGACCATGAAAAACCCGGCGATGATAGCGATGCTGGGACCGGGTTATGCATTAGAGGACTATGCCGCAGTGGGCCCTATATTGAGCACTGATATGCTGATTTTTACGGTAATCGCTGTGGCTGTGATGAATATTTTGTTTGTCGTCCGCAGCACCAGAGCAGATGAAGAGGACGGCCAACTAGAATTGATCCGTTCCCTTCCTGTGGGTCGTTTGTCTTATTTAAGCGCATCGATCATCACCGCTTTTATCACAAATCTGCTGCTGGCCTTGTTGATCGGGTTTGGGCTTTATGCCTTAAATATTGAAGGGATAGATCTGGCAGGCTCTCTTCTCTACGGCTTTAATCTGGGGGCTATGGGCTTGCTGTTTGCGGTTTTGACAGCTCTGTTTGCTCAGCTGGCGGAAACCTCCAGGGGGGCGATGATGCTTTCTTTTGCGGCTTTGATCACTGCATATCTTATCCGTGCAGTGGGAGATGTGAGCAATGAGACACTTTCTTTTATTTCACCCCTCGGCTGGGCAGTAAGGACTGATGTTTTTGTAGGTAATGAATGGTGGCCAGTTTTGCTGTCATCAGCTGTAGCTGTTGTTTTGATAGTTGTATCATTATATTTAAACTCCATTCGCGATCTTGATGCGGGCTTTATACCGGCAAGGAAGGGCAGGGAACATGCCTCCCCCTTTTTGCAGACTCTGTTTGGTTTTACTTTAAGGCTGCAGTCGGTTAATATCGCTGCCTGGGGGATCGGTGTATTGCTTCTCGGTGCTGCATTTGGCGCGGTGATGGGTGATCTAGAAACCTATTTTGCAAATATGGAACTGCTGCAGGCCTTTTTCCTGGCAGAGGGCCCGGACTTTTCGATGGCTGAGCAGTTTATCGCTCTGCTGATGGCCATCATGTCATTGTTCTGCGCCATACCTGCGGCGATGGCGGTCCTTAAATTAAGGGGAGAAGAGAACAAAAACCGCACTGAACATTTCTATAGCAGGGCGGTATCACGCACACGGCTGTTAGCCGTGTATGTCTTAGTTGCTGTTCTGGTGAGTGTTATCATGCAGTTGTTGGTTGCGTTTGGGCTGTGGTCAGCGAGTGTTGCAGTGATGGAGGATGCAATAAGTTTTGAAACAATTTTCAATGCTGCCCTTGTTTATTTGCCTGCTTTATGGATAGTGATCAGTCTTGCTGTTTTTTTACTGGGTGTTGCACCGAAAGCAGTTGGGTTGGTTTGGTTTTATCTGGCCTATTGTTTTATCGTAGTTTACTTCGGCGGACTGCTGGATTTCCCTCAATGGGCAAAAAATTTATCGGTTTTTGAACTTGTACCACAGATACCGTTGGATGACCTGACTTTCAAGCCATTGGTTATGCTAACTCTAGGCTCTTTGATTATCACTTGTTTGGGATTCCTCGGTTATAATAGGCGGGATATTACAGGATAATTATTTATTTATTTATTTTTGTGGATATAAAGCAGCTCTACAACAGGGCTGCTTTTGACTCTTGATGTTAAATGCAATGTATACTATAAAAAATCTATCTTTATTTGCATGATTATGCTAGAATTCTGGTAGATGATGGAGCAATTTCACGAAAATGAATGATTCTTCGGCTTATGGGAAGGATGGAGAAATGGATTCATCAACTGTTTGGATTGCGATGCTGCTGACACTCTTAGCCGGCTTATCAACAGGTATCGGCGGACTGATCGTTCTGTTTTTTAAGGAAATAAACGCTAAGCTTCTGTCTGTCTCACTGGGGTTTTCAGCCGGAGTGATGATCTATATTTCCTTTATGGAACTGCTGGCTGAGTCCAGTGAGATCTTGTTTTCCACTTTGGGAGATTGGGGTTTATGGGTCAATATAATTGCTTTTTTCGCAGGTGTTCTCCTGATTGCAATTATTGATAAGCTGATCCCAGCTGATGAAAACCCCCATGAAGCGCCGTGCAAAATTGAGCAGGCCGACAAATACGATCTATTCAACGGTAATAGGCTTCTCAGGACCGGGATATTCACAGCTCTCGTTATTGCCATACATAATTTTCCTGAAGGTATGGCTACATTTGTGTCCTCAGTGCAGGAGCTCTCCCTGGGGATAGCAGTAGCAGTGGCTATTGCGATCCATAACATACCTGAAGGCTTATCTGTAGCAATTCCTGTGTACTCTGCAACAGGCAGCAGAAGAAAAGCATTAGGTTGGTCTCTGCTTTCCGGGATAGGGGAACCGCTGGGTGCGCTCCTTGCGTACCTGGTTTTCTTGCCAATACTGAATGATACCCTCTTCGGCATATTATTTGCAGCGATAGCAGGGATCATGGTATTTATCTCTTTAGATGAACTTCTCCCCACAGCTCAGGAATATGGAGAGCATCATCTCGCCATATATGGGATGATCATAGGTATGGCTGTCATGGCTGTGGGCCTGCTTTTAGTACATTAACGACCGATCGGACCGATCAGCGGGACAGGTTGGGTGATCGGTCCGATCAGCGGTGATCAGCGGGACAAGTGAGTCGGAGGGATGGTGACTTTGACTCACTCCGACCGATCAGTGGGACTGTCCCCCTGATCGCGCGGGGGGACAGGTTGAGTGATTGGGCCAGATCGGCTGGGGCAGAGGGATGGAGGATGTTCGGCTCTCTAAAACCGGAAGTCAATATTAAAAGCCAGTCTCTTTTTGGGCTGGCTTTTTTCATTTTGAAACGCTTCCCTGGCTCCCGTAATGTCGCTTAACCGCCGTAAAACCGGTTAATATCAGTTTTTTTCGAAAGTCGGTGGAATAGATCCAGCTGGCATGTTTATTGCAACAATATAATAGATGATTTGCAAACTTTACTCTGTTGCAAGATTGCAGGCGAGTAACGCTTTGTTGGGAAATTAAAATTTCATAATGCCTTTGTATCTCCGAGTTGAAATTGCCTACAGACGCTGGCGTCCATGGCAATTCGACCTGGGCAACCACGGGGTATGTTGAGAAATCAATGTGCCTACCATGTTTGTAAAGGAGATTTATGGATTTGGAAGACATCCTGATGTCCTTTACATCAGGATTTTTTTTGCCTAAGGAGGCTTTATTGTGCGAACTAGCTTTTTGTGTAGGATAACGCGGCTTAAAACGACAAAGCTCTGGTGGAATTATCTGCTGCTGTTTACAGTACTGCTGGCGCTGACATTTATTTCAATGTTTTTAGGCAGATATCCGATTTCACCTGAGCAGATCGCGGAAATTCTGAAAGCTAAACTGCTTTATAGCGAACAGGCTGTATTTGATCCGGTGAGCACCGTCTTCATGGATATACGGTTGCCGCGGATTATTGCTGCCCTGCTGATCGGAGCGGCACTGTCTATTTCAGGAGCTGTCTACCAGGGGATTTTTAAAAACCCAATGGTATCCCCGGATATACTGGGGGCATCGGCGGGAGCGGGTTTTGGGGCTGCTCTGGCGATCCTTTTCTCATGGGGTATGCAAGGAATCCACATTGTCTCCTTTGTCTGCGGACTGTTGGCCGTATTCATAACCTATTTTATAAGTAGCCGGATCAAGATCGGGGATTCGAGTCTGGTATTGGTGCTCACAGGGATTTTTGTGGGGACGATTTTCTCCTCCCTGATCTCCCTATTCAAAGCAGTAGCCGACCCCTACAATAAGCTTCCTGCAATCACATACTGGCTGATGGGAAGCCTCGTGCCGATCAAGTGGAGCAGTATAAAATTGATGATCTTGCCAATAATCATAAGCTCCATAGTACTGTACCTGTTGCGCTGGCACTTAAACATAGTCTCCTTTGGGGATGAGGAAGCACAGGCGCTTGGTGTGGACACAGGCAAATTAAGGATAATCGTCATCTTTTGCGCCACCCTGTTGACCACCTCGGCAGTTGCAGTTAGCGGGATGATCGGTTGGGTGGGATTAGTAATACCCCATCTGGCTAGAGCTTTTATCGGACCGGACTACCAGAACCTGTTGCCGGTTTCAATCTTAATGGGGGGTTCTTTTCTCCTACTGGTGGATACCATGGCTCGCTCTTTATTACCCATGGAAATACCCTTGGGAATCTTAACTTCATTAATAGGAGCGCCATTCTTTCTATACCTACTGACAAGAACAAGGAGGGGTTGGGGATGAAATTAGAACTGAAAAACATTGCTTTTGCATACGAGAAGACCAACGAGGTACTGCGCGACGTGAGCTTGGAAGTTGAGGCGGGTGAAGTCCTCTGTCTTTTAGGGCCAAACGGGGCAGGGAAGACAACCCTTTTTAAAAGCATCTTGGGCTTACTGAAGCCGTCGAAAGGGAAAGTGCTCATCAACGGCAAGAATGTTTGCGACTACACCAGAAAAAAACTGGCGCATTACCTGGGCTATGTACCGCAAAACCATATACCGCCATTCCCCTATCGGGTGCTCGATGTGGTACTTATGGGGAGAACGGCACACATCAATAACTTTGCCGTACCTTCTTCTGTAGACGTCGAAATCGCCCGGGAAGCCATGAGGCGCTTGAACATCTGCCACCTTGAAAACAGAAACTATGCTGAAATAAGTGGAGGCGAGAGGCAGTTGGTCCTGATTGCCCGTGCCTTAGCACAGAAGCCGGGAATTCTGATTTTGGATGAGCCTACAGCCAACCTGGATTTTGGCAATCAGTTGCGAATCCTGAAACACATCAAAAAATTGGCTGAAAGTGGTTTTGCCGTTGTTATGTCCTCCCATTTTCCCGAACACGCCTTTTATTGCTGCAGCAAAGTAGCGGTAATGCAAAAGGGGCGGATAATCCTTGTAGGCAAACCGGAGGAGGTGATCACCGGACGAAATCTCAAGGAGATTTACGGAGTCGAGGTTGAAGTTGCCGAAATAGAAAGGAAAGGGAGCACCTACCGGGTATGCATACCTTCGGTAGTTTAAAGCCCTGAACAGGCGCAAGGGCAGCAGGATTGCGTCTGGCGGCTGGACGAACTTTTAAAAATTGATTCATGGGATGTGGGATCGTAATGAAGAAAAGGATAATCGCCGTTCTTTGCTGTTTGTTTATTATCTTATCAGCCGTAGGATGCGGTGAAGAGAGAGAAAACGGGAACAGCAGTGCCGGGGGTGAAGAAACGGTCAGCATTGTCGACATGGCCGGGCGGACGGTAACTGTTCCTAAGAACATAAATAAGGTCTTTTCAACTTCTGCGGCGGGCTCCATCTTCATCTATTCTTTGGCACCGGAGAAGCTGGCTGGCTGGAACAACGAACTGCGTGAGGTCGAAGAAAAGTACATCCTTCCTGAATACCGGGAGCTGCCAGTATTAGGAACTTGGAAAGGAAATAGTTTTACCGGAAGTATCGAAGAGCTGATGAAAGTCGCCCCTGATGTCATCATCAGCATGGGCGATGTAAGCCCTCAATATGTAACAGATGCAGAAGAAATAGAAAAGAGCCTGAAGATACCGGTAATAATGGTTGACGGGAGCCTGAAGAACTTAGATCAAGCATATTTGTTCGTAGGGGAGTTGTTGGGCAAAGAGGAGAGGGCACAAAAGCTGGCAGAATACTGCAGTCGTACTTATGCGGAAATAGACAGCTGGCTTCAACAACTGTCCGAAGACGAGCGTGTGCGCCTCTATTATGCAGAAGGCCCTTCCGGCTTGGAGACCGACATCAAAGGGACGGTCAATTCTGAGGCCATTGACCTAGCCGGCGCAGTTAACGTTGCTACTTCAGGACTAGATGAAAACGTCCGCAGAATCCAAGTGTCTATCGAACAAATATTAAGCTGGGATCCGGAAGTGATCATCATCAGCACCGATGCCGATGCTAAACACGAAGTCTATAACACCATCCTTAACAGCGGTGAATGGAAAGGTATCAGAGCGGTGCAAAACCAAAAGGTCTACGAAATTCCTTGCGAACCTTATGACTGGATCAGCCGGCCTCCCTCAATATTTAGAATACTCGGTGTGAAGTGGCTGGCAAACCTCTTGTACCCTGATCTTTACCAGGTAGATCTAGTCAAAGAAACCAGGCAATTCTATAAGGAGTTTTTCCACTATGAACTTACAGACCAAGAAGCATTGAAACTGCTTAATCCGGTTGGCTAAAACTGCGGCTTGTGATGGTTTTTGCAAGGAGAAGGCGAGTCTCATTTTGAGACTGGTTGCTGCTGACTGAGCTAGCAGCTGAAAGCTGCACTGTATCCACGCAATGTGAGGGATGAGGTGTGGAGCAGGATTCGCTCCAGCGAGCTGGCACGATATTTGCTGTATTGATTCAGTAAGATTTTTTATCAACACATGGAAAGGAGATTAGATAAGTGTCCGTAGCAAACGAAATAAGGCAAATTGTAGAAAGGGCGAGGGCAGGAAAGGAACTTGAAGCCTCTGAAATAGAAAAGTTGTTTTCTGTTCCTTTGGTTTCTGAGGAATCGTATTATATCCAATATGCCGCCCGTGAAATGAGCTGGGAGGCTTCCGGCGGGAAGGCGGAAATCCATGGGCAGATCGGTATAGATAATCAGTTATGTCCAAAGAACTGTCAGTTTTGCTCGTTTGCTGCCTGTAACCGCGTCTTTAAAAAACCCAGCATTGCTACCCTGGAAGAAATACTGGAAATGGCACGGGATTTCGAGAAAAACGGAGCCAATGCCATCCTCCTGATGACTACTGCATCTTTTCCTTTTGAAGATTTTATACCGATAGCGAGGGAAGTGAGAAAACACCTTCAGGAGGACATGGTTCTCATTGTTAACCTGCCGGATTTTGGCTATCAGGAGGCTTTGGCCCTTAAAGAGGCCGGTGTCAATGGGATCTACCATGCGGTCAGGCTGGGTGAAGGTAAAGTCACACAGATTGATCCCAGGAAAAGGTTGGATACGATCAAGGCGGCAAAACAGGCGGGTCTTAAAATATGTACCTGTTTGGAGCCTGTTGGCCCGGAGCATACGATTGAAGAGTTGGTGGAAAAAACCCTTATCACCAGGGATATTGAGCCTGTCTTTTCCGGGGCAGGACGGCGCATAAGGGTCCCCGGCTCCAAGCTGGAGAAGTTCGGGATGGTAAGTGAGGCGCGGATGGCGCTGTACGTTGCCGTTGTGCGGCTGGCAATGGGTTATGGTGCCCCATTGAACTGTACACATGAGCCCAATGTGCCTGCTGCCATTGCCGGGGCTGATATTCTCTGGGCTGAAGCTGGGACTAACCCGCGCGATACGGAACAGAAGACGGAAAAAAACAGGGGATTTAACGTCCAGAGGTGTCGCCAGATTTTCGAAGAGGCTGAATGGGAAGTGTATGAAGGCCCGTCACGGTATTTCCGATAAGTCGGGCTGCGAATACCAAATCGAAAAGGGTTTGTTGATCAGCTTCATATTACAAAAAAAGAAAAAATGTGATTGACAGTATCAAAATGAGACTGAAGGGCGCCGGTGGATGAGGGGCTGATCCCCGGATTTCGTAGGAATAAAGGTGAATTCCGGTTTTATAAGGGTTTGGTATGGTTTTTGCATAAGACAATAGTAATCTGAATGATCGGCTAAAGCTTAGGCAATGGCCGGAAGGGTGACGGTGCTGGACTACTTTGAATTGGAGGAAACCTAATTGCAGAATGCTATTGTTGTTTTTTCGAAAGTACCCAAAATAGGAGATATCAAAACCAGATTGACAACTGATAGAGGAGGCATTCTAACACCAGAGGAAGCAAAACAATTCTACGAAGCCTGTGTGCTGGATGTCATCGACTGCTGCATTGCCTCTAACAGTGGTGATCTATACATCTGTTATAACCTGAAGGGTGACCGTGATTACCTGGAGGAGCTGTTGGCATCGGTATCAGATCGGGAGGTGATCAAGGGTGTATACCCTGATCAGGGTGGCACTTTTGACCAGTGCATGCAGTATGCGGCCGATTACATTTTAAAGGATGAGGACGGCGGCAGACTGGCTGACAGCGTAATCATCGTTGGCGGAGATTTGCCGACTCTCCAACCCGCGACTCTAAGAGATGCGACCGCTAAATTGGAGAGGTTGGCGTCAAGCGATTCCGGTAAAAAGGCTGCCAGATGCGCTCAGGGAAGCGCTGCCTCCCTTGGTGCTGCCATTGTGCAAGGCGCTTGCCAGGAGGGTGGTTTTTCCCTTGTGGGGTTAACGTACAGTACACCTTTGAACTTTGATGGGGTATTTTACAACAAGGATGGCATTACTGCTCTTGATGCACTGGTTGATAAGGCATCTATGCAAAATATACCCTTCGGTATGGTTGAAATGATTCCAGATGTGGACATTCCGCTCGACCTAGCGAGCATGATAACCTCGTTAAACGCTCTTCAGTTGGCGGCGCGTTTCGATGATGAAATCTTTCTTCCTGAAAGAACGATTCGAGTAGTTCGGGAATTGGGGCTCGAGGCTTCTGCAGCACCTTATCCGATAGAAGGGAGCAGGGAGAGATGAGAGACAGCATTAATAATGCACTCTCCCAATTGGAGCAGGAATGCGTAGATTGCGGAGCTTGTGCTGAAGCATGTGATTTGCTGTCTGAACTGAAGGAATCGCCGGGGGAGTTGGCGAGAAAGGGGATAGACCTTTATCACGCATACAGCTGTTGCTTATGTGGCAGGTGTGATGCCGCCTGTCCGCTGGAATTGAAGCCGTCCGCTTTATTTGCAGCAAGGCGAGTGGCTGCAGTTGAAAAGGGCGAAGTAGATCCGGAAGAATATAGCTCTCTGTTTCCTGATAGAAAAGGGAGCGTTATGCAGCTGTACCGTAGCTATTATGGAATCGGTTACAGCGATCTCGAAGCGGAAAAAGGAGCAACAAGCTGTTTTTTCCCGGGTTGTACTCTGATGACCTATTCTCCGGTTTTGACCAGAGAGGTTTTTATGAAGCTGAAAAACGAATGCGGATGCCAGGGGCTGCTGACCGACTGCTGCGGAATACTGCTGAGTCAATTTGGTCTGGAGCAGAGTGCCGCCGAAGCGTCCCGTAATTTGGTAGATAAGGTTGAAAGCCTGGGTATCAAGAGAATCATTGTCGCTTGTCCTGGGTGTTATTATTCCTTACAGGAGATCCTGGGGCAGAAAAAAGTAGAAATATTAACGATTTACGAGGTTCTGGATTTTCAAGGAGCGGCTGGTGCAGATGCACCCCTCTGTACAGTGCACGATTCGTGCCCTGACAGATTTAAGGGAGTATTCTCCAAGGGTGTGCGAGAAGCTCTGAAAAAAAGCGGATTCAGCCTTGTTGAAATGGCTGACAGCAGAGAGGAAACATTGTGTTGTGGGAGCGGAGCGCTGGTATCGCATTTCAGGCCAGAACGGACAGAAAAGCTAATCGAATTGAGGTTGCGGGCGGCTGAAAAGAGCGGCGCAAAGGTTCTGCTTGCTTACTGTCTTAGCTGTGTACTTAATTACGCAGCAAGGCCTTCTGAGGTCAAGGTAAGGCATGTCCTCAACCTGCTCCTCGGAATAGACGAAGACTATACTGATGTGAAAACAAAGGTTGTGAAAGTCTTCGAAGAAGCAAATGGGTGATGAGAGCGGAGAGCAGGAGTGAAAGATAAGGAGTTAGATGAAATGAATAACCAACAAATGGCAGAAGCGCTGCGGCGTACCCTTGGTCTACGCTGGTCCCCTGTGGCCTTGCGATTAATGAAAAAGGGTGAAGAAATACCGGAAGGATTGGTAGAGCCCCCTATACCTCTTCGCCACTGTCAGTCGATTATCGTGGCGAGGAGAGGAAACTCCCTCTATCTTCCCCCGCGGAAGCATGCTTGCCCTGATGGGGCGGGCATTTTGGGGCTGGTGGAAATGTCGCCGAAGCTGAGATCAGGAGAGCTCTATCTTCTCTTCAAAAAGCTACCGAATCTTGAGTGTGCTAAGAAAATGATCGCCGGTAGACCGGAATTTGCCCCCGGAACTTATGCAGCTACGGCATTGGCACCGCTGGAAACGGCAGCTTTTACACCTGATGTGGTTATTTTTACGCTGTGGCCGGAACAAGCCATGTGGATCTGTTGTGCCCAGACCTATACGAGCGGGGAAAGGCAGGTCTTTCATACTTCAGGCTACAATTCTACTTGCGCCGATCTAACGGTTAAGGTGATGCAAAGCGGCAAGATGAACATATCCTTTGGATGTTATGGAGCAAGAGCCTCCAGTGAAATAGACGACTTTGAGCTTTACGTTTCAGTACCATACGGGATGCTGCCGTTACTGGTTGAGTCACTGGAAAAATTAGCCCAGAAAAGCATACCAGAAGAGAGAAAAAAGATCTACATCCATCCCGTTATGGATAATATATCTAAGCCCTCTGAAGAAGTGGGCGGTACGATCGAATTGGAGGTGAACTGGAAAGCTTGTGATGGCTGCGGTTTGTGTCAGGCGTTCTGTCCGGAAAACGTGTTTGAAATGAAACCGGTGGACGGGGAGAAAAAAGCCGACCCTGTTTTCATGGAGCGTTGTAGCGCATGTTACACATGCGTCGGTCAGTGTCCTAACAAGGCTATTCAATTGAGACATGCAGGGGTTTAAGTAATTATTCGTATAGTGTTAAGAAAGATAAGTTAGAAGGTGTTTGATTTGATGGAGAGAGGAAGAAGAGAATTGGTTTGGAGCGTGAGAAAGGGGATTTATCGATGGACCGGGTAAAGAAAGTTGCCTGTTACTTTTGCCATATGAACTGCGGTATGCTTGCTCATGTCAAGGATGGGGTTGTAACGAAAGTGGTTGGAGACCCCGAACACCCCACTAATGCAGGGACACAGTGTGCGAGGGGTGCTTCTGCCCTTGATCACCTCTACCACCCGAACCGCATCAACTATCCCCTAAAGAGAGTTGGGGAAAGGGGTTCGGGCAAGTTTGTTAGAGTTGGTTGGGATGAGGCTCTGGATGACATAGCTTCACGGATCAAACAATTGATCTCTGAATACGGTGCTGAGACTATTTCCACTATCGGAGGCACTAACCGAACAGATGACTTTGCTCGAAGGCGCTTCTTCAACCTGTTAGGCAGCCCGAATGTAACCCATACAGCTCCGGTTTGCTGGATTCCCAATTTTTTGACGGAAACCATTTCATATGGATGGGGCTCTTTTGATGCTGAAGTAATGAATGGCAGTCGCTGCGTGGTGGTCTGGGGCCACAATCCGGGAGCATCTTATCTGCCGGAGATGCGCGGCCTTCTCCAGGCCAGGGAGCTTTTCGGCACCAAGATCATCGTCATAGATCCTCGCTTCAGCGAGACTGCGGCCAAAGCCGATTTATGGTTACCGATCAAGCCGAACAGCGACAACGCCTTAGCCTTGGCTTGGCTTAATGTGATCATCAACGAAGGTCTGTTCGATGCGGAATTCGTAAGTGAATGGACAGTAGGTTTT
>JAAYWP010000053.1 GCA_012516535.1 Syntrophomonadaceae bacterium | reverse complement strand
TAGATGAGAAGGATGGTTTTATTTGGCCTTCCTATGTTGAAGATATCATGGGCCCCATGCTTTTTGATTACGGTTATGGGCCTTTCCGCTGGGTGTGTTTGAGCGGCAAGCATGAGGACCTGGTGAAAACTGACCGTGCCGCAATGGAGTGTATTGACCCTAACCGCCGGGGCCAGGACCGGGATAACTACATCTGGATCAGGGATGCAGAAAAGAACAAACTGGTTGTGGGTTCCCAGGCACGCATCCTTTATCAGGATGCAGAAGGGAGGATGCGCATCGCCCTCAAGTTCAACGAAATGATCAGAAAAGGCGAGATCGGCCCTGTGATGCTGGGGCGTGACCACCACGATGTCAGCGGTACTGACTCACCCTTTAGGGAAACCGCCAATATCAAAGATGGCAGCAATGTGATGGCTGATATGGCAACTCATTGCTTTGCCGGAAATGCCGCCCGGGGGATGAGCCTGGTGGCCCTCCACAATGGCGGTGGTGTCGGTATCGGCAAATCCATCAACGGCGGTTTCGGCCTGGTGCTCGATGGCAGTGAAAGGGTTGATAATATTATCAAATCCGCTCTCCTCTGGGATGTAATGTGTGGTGTAGCCAGGCGAGCCTGGGCAAGAAATGAGAACTCAATAACTACAAGTATAGAGTTTAATAATAATTACCAGGGCAAGGGGCATATAACACTGCCATACCTGGTGGATGATCAGTTGATTGAGGAGACGGTGGCGAAAGCACTGAAAGATAGCAATAGATAGTTTGATATAACTACAGGCAGTATCCTCCGGCTGTTCCGGGGGTTATCCGGAACAGCCTGCGGGCTGGCCTAAGCGTCAGGCTGTGGCATTTTTTCGGGTGGGAGGGAGGTGGTGCTGGTTGAGAGATCTAACCCGGCTGCAGCTGGTGCTCAGATGATATCGATTCAGTTCCGGCAGTAAACAATGCAGATCTAACCGTGAACTACATGCAGAATAAAGGAGGCTGTTTATGCTAACTGTACTGATTATTTATATGCTTATTATGTTAGCCATAGGGATTTGGGCTGGGCGTTATAACAAAAACATGACTGATTTCCTTTTGGCTGGACGCAGGCTGGGGTTGTTGCTGGCGACCTTTACTCTGACAGCTACCTATTTTGGCGGCGGTTATTTTATGGGCTTGTCCAGCTATGCCTATGAGCACGGTTGGGTCGCCCTCTGGCAGGCCATCGGAGGAGGCCTTGGCTTAATTCTGGTTGGGTTTATTGCTTTTAAAATGAGGGAATTGCAATTCTACACTGTTCCAGACTATTTAGTACACAGATACGGCGGTAAAACAATCAGGGTTTTAAGTGCTGGCTTGTCCCTGATTGCCCTTGTGGGAATACTGGGTGCTCAGGTGCTAGCTACCCGTGCAGTGCTGGCAATGGTTGGAGTAGGATCTGATCTAGGACTTGTTATTGCTGCCCTTCTCTTCGTTGGCTATACGGTGATCGGTGGCCTTTGGGCAGTGACACTGACTGACTTCGTCCAGATATCGATCGCTACTATTGGTGCTATCATCGCAGCTGTTGTGGCCTTTTCTAAGGTCGGAGGCTACCAAAGCCTGGTTGGCGCTGTAACAGCTCAAGGTGTCGGAGAGGGCTTTTTTACTCTGTCGGGTGGAGATTTCTCCCTTGTTATGTGGTTAGTCCTTCCCATGATGATGTACACCCTTATCGGTCAAGACGTCTATCAGCGGTTGTTCGCTGCCAAAGACAGCAAGACGGCAAGGAATGCCGGTATTATATCCGGCATAGCGATCATTGTGATCTGCATATTCACTGTGTTCATCGGCCTGGCGGCTAGGGCTCTTTTCCCGGATCTGGCCGATTCGAGCCAAGCGGCTACAATGGTGATCAGCAAGTTTTTCCATCCTGTTGCAGCAGGGTTAATTTTGGCTGCTATTTTAGCTGCTATTATGTCAACAGCTGATTCCCTTCTGACCGCAGGGACTTCTCATATTATCAAAGATTTTTACATGGAAGTCTTGGGAGTCAAGGAAGAAGGGAATGAGAAAAAGCTGTTGGCTCTTACCCGGTGGTGGGCGCTGATCCTCGGTGTTGGCAGCATCTTCTTTGCTCTGGCCGTGCCGAGCATTATTGAGGTTCTCAACTACTCCTATTTCCTCTACACCGGCGGTGTGTTTGTCCCTGTCGTTGGAGGAATTCTATGGAAAAGGGCTACTCGCCAGGGTGCGATTGCAGGGCTCTTGGTGGGAGCGGGTATGGCCGTTATCGGGTTGATTACCAAACTAAATCTTGGTGGCGTACCTGTGGAGATTTATTCAGGAGTTGTCTCCGCCGTTGTTTTCATTATTGTGTCATTGGCAACCCAAAAGTCAAATATGCCATCTTATAACAAATCCTAAATGACTCAGTTTATATTCGGCCTGGGAACAAGATCAGTTCCCAGGCCGAGACACATCTGTGGAGGGGTTTAATTGCAGTGTGAACTTGTATTGAGTGTTATAGATTCTCTTACAGCAGCTGAACCCACCAGGGTTTTCTCTGGAGGCAATTGATAATTAACCGGCGTAATCCACTGAAAAATGGCTTTCTCCTTGCTTGATCGATAATATGCAACAACCTACCTTCTATATGCGTGCTTAATTCATCGGGGCTGCTGGTGTAGCCAAGTGGCCTAGCGATACACAGCGGGCATCCTGGGCAGATAAATATTTATAAGCTTACGAAAAACCATCATAATCTTCTGATTTAGTAAAAAGTTTAAAAGTTTAGAGGATTTCTGTCGAACCAAGTCGAATAACATAAAGCTATATAAAAAGATAATAAACGAATCACCTACCTTGTCTTATACCCACTAGACAGTTGCAGCCTTATGTCGCAGCCATATACAAAACAGCAATCCGCACAATTTATTAATCACGATCTGTTCCAGATATCAATCCGTAACTAGTTTCATTAATAAAACTCATACTACCGGTCGGGTTTTAAGGCAGTGTAAAGTTTAATATACATCAAAATCTATCCCATACAGGGAAATGATGGGAGGTGTAGCCAGACGGAACCTAAAGCTGGTTATTAACTTTCTCCACGATGGAGTTTATCAATATAAAAAATTTGATCCAGTGGAGGAGATTCTGCAAAAAACCTGAGGTGGTGAAATTTTGAGCAATTTACTGAAATACATGGTGGAAAACGCTTCTATAATTCTGGATTATGCCAGCACCCACTTTTCTTTGATTTTCAGCGCAGTGGCTATATCACTGGTGTTATGGATTCCTCTTGGGATCTTGATTTCAAGGAATGAGAGGCTGGCTAGTATTGTTTTAGGGATCGCCAATACCATCTTCTGCATACCAAGCCTTGCCTTGTTCTCAGTCTTTGTTACAATTCCATTTTTCGGCCTAGGGAGGCCCTCATCCCTGCTGGCTTTGGTGCTTTATGCGATGATGCCTATGGTGATCAATGTTTATCAGGGCATTAAGGTTGTTGATAAAAGTGTTATCGAAGCAGCTAAAGGGATGGGGATGAATTCTAGACGAATCTTAAGGGAAATTCAGCTACCCTTGGCTGCTCCTGTGATGTTCGCCGGCATCAGGATCACTGTGGTTATGGCCACAGGTATCGCAGCTATCGCTGCCTATATTGGGGAAAGGAATTTAGGCCGGCTGATCACAGAGGGTTTAACCAGATACCATGTGGAGATGATCCTCTCAGGCGCTATACTGATCCCTCTTATTGCTATATTATTTGATACCGTGTTGGGTGCCGTTGAAAGGATGTTGGTACCCAAGGGTTTAAAGGTAAGCCGCAGTAAATAAACCAGATGGATGGGATGAGGTGGAATAAAAAGTGATTGAATTACATGATGTTACAAAAATATATGCTGGTCAGACTGTGCCGGCTGTTAAAAATTTGACATTGAAGATCAAAGAAGGGGAAACCTGTGTTTTTGTGGGTCCTTCCGGTTGTGGTAAAAGTACTATTCTGCGTATGATCAACCGGATGATTGAACAGACCTCAGGTACAATACTGATCAACAACAAAGATATAAGAGAAGCAGATCCAGATCGCCTAAGAATGGGGATCGGCTATGTTATTCAGCAGATCGGCTTGCTGCCTCACAGAACCATTGCCGAGAACATCAGTATAGTTCCTCGCCTCTACGGGTGGGACAAGGAAAGGATCCGCAAACGGGTTGATGAACTGCTGGAGCTGATGGGATTGGATCCTGATGAAACAAGGGATAAGTTTCCGGCACAGCTCAGCGGTGGGCAGATGCAGAGGGTTGGAGTAGCCCGGGCTATGGCTGCAGACCCCCCGATCATGCTGATGGATGAACCCTTTGGTGCTGTTGACCCCATAGTCAGGGGACACCTGCAGGATGAATTCCTCAAAATACAGCGGGAGATGAAAAAAACCATCTGTTTTGTTACTCATGATATCAATGAGGCTATCAAAATGGGTGATACAATAGCCATTTTTGAGAAAGGGCAGTTGGTGCAGCATGGAACCCCGCAGGAGATTCTGTCAAAGCCTAAAAACGAATTTGTCAGAACCTTTATCGGGACTGACAGGGTTGTGAAGATGCTGACACTGTTCCAAGTGCGCAGCATCACCAAAGATAACTACTCAATTATCCGGGAAAATGAATTAGCCAATATTCGTCAGAAAATGGATGATGAAGGGGCAGCAGTTGGTATTTTGATGAATGAGTCCGCAAAACCCTGCGGTTTGATTACCCGTGATGATCTGGAAAAAGCAGGGGAGCTGAACCCGGAGAAGATCAAGGAAATAGCATGCGGCAAAAAGGATGCATTTATTGACGGCGACCTGCTTTTGAATGATGCCCTTTCTTTGATGCTGGAGTGGAATTGTGATTACCTGGGGGTACTGGATGGCGCTCAGCTGATCGGAATAGTATCGTTTGATGACATCAGGGAATGTGTCCGCAGGAAAGAAGGTGAATGATCTATGAATTGGGAACGATTCTTAGACGCCTTGTCACGGGTTCCCCATGAGTTGTCCATTCATGTCATCATGGTGCTAATTTCATTGGCTGTTGCTATTGCCATCTCTCTGCCAATAGGTGTTATTTTGACCAGGCCCCGCTTCAGGAAGATGGGAGCCCTGGTGATGAATATCCTTAATCTCTTTCAGGCCTTCCCCGGTATGGCAATTATCGCTTTGACCATGCCTGTGCTGGGGATGGGGCTTAAACCTGCTATCGGAGCTCTGGTGGTGCAAGCACTTTTGCCTATTGCCAGAAATACTATAGCTGGCCTTTATGGTGTCGACCCCAATACGAAGGAAGCAGCACAGGGTATGGGAATGTCTGAAAGGAAGGTTTTATTTGAAGTAGAGTTACCCCTTGCGATGCCCGTTATTTTGGCGGGTATCAGGACATCTGCTGTTTATGTGGTTAGTGTGGGTACCCTTGCTGCCTATATAGGTGGTGGAGGCCTGGGAGATATAATCGTAGCTGGATTAAATATGTTATGGGCTGAGTTCATCATTGTGGGTGCTGGGTTTGGAGCACTCCTAGCTATCTTTTTTGAAAGAGGCTTGAGCTATTTGGAGTACAAATTTACACCACCGGGATTTACAATAACAAAATAAACCAGTTCTCTCAAAAAGGGGTTGGGTATCATTGAGGCTTATCTGGAATTGAAGGCTGTAGTGCAGAAGCTTACAGATTAATGCATAGATTAAAAAGCTCTTGGGCTGGCTGAATATACTGCCTTAGTGACCAAGGGGATGGCAGCGGCTAAAATAATTTGCAGTATTCTTGCTGTGCTTGTCACGAGATTGCGCTGAGAGGGGAGATTGTAACTGAATATCCTTGAGCAATTTATGGCTGCTTTCCAGGTACCGGAGTTTGTCAAACCCTATCTGCACCACTTTGTTACTGAACAGGAAATAGAACTTGTCGTAAAAATAGGGGGCAGTAGCCTGACAAGGGATCAGATCGCTTCTTTGTTTGAGAGCAGTCCGGACATAGACAATCTGCTGGAACAGGCGTACCAGCGCTATGTGATCAATAAAGAAGGAAAAGATGGAACTGTTTATTACAGGATTAGTGATTTTTATTCAAGATTGGATGATCAGAGCAAGTTCGGAAATTATTATGTCCTGCCCCAGAAGATACGCCAGCAGCTGGACGAGTGGTGCTATTTGGAGTATTTGAAGAGGAATAATCATTTCAAAGCAGTTGTTGATAATGACCCAGATTATGAGAAATGCCATAATGATCTGATCCTTCTTGTATCTGAAGTTGAGGAAATGATCGATGCAGCTGAAAAGATCATGGCGCTGCCCTGCAACTGCAAAATGCTGGCAGATAACTGCGACCGGCCCAGAGAGGTCTGCTTACATTTTGATGACCATATCACCGACCGCAGCAAAGGAAGGCTCCTGAGTAAGGAAGAGGCCAAAGAATTGTTGTATATGGCTGACAAAAAGGGGTTAATGCATACAGGCGGCCCGTATAACTGGAGAGAAAAGGGGCTCACTGCAGTCTGCAACTGTTGTGCTGACTGCTGCTATCCATTTCGAGTCGCAAAACAATTGGGCACTAAAGGGAAATGGCCAAAATCTCGCTACATCGCCAAATATGACCCTGAGAAGTGCCTTCTATGTGGGCGTTGTATTCAGCGCTGTCATTTTGAAGCCTTTTATTTTGATGGAACTTTAGTAGAACGAAAAGGCAAGCAAAAGAAAAATGTGGCATTTAACCCGGATCTCTGCTGGGGTTGCGGCCTCTGTGCAAATACCTGCCCCGGCAATGCCATCACCATGGAGAAACTTTAAAAAGGCTAGAAGCATCATTATGGTGTCTGGCATCATTTGTCATATAGCCGGCATTACCAAGGCGTCTGGCAATCTACATTTATGGAGGAGGTGTGATATTAATTTAGTTGCAAAGTTAATGGCAATCGTGTTTTTGTTTGAAGGTAACAGCGTTTAAAAAAAAGAAAAGGAGGATTGTTATGAAAAAACCTTTATGGTCTGGCCTCGTGTTAATGCTGGTGCTTTCTATGGCACTGCTAGGTGTTGTCGGGTGCTCTGGAGGACAAAGTGGAGATACTGACGAACCAACGATAATTGTCGGTTCTAAAACTTTTACAGAGGCTCTTTTACTGGGGAGCATGACTTACCAGTATCTTGATTATTTAGGATACCCAGTTGAAAACAAGACCGGCCTGGGCGAGCTGGCTGTGATCAGGCCTGCCTTGGAGTCAGGAGAAATAAACTGTTACTGGGAATATACAGGAACAGTCTTGATCAACATAATGGGAGAAGAACCAAGCTATGATGAAGAGCAGTGTTACAATGATGTCAAGGAGTGGGATGAAAAGAACGGGATCATCTGGCTGGACTATGCTCCTTTG
>JAAYWP010000052.1 GCA_012516535.1 Syntrophomonadaceae bacterium | reverse complement strand
TCTTTTGCAATCATACACTTCCCTCACAAACCTGGATAATTTTTCTTCATAGCTGTTTCTTTCATAATACTCCTGTTGTTTCCTATTGTCTACTTTTTCCCCGGCGCATATGCAAAAAAGAACCCGAAAGGGACTAACCACTAACCACCAACCACTAATTGATAATAAAACACCAGGTGTGTCATCACTGCCAAAGTGTAGATAAACACAACAAACTGGGTGCCGCGATAGGCAAGTTTGAAGTTTTTTCGTGCGGCCAGAGGAGTGAAAATTAGGTAGATTATAAGCAAGGACAGCTTGAAAAGAACCGCTTTTTCTGGGCTTGCCTCAAAAAGAGAGCGCATCAGGGGATTTAACTCAATTTCGATCCCGTACAATGACACCAACCAGCAGCTAGAAATCAGGTCGAAAAGGTTTAAAGCTGCCACTGCCCAAAGCAAACGGGTAAGTCCACCTGAGTTAGAAGATGTTTTATCAAAAGATACGGTCATTTAACTGCTCCCTGAACAAAGATACTAATAAATAGTATTGCCAGGAGCAGTTAACATGACACTTTAACACTTTGAAATCAAGGCTGAAAGTTGCACAAGATGCCATTTCTGGTCAAGTTGCATTTACATCACTATGTTCTGAATTTATTATTAAGAACAAACACCTTATATCCAATATAAAAAAAGACCCCCTGGATTTCTCCGCTGGGGTCCCTTTCATCTTAAGTTTTATACTGTTACGTCAGTTTTTTATTAAACATCGTGTAGCAACCATACTTTTATTATTAATTGGATTGCAAAGCACCCGTATCGTGATTTACAAGACAACGAACCTCTCCAGTGTTTTCGTCTATTTCGTATGTAACGGTATTTTCATCTAAATTTTCACCAAAAGGACACTGCGGGTTTTCTTTAATATACCTATTATCTTCATCATCTGTAGCTGTTGTTAAGTCACTCATACTAGGCCATTCTCCTACTGTTGAATAATATTGCGCAGCTGCACCTTCTATGGTTCTTATATTTGCATCACATGCTCTTTGTTTAGCATTTTTCTGTGTACTATTATAAATCGGAATCGCAATCGCAATCAAAATACCGATGATGAGCAGTACCACCATCAACTCAACCAGGGTGAAACCCTTGCTGTCCCTTTTCAGCATTTTGCACATTGTTTTCATGATTACACCTCCTCTCTATTCTAAATATTTTATACCGACATCCTGTCCTTTTTAGACACCTGCCGGTAAAATTTTTTCGATTTATTGAATGTTTGACATTAATAAAAAAACCTTGGTTAGACTATAACCCTCATGATCTCCTCTATAGATGTGATCCCCTGTTTCACTTTGCGGAGCCCGTCCTGTCTGAGGGTGACCATGCCCGTGCTGACAGCAGCTTTATTGATTTCTGCTGTTGATGCACGCTGCAGAATCAGCCTTCTGATCTCTTCGTTCATGGTCAGCAGTTCATAGACACCAACCCGCCCCTTAAAGCCTGTATGGCTGCAGCGGAAACAGCCTTTGGAACGGTAAAGGGTCAGCCTGTCCTCTCCCTCCTCCAGTGGGAAATCAGGTATGATGGACAGAAGTTCATCCCTGCTGACCTCATAGGGTTCCTTACAGTGGTTGCAGAGGACACGGGCCAGGCGTTGAGCAACCACCCCTACCAGTGAGGATGCTGTGAGGAAAGCTTCTATTCCCATATCACCCAGCCTGGTGATCGCCCCAGCCGCATCATTGGTATGGAGGGTAGAGAAAACCAGGTGCCCTGTGAGTGCTGATTCTACTGCTATACGGGCTGTTTCTTCATCCCGGATCTCCCCGATCATAATGATATCAGGGTCACTTCTCAATATAGAGCGCAGTCCACTAGCAAAGGTGAGCCCTGCCCGGACATTGACCTGTACCTGGTTTAAACCATCCAACCGGTATTCGATGGGGTCCTCCACTGTGATGATGTTCTTTTCCACAGTATTGATAGCAGCTAAAGTTGCATAAAGGGTTGTGCTTTTACCGCTACCTGTAGGACCTGTCACTAATATAAACCCATAAGGTAGATGCACCAACTGGCGGTATTTCTCCAACTCCGGGAGAGGAAATCCCAGTTTTTCCAGGGTAATCAACTTTGCAGAGCGGTCGAGCAGCCTCATGGTCACCTTTTCCCCATAGGCGGGCGGCAGGGTAGCCACCCTGACATCAACAACTTTATCTTCCAATTTCAAACTGAAGCGCCCATCCTGGGGAATACGCCTGTCGGCGATGTCCATATTGGCCATTACTTTAATACGGGAAACCAGGGAGGGATGAAGCCTCTTAGGTGGCTGCAAGGCATCATGCAGTACACCATCGATGCGAAAACGAACCCTCATGCTCTTTTCCTGAGGTTCGATGTGAACATCACTGGCTCTAGCACGGACAGCCTGATTGAAAATAAGGTTGGCCAGGTGAACAGCAGGCTTCTCTGAGGAATCATCCATTCCAGGGGATGTTTCCTCGATGTCTACCTCTTCCTCCGGTTCTGCCTGCTCAATACTGGCGCTGGTGCGGCTGTATCTTTCAATTGCTGCTGCCAATTCACTGTCTGTACAGACAACAGGCTGCACATCATAACCCGTATAAATAGACAGGTCATCAATAGCTATAATATCCGAAAGGTGCTTCATTGCCACCAGCAGTTTACCGTCTCGAAAGCCAATGGGAAATGCGCTGTACCGTCTGGCTATCTCAGGAGTTATCAGGCTTGTTGCAGCATCATCAATATGGTATGAATCCAGGGAAATATAAGGGACATTATTTTGCAGGGCAACAGCTTTGGCGATGTCTTCTTCTTTGCAGTAACCAAGCTTGACCAAGGTATTGCCGAGCAAACCTTTTTCAATACCATTCTTGCTGTGATGCTTAATTGCATCCTCCAACTGTTCCTTTGTGATTACACCCATCTGAACCAGCAGATCTCCTAGATAGTTGCGTCTCTGTATTGACAATAAGCTGCACTCCTATTACTAATATTATCATATCTATTTTGTGACTTTGTTATTGTTGAGAACCACTGTTTTCCCGTCTTTTGTAAGTGTAACCTGGTTTTGTTGCAGATCAATAGCAACAACCTGATAGCCGTTGAAGGTATCCCCCACAGTCACATCAGCCAGCTGGCTGCCATCCCTCAGTGATGCATAAAGTTTTCCATCCTGCTGATAAACAGAAACCAATTCAATGCTAGTCTCCGTTTGCTGTTCGTCAGAGGGGGCTGTGTCATTGTCTGTGTTTTTGTTGGGATCTGTAGTATCTGGACTCTCAGCTGGTGTCCCCTCATCAGAAGATGAAACCTTAATCAAAGGCACAAAGGGATCACGCACCGGCACAACTACTGAGGCATTATCAACTATAAAAATCTCTTGAGCAGTTTTGGGCTCTTGTTTGGGCTTCTGTTCTCCGGTTTGTGTTTGAGGAGCAGAGGAAGCTGTAGAACCTTCGTCATTTGAAGCACAGCCTACAAGCACCAGAGCCAACAAACAGGTACAGAGAAAAACAGCTAACCGGCATTTCATTCTTGTGCCTCCTTCCCCTCTTGATGATAAAATGCGGCGGCTTTTATTTCAGCCTGGATTTGGGGCAGGTCGTCCCTTCCACTGCTTACTCTCACCTCATTAATGCGCAGCACCCGGTTCCAGGTCTGCATATTATCCAAAAGAGTCAACAAGCCATGGTAGCGTCCCTCAAAGGTCAAGATAACAGGCATTTCCTCATAACCCTCTTTGGCTATCCTGTTCTCAAAGCGCACCTGTAAAAAGTCGGTATTAGATTGATCCGCCAGCCCCTGGATACCGGTGATAAGTAGATCTTCATCTGGCAGGGGTGGGATCAACTCAGCTAGATATTTCTTCCGCTGTTCTAATTCATCAGCCTGTTTGCTCAGCTGAATCAGATAATTTAAGCGGTTCTGCTCTTTTTGCAGAGTGATCTGTTCCTCTTCCACTTCAGCCCGCGCTTCTTTTAGTGCATTAATCTGGTGGTATAACAAAAAGATCATACAGGCCAGGATGACAACACCCAGCAAAACTGCTATAACTATCTGTTGTTGCTTTTTGGTTTCGGGGTTTGTACTCATTTTACTCCCCTCCTTTTTGCACCGGCAGTGAAGCTTTTATTTCAAACTCATATGCCTTTTGATCTTCCACTTCCTGTTCCGAAGAAAACTGGCAGCGGATATTATCGATACCCTGAATGGCATGCAAATTCTTCACAAAAGCTGCCACATCTTTGTGATCCAGGGCCATACCCCGGATGGTAAGCTCACCTTGGTAAGTCACTGGGGTACTCTCGGCCTGATCATTTTCAGTGCCTTCCTGGGCTTGCTTTTTCTCCGGCTTGTTATAGCTAGCGGTGCAGCCGGTCAGCCAGACACCTTCTGGAACTTCTAACCCCACTTCAGCGAAAAGATAATACCAGTTTGGTATGCCGCCTACTGCTGCATTATTAATCTTTTCTAATGTATCCACATCTGCCTTCAGTACTTCGTACTTTTGATATGGTATTGCTTTTTTTTGTACCTCTGTTATCTGCTCTTGCAGCCTGCTGGCCTCCATCTTTTCCTGATAAGTTAAAAAAATCAAGCCACCATAAATACAGAGAAAAACCAGAACAACCACACCACTGCACAAAAGGGCAAGCCTCAATTGCTGGCGTGAACGCTGCTCTGCCTTTATCTCGGGAGGAAGAAGACTAATGTTTTTCACCAGATCACACCTCCAGTCCACGCAGCGCCAGGGCAGCGCTGACAGCAAAGTCCTGTGCTGTACTTTTGATCTTTTCGTGTTTGGCTGGAATAGAGATTCCTTCAAAGGGGAGTAAAACCATCACTGGCAATTCTAAACTGTCCTGCAGCTTGTTAGCCAATCCTTTAATCCTTGCCCCCCTGCCTGAGAGAAATACTCTTCTGATAGATGCACCATTTTGCTGATTCTGATAATAACTCAATGATGAATTGATTTCCCCCGCTAGGGTTAAACTCCAGACTGAAACAGCATCCTCAGCCCAAACAGGTTTACGCTCTGGTTCTGCAGAAACAATCTCACTTATAGAAC
>JAAYWP010000051.1 GCA_012516535.1 Syntrophomonadaceae bacterium | reverse complement strand
CGCCACGGAGGTGTCTCGTTCTTCCAGAAGGAAGAAGCCTTTGTGGTTTTTTTATTTTTCGCGTGAAGGAGTTGATTTTATGGAGTGCTGGAAAACTGGGGTGATGGAAAGGAAGGTTAGAAGCATAAATAAGTTTTTTAAAAGACTGTTGGTAATAACAGCTATCTTTAGTCTGATGTTTTTAGGCGCCGGGTGTGGGGAACAAGAGAAGTCGCAAGGAGAGGGTTCTACTGAAACCGACATCTACACTGTTGCCGATGCAACAGGAGACTGGGGTTACCCCTCACCTTATGCCCACTATTCACGGGGGCCAGGTTATGTAAGGATGAGTTTTATTTTCGATACCCTTGTTTGGAAGGATGACCAGGGTTATGTCCCTGCCCTGGCAGAGAGTTGGGATTACCTTGAGGATGAAAATGCTTACATTTTCAAACTGAGAACAGATGCAAGCTGGCATGATGGGGAAAAATTCACACCCCAGGATGTTGAGTTCACATTTAACTATATCAAAGAACACCCTTATCAATGGGTTGATTCCGGTATTGTGGAAAAAGTTGAAGTTATTGATGATAGCACAGTAAAGGTTTTTTTGAGCAAACCATATGCTCCCTTTATGGATAATGTGGCCTGTACCCTGCCTGTTCTCCCTGAACATATCTGGAAAGATGTCCAGGACCCTGAGCAGTTCCAGGATGAAAAGGCTGTGATCGGTACTGGGCCCTTTAAGCTTGTTGACTATAACAAGGCTCAGGGGACCTATCTTTATGAAGCATTTGAAAATTACTATCTGGGCGAACCAAAGATCAAGCAACTTAAATTTGTTAAGGTCAGTGAAGAAATGGCTGCCGGTGCCTTGAAACAGAAACAGGTGGATGCCGCCAGTATCCCCCCTGAGCTTGCGGAGGACATCAAAAATGAGGGGTTCAATATTTTGGAGTGTCCCTCTGACTGGAATGCCAAGCTGATGATCAATCATCAAAAACCCCCATTTAATGATAAAAGGTTCAGACAGGCCCTTGCTTATGCCATTGACCGAGAACAGATCGTCTCTACCTGTCTTCGGGGTCATGGTCTGGCAGGCAGCCCGGGGTTTCTTCCTCCTGACAGCCCCTGGTATAACCGGGACATTGAGCAGTATGCGCATGACCCTGCGAAAGCAGGAGAACTTTTGGAAAGTCTGGGCTATACAAAGAAGGACGGTTTCTATCAGAAGGATGGCAAAGTGCTGGAAATTGAGCTTCTTTTTCCAGGCAGCAGCACAACCCCTGGGGAACGGGAAGCGGAAATGATCAAACAGCAACTAACAGCAGTGGGTATTAAGGTCAACCTGCGGAGCCTGGAAGCGAAAACCCTTGATAATCTAGTCAATGAGTGGAAGTTTGACCTGGCCTTAAGCGGTCATGGTGGGATCGGCGGAGATCCGGATTTCTTGAGCAGAAGCATTATCGGCCAGGGCTTTAACAGTGCCAGATACACAGAGAATGAATCCCTTGTCAGCCTGCTCAAAGAACAGCAGCAGGAAATAAATGATGAAAAGAGAAAAGAGATCATTGCCGAAATCCAGAAGTTATACGCTGAAGAGGTCCCAGCGCTGACCATTTATTATCCCACATGGTATTGGGCTTGCAATGACAAAACGGACCTTTTCTATACACGCATGGGAATAGCTATCGGTGTTCCTATTCCTTTGAATAAGCTGGCTTTCATAAAATAGAGGTGGAATTCCATTGAAAAAAGCAGGATCTGCAGTAAGCTACCTGATCGCATTTGTCATAATTATCATGATCAATTTTTTGCTGCCGCGAGCGATGCCCGGGGATCCCCTTATGGCAATCTATGGGGAAGAAGCTTTAATCGCTATGACACCGGAACTACAGGCTGAGCTTACCCAGCGGTTTTCTCTGGATGAGCCGCTGGGTGCTCAGTTTGTATCCTATATCAAGGCACTGCTTCATGGGGATATGGGTTATTCCTATTATTACAAAGCCCCGGTGTTTGATGTGATCGCTGCCTCTCTCCCCTGGACCCTGCTCTTAGTGGGACTCGCTGTACTTATTTCCAGCCTGCTG
>JAAYWP010000050.1 GCA_012516535.1 Syntrophomonadaceae bacterium | reverse complement strand
TGAGTGTATGGTAGGGTTACCTTACGACCCGAACCCGTCAGCTAACCTCGTAAGCGTGGGAAGGAAAGCCTTCATGGTTTTGATTTAGTCATGAATCACTACCCTGATCAAATGCTTTCCGGGTAGTTTTTTCATTCTTTACGGACTCACCCCACGGTCAGGTGGTATAATAACCACTGACTCCAGTAACAGAGTGTGCCTATTTTTCTGTTCTCAGCATTAACCTGAAACACAGTATTAATAGTCATTCTCTGTAAACAGGAGAATCTGGCAATATTAATTGTCTGATCTGCTTAACTCCTGTGATTACGGACGCGTTTTATCGTCCCATGTCCAAAGCAGGGGCATCCAAACAAGCAGAGAAAAATCAACAACTTGAAAGAAAGGACGGTGGAAGTAGATGGCTATCAAGCATGATGAGATTACTGTTTATCATCCGGAACATCTTCACCAAAACAATGACGCTGCTACCAGAAGGCAGCATGCTTTAAAAAGAGCTTCTGAACTCAAGGAGAAGATTGAAGATTACCTTGCCGTCAAAGACAAAATTTATACAGGCTTTGATTTGGTGGAGAAATATAATGAAGCCCGCTCCCGTATTTTGAATTATTTCAATGGGAGCGATGAGGACTGGATAGACTGGAGATGGCAACTGCGCAGGAGGATCAGCACAGTTGATCAACTATCCCAATTTGTTGATTTAACTGATAAGGAAAAAGAGGAGCTTCATAAAATAAGCAGTCATCTGCGCTGGGCCTTATCCCCATATTATATGGCACTGGTGATGTGTGATAAACCCCATGGTGGTGTATGGCTGCAGTCTATCCCTAGCTATCAGGAAATCACTGATAGCAGCGGTAGTGAGGACCCCATGGCTGAAGGCTGGACTTCCCCCGCTCCTTGTGTAACAAGGCGCTATCCGGACCGCATGATCATCAATGTTACCAACAGATGCGCCATGTTCTGCCGCCACTGCCAGCGCAGGCGTAATATCGGCAATAGAGATACCAATAGAAGCCGCAAAGATTTGGAGGCAGCTATCCAATATGTGAAAGACAATAAAGAAATTCGCGATGTTCTCGTTACAGGCGGAGATGCCCTGCTCCTAAGCGATAATACATTGGATTGGCTGTTAGGGGAACTGCACAAGATTCCTCATGTGGAGATTAAACGGCTCGGAACCCGTACCCCTGTGACACTGCCTCAGAGGATTACTCCTGAACTGTGTACTATATTGGAGAAGTATCCACCTCTATATATCAACACCCAGTTCAATCATCCCTTGGAAATAACACCTGAGGCTAAAGAAGCCTGTGACAGGTTGGTTAAAGCCGGTGTGGTGTTGGGGAATCAGGCAGTACTGCTGCGTGGTGTAAACAATGACCCCCATGTCATGAAAAAACTCAACCAGGAACTGCTGAAGCTGAGGGTCAGACCATACTATATTTTCCACGCTAAAAATGTAAAAGGCACCAGTCATTTCATCACATCTATTGATGAAGGACTGGAAATTATGGAGCACTTAAGAGGTTACACATCAGGGCTGGCTGTCCCAACTTATATTATCAATGCACCTTATGGTAATGGCAAAACACCCATCGCTCCCAACTATCTGTTGGGCAAAAAAGGCAACCAGATTCTGCTCAGGACCTGGGAAAACAAAATCATACCCTATGAAACACCATAGTGGTGAGCAATGTACAGTAAATAGTCAGACGCAAGGAGATCTATCCTTGCGTCTTTTCTTTATGGTGTTCTTTATGGTGCCAGGCTTGCTTTTTTGTCTTATTTAGGCAACCTGCCATAATTAGCACCGGATGTCATTTTCCGTTATTCAGTTAGGTTGGCTAATACTCATTTATTAAATATGTATTGGACAGATGATCTCTTTTCCGACCTCTGACTTCCGGCTTCCGACCTCTATTTCAGCCAGGCTTGCCTTTTTGCCTTATTCAGCAGTTCCGGTCCCGGTTCGGGAGCATTATCATATCAGCCGTTTTTTCATGGTATTATGAGCCAGGATCTCCAAACTGTCATCAAGTGGAGCCAGTGATATCTCTTCCTGAGGGGATAATGCTTTAACCAGCAAAAGGTCAGCAAAATGAGGGTTTTTGGCTAGCACAGGGCCGTGTAAAAAAGTGCCGAAAGCGTTTTTATAACAGGCGCCCTCAGTCCCATCCTCCCCATTGTTCCCCTTCCCCTTGATAACCCTCCCTAGTGGTTTCCCCTGCTCACCCAGGTAAGTACGCCCAGAATGGTTTTCAAAACCGATCAAAGTAGTGATATCTATATTCCCTGCCTTCTTCAGCTCATCCTGAAGGTCAGCTGTTCCCTCCAGCAGTATATCCCCCACCGACCGGCTGGAGTCCATTTCTGTGCATGCATCAAAAACACCAGCCCCAGCTATCACATCTCCATTCTCAGCCTTAATATAACGTCCCAGAAGCTGAAACC
The DNA here is from genome assembly GCA_012516535.1 of Syntrophomonadaceae bacterium. Lineage (GTDB taxonomy): Bacteria > Bacillota > DSM-12270 > Thermacetogeniales > Thermacetogeniaceae > DTU068. The sequence continues at coordinate 3,979 of JAAYWP010000050.1, read as the reverse complement.
CCAGACCGACAGCTAAAAGAACAGTCCCCTCTTCCACAGCATCCACAATAAAGGGCGCTATTTTCTCAAGATTTTTCAAAACCAGAGTGCGGCGGCTGTCTGCTCCTCCACCTATAAAAATAAAATCATAGCCGTTAAAGTCCCCCCGGTCCCCTAGCAAAAACTGATCCACATCCACCTCTATATCCCGCCACTGGGCTCTGCGGCAAAAAACCAGCAGGTTCCCCCGGTCACCATACAGATTCAATAGATCAGGATAAAGATGGCAGGCTCTGATCCGCATTTTTCGCCACCGCCTTTCCCCTTTTCCGCAGAAGTTTGGCATAGTTGAAAAGGCTTGTATAGGAAGCCAGGATATAATACTGATCCGCCTTCTGCAGTCCCAGGACATCTAAACTCTCCCTACATCCCGGCTCAAGCACTATCTTGCTTGCGGTAAAGCCGGCATATTTAAGCCGGACAGCTATCTCCGCAGCCCGCCTGCCAGAACAGACAACCTTGCTGACCATGGATTGGTCCAATTTTTCAAAATCAGCATCCCATAGCCAAGAAACATCCTTCCCATCCCCTGCCAGGTCATTGATGGCGATCAAAAAAGCCTTTTTCCCCTCCTGAGGCAAAATGGTTTTTATAACCTCATTGACCCCGATAGGATTTTTGATAAGACCCAGTGTACAGGGACGGCCTTGATAAATAAATTGCTCCAGCCTCCCGGTAGCGGTTGAGTAATCAGGAAGTGATCTTTCGATAATCTGCTGGGGAACACCTATGAGCATTGCCGCTGCACTGGCAGCCAGTATATTATAAACATTATAAAAACCCCGCAGTTGGGAATGCAGATCGAGATTGCCTTTCTGGGGCTCCTGTTCACCGGTGTTTTTATTTTGCAGATACAGGGAGAAATGCAGCAGATCACTATCATCAACATCTAAAGCCAAAAAATCAGGTTCCGGTCTTTTGAAAGAGCACTTTGTGCAGCGATAATCGCCTAACTGGCAGTATTGATAGTAATCATAGGTCAGCAGCTCTCCACAGTCCGGGCAGAATCCCCCCTCCCGGATCTCATTTTCCTCTAGCTCTTTGCAGTCCCTCTCGCCTGCTACCCCATAGTACCGGACCGCAGTTCTTCCGCGCCCCACTGCCACTGCTAAAGGATCATCGGCATTAAGTAAAAGCTCAGTTTCGGGAAGATGGTCTATGGTTTTGCGCAGCAGAGCAATAATGTGGTCAAGTTCACTGTAACGGTCTAGCTGGTCGCGAAAGTAATTGGTAACAACGATCAGATCAGGCTTAACAGCAGGAAGGATCTTTCCCACACTTCCTTCATCAACCTCCAGCACAGCAGTCCGGCTTTGAGCAGCACCGAAAAAGTTACAATCCTTGATCAGTGCTGTCACCACCCCATTTATCATGTTGGCTCCTTCTCCATTCCCAATAACGGGTACTCCTGCCTGCCGGAGAAAATAGCTGATCAGATTGGTTGTAGTTGTTTTCCCATTGGTGCCGGTCACAGCAATAACCTTTTCATAGGCAGGTGCCAAATAAAATAACAATTGCGGACAGATCCTTAAAGCAACAGCTCCAGGCAAAGAAGTGCCTGAGAGCCGGAATAGACGGCAGATAAAAGCTGTTAATCGACCAGCATAAAAAGCTAACCAAAAACGAAAACCCTTATTGATTGAATTTTTATTCACTACCCTTTCCCCCAAAACTGTGCTGTCCCTTGCTCTTCACTATGGCTTATATCTCACCATAATTATAACAGCTTGCCTATTGAACAAGAATACTTCTTCTAATGTGTATCAGTTAATCTGTATCTTTCCTCATGGGGCAGCCATAAAGAGAGCAAAAATGTAGGGATAGGCAGCAGGCTGATAGCTTTCAGTACCGCCGGGATACCCCACACATCAGCAGCAGCACCGAAAGCCAGGCCTCCTAAAGCTCCAACCCCAAAGGCAAACCCCAGAATTAAGCCGGAGGCAAGGCCAACCCTGTTGGGAATCAACTCCTGAGCATAAACCACAGTGACAGAGAATGTTGAGATCAAAACAAAGCCGCTGAGAGCAGCGAATACCACTGCCCAGATGCCGTTGCTGATAAGAAGAAGCCATAATAATGGTGTTACCAGAGCAGAGGAAAGCACCATAACCCTTTTTCTGCCGATCCAATCAGCTGCCATACCGCCAAAAATTGTACCAACAGCCCCGGAAAGGAGAAAAACAGTCAGCAGAAGAGCGCCGAAATGCTTGCTGCCGTTCAGGTACTCCTCTACATAAAGAGGTATAAAGTTGGTCATTCCAAGGTGTACCAGAGAGCGTAAGATCACTATCATCACCAGCAGGAAAAGGGCTAAGAGCACACCCTTGCTCATCCTGCCATCTGAAGGATTTGCTCTTAAATCTTTTTTCGCTCCATGGTTTTTATCTGCCAGTTGTTTTATCGCAGGCAGTGATTTTTTAAGAAGAATGGCTGTGATCACCGAAATAATAAGAAAGATGCCCACACCCCGGCGTCCGCCAAGTTCCAGCAGCAGGGCGGCCATAACCGGGCCAAGCCCGTGCCCGATATTTCCCCCTACAGAGTAAATGGACAATGCTGTGGCCTTTTTTTCCCCACTGATCAAAAAGGACTGTTTGGATGCCTCAGGATGGTAGGCAGCAGAACCGATACCGTTCACCGCTACAGCAAAAAGAATAAGCAGATAAGCAGGAGCAAAGCCTACCAAAACCAGACCGACACCAGCCAGCAAACAGCCAGCAGGTAAAAGCCAAAGAACGGCTTTGCGATCACTCCAAATACCAAAAATCGGCTGGATAACCGAAGAGATAAGATTGGAGACTAAAATAATCACACCGATAGCGGTATAAGAAAGGGAAAACTCTGATCTGATCACCGGAAGCAAAACCGGTAATGCCCCACCTGTCATATCTGTGACCATATGTCCAAGACTCAATAAAAAAAGAAGACTGAGCTGCTGCAATAACTACTCCTCCTGTCTCTACCGGCAAAAATCAATAAGGACTGGTGTTTATACCACAAAACATCCTTCTACTGATCAATATAAGTATCATACGCCATCAAGCAGAAGTATTCAAGGAAAATAGACCAGCTCTATCACTGTTCTTCCCATCCCAGCATATTATATGGTAAATGTGGGCTAACATGGTTACGAAACAAATATAAGGGGGTAGAGACAAGATGACTGAACAAGATTATACAACTGTTGAAAACTCAGCAGATACATTATCCCATTGCCCGGGTATCCCACGGCTCAGACTTGCCACAGCATATATACCGCCCCAGATGTTCAGGGAAATGTTCCCACTTTCTGAGGCCCTGAATAAAGGAACACTCTTTCCGGAGTTGTATCGCCCATACAGGCGCTATCCTATGAAAGGCGAGGTGTAGAAAATGGATAGATCACGTGTAGCAATGCTGAGGGAACTTCAGGAAATTGAGTTTGCACTGGTAGAACTCAACTTATACCTGGATACCCATCCCAATGATAATAAGGCACTTTCAACTTTTAATAATCTGGCAGCACACCTTGCAAAGGCCAAAAAAAACTATGAAGCACGCTATGGGCCGCTGATCAACTTCGGCCACTCAGGACCGGTTAATTCCTGGAATTGGATCGATGAACCCTGGCCCTGGGAAATTGAGTATTAGGGGGGATATCCATGTGGCTTTATGAAAAGAAACTACAATATCCTGTGCGTGTAAGAAAAAAGGACCTGCCCATGGCCAGATATCTACTAACTCAATTCGGCGGGCCCAATGGCGAGTTGTCTGCTGCTATCCGCTACCTCTCCCAGCGCTACTCTATGCCAACAGGCAGAGCCAAAGGAGTTTTGACCGACATCGGCACAGAGGAACTGGCCCACTGGGAGATCATCGCCACCATGGTTTACAAACTGACAAAAGGGGCAACACCTGAGGAATTACGCAGAGCAGGATTGGGCGGCTACTATGCCATCTG
>JAAYWP010000049.1 GCA_012516535.1 Syntrophomonadaceae bacterium | reverse complement strand
TCATTGGTCTTAGTAGCAAAGCGTTCAGGGTCATCATAAAAGGCGATCTGGCTAATAAGCAGTGCATCTTTACCGCTGATGGGGACAGGTGTGTTTTTACGGCTGTTATAGAGCCGCTCTAAGGCCTTGCGTTTGCGGTTGATCAGTTTGATGCTTTCCGCCAAGGCCTCCGGTGTAACTTTATTGCCTGTCACTTCTTCAACCTTTTGGAGCAGCATTTTAATCTCGTCTGCCCAGGCTGTAATATCTTTCGCTCTTTTCATCTGGGGGAGATCCATCACATAAACCGGAACATCCTGATTTAATATCTCCCAGGTCTTTTTCTTCCCATCGCAGGTGGTCTCACCTATATAAATATCAGCCAGGCGGAAAAAGGGGCATGTCTTATCAAGGCGCGCACCCACTGAGGCTTTGATCAAAGGACAGGTATTGGCAGGCAGCACCTTTTCCCCAGCTGGAACCCAAAACTGTGAACCTCCGCACAAACCGGTGGCAATGGCACCGGCAGCAAAGATGATCTCATCAGGTACATAGACACAGAATGTGCCGAAGACTTTACCGCCTTTTTTCTTGTGCTCAACCAGTTCCGCGGGCCTTACTCCGTGAATCTCTGCAACAACAAAATCATAATAGTCCATCCCTGCGGGACGGTTCTCTTGGGAAATGTAGACTTGATGATATGCATCAGGCAGTGCCTCACATAAGAGGTCATGTTTTTCCAAGTCCATTCCAAGGTTCTCCCACATACTCCGATAATCGGCCATTGTTTCTCCTCCCTTTTTATTTACCTGCGGCTTCTCTGTGAAGCCGAAATTATTTCCTGCAAAAATCCTGGGCGATCAGCGCTGCGCCAATCGCTCCAGCCATTTGGCAGTCCTCGGGAACCAGAACAGGAATACCGATCTGCTGCTCCAAGCTTTTCCTGACACCTTCATTTCTGGCCACTCCGCCGGTAAAGGTAATCCTGTTTAAAGCACCCATCCTTTGTACCATACTGGTGATACGCCGGGCGATGGACTGGTGCAGCCCGGCAATGATCTCTCCTTTTTCTTTGCCCTGGCTGATGAGGCTGATCACTTCAGATTCAGCAAAAACCGTGCACATGCTGTTCAAGGTAAGGGGTGTTTTTCCTGCTGACAGAGCGGCTAATTCACTGACATCTACCCCAAGAGCGGCTGCTATAACCTGTAAAAAACGCCCGGTACCTGCTGCACACTTGTCATTCATGGCAAAATCAAGCACCTGCCCCTGTTCATTAATCCTGATCACCTTGCTGTCCTGTCCTCCAATGTCAATGACTAGATCAGTGCCAGGTACTAGGTAAGCAGCGCCTCGGGCATGGCATGTTATTTCTGTGACTACCCGGTCTGCAAAATCGATAGAAATCCGGCCGTATCCAGTTGCCACTATAAAATCAATCTGATCAGGGCTGTGTCCAGCCTGTTTAAGTAGATCGTTGAAGACCAGTTCTGCTGCTTGGCGTGGACTCCAGCCGGTGGGGGTAATTGCTTTGTAATAACTTTGACCATTGAAAATCACAGCTTTGGTAGACATAGAACCGATGTCGATCCCTGCGGTGAGCATCTGTGATCCCCTAACAATAACATATAGTAATATATATAATTACTGAACATTATCCTATGCCTATTGTAAGTTATCTAGCAAAGGTGGTCAATAAAGATACTTGATAGTGAACATGAAGAATAGTTATGGATAAAAAGCTTTCCTGTTTACATAAATGAGCTTGTAAAATAAAACGGTTCTCTAAGTTTACATAAGAGAACCGTTTGCCAGGGGATATGTGTGAAAGAGTGAGTTTTCCCTGAAATCAGTTAACGTTCACCTAAAGTGACTGTACAACTTATTTTTTTTATATTGCGCCAGACGGTCAGTTTGACCCTATCACCTGGCTCATGTTTGCTGATCATCTCCTGCAGTTCATCTACGTTTTTAATACTTTTTCCGTTCCAGGAGATGATGATATCACCTTGTTTTATTCCGGCTTTATCAGCAGGGCCTCCTGTTACCACATTTCTCACAAATACCCCTTCTAGATTGGGCAGTTCGTAGTAATTGGCGATGGACTGGTTAACATCCTGGATCTCCACACCCAGCCAGCTCCGTTTAACTTTTCCTTCTTTCATCAGATCATCTAAGACAGATTTGACAGTATCGCTGGGGATAGCAAAGCCGATACCCTGTGCTTGGGAGTTAACCGCGGTATTGATCCCGATCACCTCTCCCTGCAGGTTTAACAGGGGGCCGCCGCTGTTGCCTGGATTGATTGAGGCATCGGTCTGCAGCAGGTTGCGGTACCTGCGGCCCTGCACAGTGATGGGGCGGCCTTTGGCGCTGATCACCCCTACAGTGACAGTGTGATCTAAGCTGTAAGGATTGCCGATGGCGATCACCCAGTTGCCCACATTAACACTGCTGGAGTCTCCCAGTTTTAAGGTCGGTAGTTTTTTGTTGACATCGACCTTCAGTACTGCCAGATCCAGTTCTACATCCTCCCCAACAATGCGGGCAACCACCGGTTTGTCCAATCCCACGATGCTTACCTGGATCTCCTGGGCACCGCTGACCACATGTTCATTAGTCAAAATATAACCATCATCTGAGATGATAAATCCGGAACCGATGCCCTGTTTCATCTGTTGTTGGGGTGTTTCTTTAAACTGGCCGAAAAATTCCCTAAAAAAGGGATCATTAAAAAATGGATTTGACTGTGATGGTGAGGAAACATAGGTTTCAATAGTAACCACAGCAGGGCCAGCTTTTTCTACAATATCAGAGATGGTGTTGGAGTCCAGCCCAGGAAGGGGTATGCTTTCATTGCTGGCAGAGGAAGATTCTGCACTTTCTGCCTGAACCCTGTTCAGCCAATATTTGCTTGAGGCAAAGAGGAAACCCCCTGCGAATGCAATACCTGCTATAAAAGCTACTAATATAGGTAAAACTAAAGTCTTTTTTGTTTTCACTTGAATTCACCTCTCTGCGAAATGAGATTCAATACTCTATAACTGATTAAATATTAAAATAGTTTTGTGACCATTTTGTGAATATTGAGTGAAAAAAAGCCCTCTTTTTAGGGCTTTTTTATCAAAGGGTCGGGTTATATTCTGTCCACTTCAAACCAAAATAGAACCCCATTAGGGAGGTTTTCTACCCCGTACCGGTTATTGTGCAATTCCTGAATGGCTTTCACCACCGAAAGCCCCAGGCCTGTGCCGCCATACCT
>JAAYWP010000007.1 GCA_012516535.1 Syntrophomonadaceae bacterium | reverse complement strand
GTTGTTCATGTCAATAGAATGCGAATCCCAGGGCTACCCCTGCTATGATTTCCACGCCCATGTGCACGCTCATGGGGGTAAAACCACTTGCAACCGGGAACATGCCCATCTGCACCCAGGAGTAACCGGGCCACCACAGCCGAAAGATGGCAGCCATGTACATGACATCAGAGGGGTCACCACCTTTGATTTCGGCCACACCCATGGCTATTTCTCCATGACAGGCCCAGCCATCCAACTGCCCGGGGGCTACCATACTCATTATGTATCTTTTGAAACAAATGAAGTAGATGGACACAGACACCGGATCATGGGCTTTGTTGATCCGTCACAACACTGAAAAGCAGGTAAGAAAATCTTTAAGAATATCATAAAAAAGTCATCTCGTTCCCTCAAAGGGCCCTCCCTTTTACCTGATCAGAAGAGGGCATTTGGGTATAAAAAAACAGGCCGCAGTAGTTCTGCGGCTTTTCTTCTGGGCAAGCTATCACTGGGAAGTTTCTGTCTAAAAGGTCATCTCCCAAATGGGGACACAGAACTGATCAAATATTTCTCCAACAGCATTTTTTGATTGACGGTTTCAATTAAAATAGAAGATCCCCGGCAAAAGCTCATCATCAAGGCACTGACAGCACTGGGCGTATTGAAGTGAAAAATTAATCACCACCCGTTATAATGAATCCTCTGCTCATCAAAGCGCTCAGGTTTAAGTTTTTCTTCTGCAGGGTATCCAACAGCTATCAGGGAAAAGGGGATAATCTCTTCAGGTATTTTAAAGAGTGTGCGCAAGCCCTCCATCAGGTTTTCCTTGGGGTAAACACCCATCCACACTGTACCCAATCCCAGTGCTCTGGCAGCCAGCAGAATATTCTGGGTTGCTGCAGCACAGTCCTGAGGCCAGAAATAGGAGGACTTGAACCGGCTGCTGTCCCCACAGACCAAAATGGCCAAGGGTGCAGACTTGAGCATTGATGAATAAGGATGAAACTCAGGTATCTTATCCAAAAGCTGCCGGTCCTGAATGACGATAAACTGCCAGGGCTGCTGATTGTGGGCCGAAGGGGCATACATAGCGGCCTCCAGCAGTTTCTTGATCAGATCTTCTGCTACAGGTTCAGCTGTATACCTCCTAATACTCCTTCTTGTCAGAATGGCTTCCAATGCATCCACAGGCAGAACCTCCTTTTTCTTTGAAGTTTATAATCCTTTTAAATAAGTAAAATAAGCCTCTTCTCCTGCCGTACACCGAATACCAACCAGCCCTTAAGCAAGGGGCAGTTCCCTTAGCCACTATGACAGTCTAATTGGCTGGCTCTTAGCCACAGGGACAGCACCTTGTCTGGGACTTGGCTGGTGTATCCACAAGCAACAAGATCCATTTCTCTTATAATTATAATACCCCAGACCAGTTGACTACAAACCTCCGGTAATATCTTCAAGTTTTAAAACTGAAGCTCAATCAAAAAAACCATGATAATTCCCTATTGATCAAAAGATCTTCACATTTAGCATGTTGATAGAGATAGCAAGAGATTTTAGCCAGCCTTCTGCCCTAAACAGATCCATCCATCTTCGCATTCAGCATTTTGTTTGCAAGAGATCCATATACAGATAAACTCCCCAATTGTATGCAGCTAGTGGCTTCACCCTAAATTCTGCGGTACTGGGCTGGGCCTATTTCGTATAGGTTCTCCCCCCTACTGTCAATGGCTACTGTTACCGGTAAATTCTCAACTGTGATGCGGTAGATCGCCTCAGGCCCCAGATCAGGGTAGGCAACCACCTGCATCTCTTTGATACAGCGCCCGATCAAAGCTCCTGCTCCCCCGGTTGCTGCCAGGTAAACCGCTCCGTATTTTCTGATAGCATTGATCACTTCAGGGGACCTCCTCCCTTTGCCGATCAAACCCCTCACCCCATATTCCAGTAACTGAGGGGTATATCTGTCCATACGGCTGCTGGTGGTAGGGCCCGCTGCACCACAAGGGCGTCCCGGCCGGGGAGGGGTTGGCCCCACATAATAGATCACTTGTCCCCGCAGATCCACCGGGAGATTTTCCCCTTTTTCCAGAGCAGCTATCAAGCGCTGATGTGCCGCATCCCGGGCGCCATAGATCACACCATTGAGCAGCAGCCTCTGCCCCACCCTGAGTTCTTTGGTTATACCTTCGGCTAGAGGCAGCTGAATCTGGATCAATTCTTGATCATCGTTCATCCCGCTGCCGCACTGTTGGCTGGATCCGCTGTTCAAATACCCCCGGTTTTCTCGTTGCAATTCCTTACTCAACCTTTTCACCCCTCCACTCCCAGGTCTTGTGCCGTGCAGCATGACAATTGAGGCAAACAGCCACTGGTAGTCCGGCTATATGGGTAGGGTATGTTTCAATATGCACAGCCAGTGCTGTTATCCTCCCCCCTAACCCACCAGGGCCGTAACCCAGCTTGTTGATGGCCTCCAGAAGCTCCCTTTCCAGTGCAGCTAGATCAGGGTCCTGATTAGCTGACTTCACATCCCGCAGCAGGGCGCGCTTGGCAAGGAGTAAAGCTTTGTCAGCTGTTCCACCGATCCCAATACCCACTGTAACAGGAGGGCAGGGGTTAGGACCGGCTTTGTCCACCGCATCTAAGATGAATCTCTTCACCCCATCCAGTCCATCTGCGGGCTTGAGCATCCCCAGTGCTGTGCAGTTCTCACTCCCGAACCCTTTGGGCATTACAGTAATCCGCAGCTGATCACCAGGTACAATGTCATAGTAGATTACAGCAGGGGTGTTGTCACCAGTATTTTTGCGGTGTAGAGGATCCGCTACAACAGATTTGCGGAGATACCCCTCCTGATACCCCCTGGCAACACCTGCATTGATAGCCTCGGTCAGGGATCCGCCGGTCACATGCACATCCTGTCCGATCTCCACAAAAACCAAAACCATTCCTGTATCCTGGCACAAAGGAATCCGTTCTTGCTGAGCAATACAGTCATTTTCATAGATCTCTCCCAAAATGCGCTTCCCCTGGGAGGACTCCTCTAAATCTGCTGCCTCCTGCAATGCATCCCGGACATCGGAGGGAAGGTCAAAATTAGCCTCTTGACAGAGCCTAGCTACATTTTCCACAATCAGAGAAACAGTTATCTCCTGCAATGCCATCACCTTCAAATATTAATTTACACCTTTTCGAAAAACTCAAGTAACAGATTAGTCGTCAGCCCCAAAAGGCCCCTTAGCTGGACCGGCTTAATAAATCTCAAGAAGCAGATTTAGGGGAATAATCCTGGTTTAATTCTTCTTTTACACTCTTCTTAGCCAGCACAGCTACAGTGCCTCCCACAAGGATCAGCAGCCCCCCACACAGCTGCAGGCCCGTCAGATGCTGTGAGAAAAGCAGTGCAGCCAGAACGACAGTTGTCACAGGCTCTGCATTAGATAGGATTGAAGCGGTAGTAGCACCGACCGCGGTGATCCCGGCAAAAAAGGTAAAGGGTGCTATATTGGAAGTAACCAAGCCACAGCCTGCAGCTGCCAGGAAACCCTTTACAGTCAAAGGGCTCCCCAAACCCCCTTCAAAATAAGTTAAAGGAAGGAGAACAGCTACAGTAAACAAAGAAACAAATGAGTTCATCACTGCTACATCCATATTTTTGACTAGTCTATTGCCCAGTAAAATAAAACCAGTATAAAAAAGAGCAGAAGCTAAAGACATGGCAATGCCAATAGTATTTACCTCACCCAATGAGGAATCAAGAACCATGAACAATCCGGCAAAAGAAATAAAGATCGCCACTACAGTACCCCGGGTGAGTTTCTCCCCCTGGAAGTAGGAGAGGACTGCCACCAGGAGGGGGTGTGTATAGAATAATAGTGTAGTTAGGCCCGCAGATATATATTTCACAGATGCTACAAACAGGATCGACTGCACAAAATTTAACACACCACCCAAAATAAACAACCAAAAAACCTGGTTCCAGCTCAATTTGATCTTGATTCTCCGTACCGCCAGATAGAGAAAGAATACAAGGGTTGCTACCAGATAGCGGTAAAACAAAAAGTTCAGGGTCGTAACCCCTTCCTCATAAGCATAAAGAGAAAAAATAGGGATAAAACCGTAACAGACTGCGGAAATTAGAACGAGTATTACACCAGTTTGATATAACATAGTGACACCTTTCTTACAGTGATAAACATCTAGGATATTTTATATAGATATTGCCTTTGCGCGCCGGGGATGTGGCGCTGGGGGACAGAGTCCCGAGTATGGTCAGTTTATCCCTGCCAGCGCAGCGACCTGTGTAGGTTACTTGCCCTTGACGAAGGAGCAGCTAACGACAGCCGAAAGGAAACATTGTTACTGAATGATGACAGAACTAGCTGGGGTACAAGCTCTTAATTTAACTGGAGTTTCCGGTGATAAACAGTTACTCACCGAATTCAATATATAAATACCGGTATTAGAGCTTTTGTCGCAAGCAGCAGGGTTAAAACACTGCTCGGATCGCACAGGGGGACTGTCACACTGATCGTCCGATCAGTCAACCCGTCCCCCTGATCGGTCTACTGGTCGGTGGAGTCAGCTGCAGCTTTAATTGCTGCAACAATCTTTGCATACCCTGCACAGCGGCACAGGTTTCCTGCGATAGCAGTACGGATCTCTTCATCTGTGGGATGAGGATTTTTCATTAAGAGGGCTTTAGCTGACATCAGCATCCCTGGTGTGCAGAAGCCGCACTCCACAGCAGAGTGCTCCAGAAATTTCTGCTGCAGAGAATCCAGTTGTCCGTCCTCAGCCAACCCCTCTACGGTTATGATCTCCTTTCCGTCCACCTGGGGTGCCAGCACCAAACAGGAGTTAACTGCCTTTTCATCCATGATCACTGTACAGGAGCCGCATTCCCCTTCCCCACAGCCCTCTTTTGTTCCGGTCAGCCCCAGCTCATCCCGCAGCAGGTCGATCAGCCTCATACTGGGGCAGACATCTATCTTATAGTTTTTTCCGTTCACTTTAAATTCGATCAGCATGCTCCCACCCTCTTTTGTTCGGCTAAAGCTGCCAGGATTTTATCAGGTGTAACAGGCAAATCAGACAGTTTTGTCCCTAAAGCATTATTGACCGCATTGATAACCGCAGCAGCAGTAGGCACATTTGATATTTCTCCAATGCTTTTTGCTCCAAAGGGACCATCATCACCCTCATGCTCGATCAACAGCACCTTCACATCAGGCATGTCCAATGCAGTGAGCATATGATAGTTTGCAAAGCTGTTGTTAAGTGGTATCCCTTTGTCATCTATCTTCACCTCTTCACAGAGGGCATAGCCAATTCCCATCTGTACAGCTCCCTGAAACTGCCCTTCGATCATACCCCTGTTCAGGGCTCGCCCTATATCAATAACAGCCAGAAAATCTGTCACACTGGTCAATCCTGTCAATGTATCCACTACCACTTCAGCAAACTGCACAGAGTATGAGCCTGGATTGGAGGTTGAATGGTGAGTATAGGCTGCATTTAGACTTCTGTAATTTTCCCGAATGGCTTTTTCAGCGAGCTCCTTATAAGAAATAACTCTCTCTTCAGCCTCTCCCACAGTGTAAACACAGCCCTTTTCCACTCTCAGGTATTCCTTTGGCTTGCCCAGTATAAGCGCCGCGTTCTCCAGAATCTGCTCTTTCAGCATCTCAGCAACTTTCTTGGCGCAAGCCCCGACAACATAGGTCACCCTGCTTCCATATACACCGGGGTCATAGCCGGTAAATTCTGTATCAGCCTCAGTCACAGTGATCAGAGCCGGGTCTATATCCAACACTTCTGCTATGATGATCTTCATAACAGTGCCTATACCACAGCCCACATCATGGATCGATGCATTCAGGTTCAAGCTGCCATCCTCATTCATCTTCAAAACCATGCTGGTGGAATCGATAAATCCCCCGTACATGCCGTTTTTGTGGGCACCACAAGCAACACCAACACCCCGCCGGTACCGCCCCTGTTTATCTTGGCTGTTATACCTCTCCTTCCAGCGAAAAGCCTCGGCCCCTTTTTGCAGGCATTCGATTACCCGGGCATCCCCTAATGAAAGCTGGACCACTGGATCCATATCATAGGGATGAACCAAGTTTTGCAACCTGAATTCAACCGGATCCATCCCTAGCTTT
>JAAYWP010000154.1 GCA_012516535.1 Syntrophomonadaceae bacterium | reverse complement strand
TGCAAAAACGGTGATAAGAATTGGGGAACAACAAAACTAATATGGAAGACAGGCAAAACGATATTATAGAGTTATTTCAAACGCATTTCGGCAAAGGAGAACTGTTTGCCAGGGTTTTTGAGTGCTTCCCCTATCCGATTCAGGTTTATGCCCCCGACGGGACATCAGTGCTGGTAAATAAGGCTCTGCTAGCCGAGTATGGCGCTGTCAGCCCGGACATGGTTGTCGGAAAATACAATGTCTTTAAAGACCCTGATGTTATCGCCACAGGTCAACTCCCAGCGTTAAAGCGGGCATTTAGTGGCGAGACCGTTTTTTTCGCCGATGTCAGAGTGCCTTTGGAAAGTATTACGAAGCGTTACGGTATACAGGACTTAGACCTGGAGGCTGTATATCAGGACATCGTGGCTTTCCCTGTTCTGGATAACGAAAAACGGGTGATATGAGTGGCGGCGGTTTTGATCAACAGAAGGGTTTATCGCGGCAAGGATGAAATCGAAAGGGCGAGAGAATACATGTAAACCCACTGGAAGGAAGGGTTTGACTTAAGCGAAACGGCAAAGGCAGCAGGTCTGAGCAAAGCGCATTTCTCCAAGCTGTTTAAGAAGCATACGGGCGTAACACCCCATGAGTATTATATCAATTATAAGATCAATAAATTGAAGGAGAAGCTGCTGGATACCAACCTCTCTGTTGCCGAAGCCTTTGCTGCCTGCAATATTAAATATAGCGGCCATTTCGCCAGAGTATTTAAAAACAAAACCGGGGTCTCTCCTTCCGCTTATCGGAAATGTCAGTTTAATAAGAAATGAGGGACAATCCATGAAAGGTCAGGTTGAGGGTGCACAAAGGGGCTTTGAAAAACTAGAACTGCTCGCCAGGGTCTTCGAGTGCTTCCCCTATCCGATTCAGATTTTCTCCCTTGATGGGACGGCGAGGATAATTAACAAAGCGGCGCTGGATATGATAGGCATAAAAAGCGTGGAATCCCATGTGGGCAAATACAATGTTTTTAAGGATCCCATCGTTCATAAGCTTGGCGTTATGGATCAGGTCAGGCAGGTATTGACAGGAGAAACCGTATATCTTACCGATTTCAATGCGCCCTATCAAGATATGATCCGGCATTTTAATGTGGTGGACAGGGATATAGAGACCATAAACGCAGACATTACATGTTTTCCTTTGGTGAACGCCGATGGTACAGTAGAATATTTTGCCGCTGTTTTTATCTTTAAGAAAATATACCGGGGGAGAGAAGAAATACAACGGGGCAAACAATACATAGAAAGCCACTGGCAGGAGCCTTTTAATTTGAGCAAAACGGCCAAGGCGGCCTGCCTCAGCAAGGCGCATTTCACCAAGCTATTTAAGAAGCATACCGGCGTAACACCCCATGAGTATTATATCAATCATAAGATCAGCAAATTGAAGGAAAAACTCCTGGATACCAACCTCTCTGTTGCCGAAGCCTTTGCTGCCTGCAACATGAATTACAACGGCCATTCCGCGAGATTGTTCAAAGAGAAGGTCGGAGTTACCCCCTCTCAATATCGGAAAATGTCAAAGTGACCTCCTCCCACCATTCATCCCACTCCGGAAAGGGTGGGCTTTCCCTGCGAGAGAAGAGGAAGCCGGGCTTTGTTTAACACGAAAGCCCGGCTTTTTTTCGCCTAAAAAATAATATTTTTCGTACTGATTATAAGCATATTCTGCCTATTCTCCCAACCGGTCCTTTAATAGAATATGGATGACAGTTTTAAAAATAGATTTCGGACTTGGCGGTTCCGATGAAAGCATAGGTTTTAAAAGTGGAGAGAAGGGGGAGAAATAATGGGGGTTTGCGGTAATTGCGGGGAGCAGATACAGGAGGGAGCAAAATTTTGCCCATCGTGCGGCAAGCCGGTTCAGCCGGGCGGCGGACAGGGGACGCGGATGAAACGGGCGGACGAGGTGGAATTTAAGATATATGGCGAGGATCTACAGTTCGTGGAAATCATGCTCGATCCCGGCGAAACTGTTGTGGCCGAGGCGGGCGCCATGATGTATATGGACAGCGCCATTGAGATGGACACTGTTTTCGGGGACGGCTCCGGTCGCGACCAGGGCAAGGGGATCATGGGGAAGCTGGTTTCCGCCGGCAAGCGTGCCATCACAGGTGAAAGCCTATTCATGACCACCTTCACAAACCGCGGTCATGAAAAGAAATGCGTTTCCTTCGCCGCTCCCTATCCCGGTTGTGTGATCCCTATCGACCTGACCGATGTGGGCGGGATGCTTATCTGCCAAAAGGACTCCTTTTTGTGCGCGGCAAAGGGGGTATCCATTGGCATCGCCTTTCAGAAGAAGATCGGTGTGGGCTTGTTCGGCGGTGAGGGGTTCATCATGCAGAAGCTGGAGGGAGACGGGCTTGTCTTCATGCACGCTGGCGGGGCCATTATAAAGAAGGAACTGGCAGCCGGGGAGACACTGAAATTGGATACCGGTTGCTTGGTGGCCTTAACCAAGACGGTGAATTACGATGTGCAGTTCTCCGGCGATATCAAGACCGCCCTGTTCGGCGGTGAGGGACTGGTGCTGGCCACCCTGACAGGGCCGGGGACGGTCTGGCTGCAATCATTACCCTTTTCCCGCATGGCTGACCGCATCATTACTGCCGGCAAGAAAGGCGGTAAGGGAGAAGGCAGCCTGCTGGGCAACGCGGGCATCGGCAATCTTTTCGGCGGGGATAACTGATACAGGTTGTTTGGTTTTCGCTGGAACCAAGCCTGACGATAACTTGAAAAAGGGGGGAGGCAGCACAGCTTATCGTTGTCCATGTCCAAAATAACAAAAGATATGGAGGGAGAGAAATGTCTGACCTAATGCAAGAACAAACCGGTGCCTTTGATCAGGCGGAGATTGATAGTAGCAAGACAATGGCGGGACTTGCTTATTTGATTTTTTTCTTGCCGCTCTTGGTTTGTCCTCAGTCAAAATACGCCAGATTCCACGCTAACCAGGCACTGCTGCTGTTGATTGTGTCAATTGCGGGCACGATTATCTTAAGTTTGATCCCAGTCATCGGCTGGTTTTTAATGCCTCTTTTTGGTCTGTTCATTTTTGTTCTGTTCGTTATGGGGCTGATCAACGGATTTAATGGCAGGGCCAAAAGGTTACCGGTCTTTGGCAAGTTTGATATTTTGAAATAGTGTTTAGAATCTCTG
>JAAYWP010000048.1 GCA_012516535.1 Syntrophomonadaceae bacterium | reverse complement strand
GGTCCTAGCACTCCTCCCCCTCCCCATTGCAGGGCTTATGTCAGACCGCCCGGTAGAGGAGGTGGCAGCACAGCTGTCAAAGGTGCATCAGACCTGGAGAGAGTTGGGCTGCAATCTAGTATCCCCCTTTATGACCATGGGCTTGCTTTCCCTGCCGGTTTTACCCGAACTCCGTCTCACCAACCGGGGTATAGTGGATACTGTACAGTTCAGATTTGTTGATCTAATTTCTTCATAAAAGCAGTAGTATAAAAACAATTAAAGATGTTTTTCAAAGGATGCACTTAAAAAAGCCGGGTCCTTTTAACTGACCTGGCTTTTTTTATCAACCAATCTATTAGTTTCTAGCCTTTATCTACTTGGGGAAACGAGGCTGGCAGTATTTCTCAATAACCTGATTGAACAAAACAACATGGTGCAGTTCATCTAAAATGATTCTTTCCAGAATTCTTTTGACATAAGGGTCACCGATCATGTGCTGGTGTTTGCGGTAGTTGGCTATAGCTGCCCATTCACCAGCCAAATCCGCTGTCAGCCGGTCACAAAGAGCGGTGCCATAGAAAACAAAACTGCTATCCCAATACTTTTCAGCATTGTTCTTTTCAATGATCCTGTACCGGGGATCAACACCAAGTTTATAAATGGTTTCAGCCAGTATTTCCAGATGGTGCATCTCCACCAGGGCAATACAGGAAAGCAGTTTTGAAACCTCACTGTTCTCTTCTTCCAACACAAAATGGTGATAGCTATACTGGCATATTGCTGTCAGTTCACTGACCGCACCTGCATAATCTTCCAGGAGCAGTTGGGCATATTTGGGATTTGGTTCAGCCACCCGCACTTCCGGGTAAGGTGCAGGGTAAGCACACTTATACAAAGCTGATGTATCGCATCCCTTTGTATCAAACGGTTCTTTGCTCATGCTTCAGCCCCCTTGTTAATGTTTTACTAAAACCTATTGTGCTGAAGCATAAATTATTACCCAGCTGACTTCTATAAGTCATATTCATCTACCCAACAGCCCCATAAAGATCTCCCTAACCGGGGCACCCTACCCACCATACCCACAGGTCTTTTGAACAGCCCAACATCATCTCTTGTGTTTGTTTTGCTGTATCAGATTGATCACAGCATCAATATCCTCTGCTCCCTTTTCATTCTGGCGGCCTATAATCACAGCTTTGATCTTCAACCGCCTGCATGCCTTTATTTTCTCATCAGTGCCCCCCTCTTTGCCGCTGTCTTTCATAACCACATAATCCGCGCCATATTCTTTGAACATGGCAACATTAAGCTCCTCACTAAAGGGGCCTAGGGCCGCGATGATGTCCCTCAGCTTAACATTATTTTTTTGGCATTCTGCAATACTTTCCGGTGTAGGAAGCACTCTGTAGACAAATCTGTTCCTTCCCCTTACTGACTCAAAGTCTTTTATATTTTTTGAACCTGTGGTAAAGAAAACACAGCCCTTTACACCCTTCAAAAAATCTCTGCATCGGCTGATGGAGTCTAAATAGATACAGCCTTCAATATCTTTCGTTTTCCTGCGCACATACCGTATATATTTAATGTTAAACTTTTCGGCAACCTCTCTTGCAATTCTTGTAATTTCAGCAGCATAGGGGTGGGACAGATCCACTATTATATCGATAGAATTGCGGCGTATAAAATTTTCCGCTTCCTTTTCATCCATGGGGCACACTATCAAATTTTGATCATCTAAGAACTCCCGCTCTGCTTCTGTGGCTGCTGTTATCATATACTCCATCTTACCCTTAATTTTTTCGACCAGTTCAGCTGTTTCACATGTTCCCCCTATGATCCATATCAAATTTATACCCCCTTGGAGTGATCATCTTATCTCCTTTGATGTATGTGCTACTGTTGCCGATGATCAAAACTGTGGTCATATCCACAAATTCATAATCTAT
>JAAYWP010000047.1 GCA_012516535.1 Syntrophomonadaceae bacterium | reverse complement strand
TGCCATTAAGGATTCTGGAGCAGCAGGCGGCATCCCTCGGAGTGCCTTTGGTAACAGGGGCATCTTCCTGGGAGGATTATGAAAGGGTTTTCATTGGTCAGCTGCGGGAGTTTAAAGCAAAGGGCATAGAGGTTGGTGTTTTCGGTGACATCGACCTTGAGGAACACCGTAAATGGCAGGAAAATGCCTGTGCTGCGGCTGAAATGAGAGCCTATCTACCTCTCTGGGGGAAATCACGGCAGAGAGTAGTTGCTGAATTGGTGGATTTGGGTTTTCAGGCTGTGATTGTGGCGGTCAATGAGGAAAAAATGGACAGGCGCTATTTGGGAAGGGTATTGGATAAGCCATTGATGTCGGAACTGGCCGCGGCTGGCATTGATGTTGCAGGAGAAAACGGGGAGTTTCATACAATTATAACTGCTGGCCCCCTTTTCCGATTTCCCCTTGACCTGAAAATTAAAGGGCTTAAACCGGTTGAACAGCACTGTTTCCTTGAGCTCGATTAGTTTAACGCGATCACCGGGACAGGTTGACTGATCGGACCGCTTGGTCAGTTTGAAGGTCAGTTTAAGCGAACTGTCATCATTTAACCAATTATTGTAGCATTATATACATTAAATTAGCTGCTAGGCACCTATGTTGGGTGTCTGGTAGTTTTTTCTGTCGGAAATAGATCATTTTGCAGGATATAAAATATAAGCCATCGAATAGTTATTTAGCAAAACTTTGTTCGGAGGAAAGTGATGAAAAAAACAGGGCGTCCTGTGCTGAAAATACCGCGCTCACCGCTGGAGAATGTTACTGAAGTGCTTGCTGTTCTCGGCATCTTAGCGCATGTTCTGATATTGGTTTATTACTGGCCTGCTCTACCAGATGTCATCCCCACCCATTTTGGGATTTCCGGGGAAGCTGACGGCTGGGGGAGTAAAAATAATTTATTTGGACTATTAGGTGCTAGTGTTTTTATATATGTGATGATGACCGTCTTGAACTTTTTTCCCCATATTTTTAATTATCCTGTAGAGATAACCGAAAAGAACGCCCGGGCCCAGTATGCTAATGCTAGGTTACTGATGAATATTATGAAAGTGGAGATTGCCTATTTATTTGCTTATATTGAATGGGGTACAGTACAGGTTGCTTTAGGTCATGCTTCAGGCCTTGACAACCGCATTATGATCGCTTTGTTAATTGTTCTGCTTGCCTCGCCCCTTTATTTTATCTGGCGCATGCGGGGTACAGGTTAACACTCCTTTTATATTCCTCTATTATAGCTCTATTTAACTTTCCTTAGCTATCGCCTTTTTCCCATCATTACAATCAATTCTATTTGAATAAATTTTTTGGACCCCCTTGCTTTTTGATCCCCGAAGTGTTAAATTAAAAAATATAAAAGGCATATGCCCGAAATGATTTAAGAAAAAGTGCCTAAGATAAGGGGGTTATCTGATGAAAATAGGCATATCAGCGGCAGGCAAAGATCTTGACGCATTATTGGACCCACGCTTTGGAAGATGTCCCTATTTCCTCATAGTGGACACTGAAACAAAGGAATTTGAAGTAGCGGACAATCCCGGCAACACAGCCGGTGGAGGTGCTGGTATTAAAGCAGCGCAAGCATTTTTGCAGTTGGGAACAAAAGAGTTGGTAACAGGGCAGGCTGGGCCAAATGCTTTTGAAGTTTTGGTAAAAGGAGGGGTGAAGATCTATCAGGCGCCACAAGTAAAGATCAGTGAAGTAATTGATCTTTACCATAGTGGTGATTTAAAGGAATTAACAACCCCGGGTGGCCGAGGCCGTGGTTCACGATGAAACTGGCGGTATTGAGCGGTAAAGGCGGCACCGGCAAAACAACTGTAGCTGTGAATCTGGCATTATCTCTGGCCGGGAAGGGTGAGAAGGTGCTGTTTTTGGATACTGATGTGGAAGAGCCCAATGCAGGTCTGTATTTGAAACCGGTGCTGGAGGAATCTCTACCAGTTACTATCCCTTACCCGGAGATCGACCAGGAGAAGTGTGATTATTGTGGGAAGTGTGCGAATTTTTGCCAGTTTAATGCCCTGGCTGTTGCAGAAGGGCTTGTTTTGACTTTCCAAGAACTCTGCCACGGTTGTGGGGGATGTGTTCTTGTCTGCCCCAAAGAGGCCATTCAGGAAGGAAAAAGAGAAATTGGAGTAATTGAAAAGGGTTGGGCAGATTCTATCAAGTTTTGGCAGGGACGGCTTAATATTGGAGAACCATTTGCTGTTCCTATAACCAGACATCTGAAAAATGGGCTGGCAGATGTACAAGAAGATATAGTGATCATCGATGCTCCTGCTGGGGTGTCCTGTCCGGTGATTGAGGCAGTGCGGGACAGCGATTTTGCTCTGCTGGTTACAGAGCCCACTCCTTTTGGGCGTCATGACTTAGAACTGGCCATGAAAATGGTTGACCATTTGGGGCTTCCAAGTGGTGTGGTCATCAACCGTGCAGGAAAAAACAATGATCTTATATCTGAGATCTGTCAAGAACGAAATGTCCCTATCCTGATGGAAATTGAGTTCAGCAAGCTATTAGCTTCTCTCGGCTCTATTGGAGTTCCATTTAGCAGAGTATTACCCCAGTGGCAGGATAGATTTTGGGGGATGTACCAGTCTATAAAGGAGGGCTGTCCATGCGCCAGTTAGTGGTAACCAGTGGAAAAGGAGGCACCGGTAAAACAACGGTTACTGCCTGTTTTGTAGCCCTTGCCGGTAGACTGGTGATTGCAGATGCTGATGTGGAAGCTCCCAATCAACACCTGCTGCTTCAGCCTAAGGTAATAGAGAAAAAGGATTATAAGGGCGCAAAAATTGCTGTTAAGGAGCCGGATAAATGCGATCAGTGCGGGAAATGTGAGGAATACTGTAGGTTTGATGCCATTCAGGAACTGGAAATAGATGAAACCAGCTGTGAGGGCTGTGGAGTTTGTGTTTTTGTTTGTCCTACAGGAGCACTGCGCCTGGAGGATGATACCACAGGGGTTACTATGGTTTCTGAAACAGAATACGGCACTTTTTCCCACGCTCTGTTGGATATCGGTGCTGAGGGTTCAGGAAAACTGGTAACAGAGGTGCGCAAAAATGCTGAAAGGCTGGTTCAGGATGAACCCCTTCTGTTAATCGATGGCTCCCCAGGGATCGGGTGTCCGGTCATTGCCTCTCTAACCGGTGCGGACCTGGCATTGATCGTCACAGAACCTTCTGTTTCCGGACGGCATGATCTAGAAAGAATACATGGTGTTACCCGGCATTTTGGTGTAAAAGCACTGGTTTGTATCAATAAATGGGATTTGAGCCAGGAGATGAGTGAAGAGATCGAAAAATACTGTGCAAAGGAAGATTTATGTGTAGTTGGCAAGATCCCTTTTGACCCAGAGGTTCTTGATACCATCAAAAAAGGGCTGCCTGTTAAAAATCTTCTCAAGACAAAAGCTGGCACTGCCATTATTAATATGTGGAAAAAAGTCGAAGGTCATCTTTTCAAAGAAATAATAAATTGGAGGAGATAATATGAAAATTGCTGTACCTTCACAGGATGACATGGTTTGTCCCCATTTTGGCCACTGTGAGTATTTTACAATTGCTGAGGTAAATGATGGAGAGGTAGTAAGTAAAAAAACCATCAATGCACCTCCCCATGAGCCTGGTGTACTGCCCCGTATGCTGGCAGGTGAAGGAGTTGATGTTGTGATCGCCGGTGGGATGGGTTCTCGCGCCCAGCAGCTGTTCAATCAGCAAAATATTCAAGTGATCGTAGGTGCCAGTGGTCCTGTTGATGCTGTCCTGGCGGCATATCTGAAAGGAAAGCTGGAAACCGGCCCCAATGTATGTGATCATAAAGTATGTGATCATTAAGAGATTTCACGCCGCAAAATTGCGGCGTGTTTTATTGATGATGCCCTTGACCTGAAAGGAGAAAATGTGTTATAAATATAATGAGCATATGCACATAATATTGCGTCTTAACATTGCACCTGCTTAATCCACGTGACAAGGGAGGGGCTTGAATGAATCCTTTACTTCACTCCTGTTATAAGAAAATAGAAAATCAGAACTTCCGCCTGACTCCCCAGCGTGAAGCTGTATTAAAAGTTTTGTTTCAGGAAAAAGACAGGCATCTGACTTCATACGATTTATATAATAAAGCCAAAAAAATTTGTCCTGAAATAGGATTGGCAACTGTTTATAGAACCCTTGAATTAC
>JAAYWP010000046.1 GCA_012516535.1 Syntrophomonadaceae bacterium | reverse complement strand
TGTGAAAAAGCTCATAGAAACTGTTGAGATCAATGAGCATTTCCTTGATTTCCTACAACTCTGCCGTAAAGAGGGTCATGCTGTTTATATTTTAAGTGATGGGTATGATGTGATAATTGAAACATTGTTCAAAAAATATGGTATTGAATTGCCCTACTATGCCAACAGGATGATCTATCAAGACGGGTTTGAGATCGATTGCCCTTATCTGAATCCTGAATGCGGCCAGTGTGGCACATGCAAGTCGTCATTGATGGAGAAATTGAAGGGTGATGCCGAACAGGTTATTTATATTGGTGATGGAGCTTCAGATACCTGTCCGGCATCAAAAGCTGATCTGGTTTTCGCTAAAGATTATTTATACCAGTATTGTCTGGAAAAGGGTATACCGGTCGTGCGATTTGAGACTTTTCAAGATATCATAGAGCAGATAAAAGAATAAGAGGTGGTTTAATTGAAAAAGATTATGTTTATTATAGCTATCTCTATTTTATCCCTTTCTCTGATGTTTGTAGGGGGATGTAGTGATCAACAGGATAGTGGAACGAACTTAGAAAAGGTAACTGTTCTTCTGGACTGGACACCAAACACCAACTATACAGGTGTTTATGTTGCTCAGAAGTTGGGCTATTACGAAGAAGAAGGGCTTGACGTGGAGGTCAACCAACCGGGTGAGGGCAGCACAGCTCAATTGATCGCTGCCGGCCAGGGCGATTTCGGTTTCAGCTATCAGGAGGATATGACCATCGCCCGCACCCAGGGATTGCCGGTTAAAGCCATTGCTGCAGTGATCCAGCACAATACATCTGGATTTGCCTCTCCGGTAGAGAAGGGGATCAAAAGCCCTAAAGATTTTGAGGGCAAGAAGTATGGTGGTTGGGGTTCCCCGGCAGAGGAAGCAATGCTGAAAGCATTAATGGACAAAGCTGGCGCAGATTTTAATAAGTTAGAGATGATCAATATCGGAACAGCAGACTTTTTCACCAGTGTACAGAAGGATATTGATTTTGAGTGGATCTACTGGGGGTGGACCGGAATCGAATCAGAAATAAGGGGTATCCCTCTTAATTTTATTAAATTACGGGATTACCACGAAGCCCTGGATTTCTATTCACCAATATTGATTGCCAGTGAAAAAACTATTGAAAAAAAACCAGAGTTTGTAAAAAGGTTTATGAAAGCAACTGCCAGAGGATATCAATACTGCATCAATAACCCAGAAGATGCGGCAAAGATTTTTTGTGAGATGGTACCTGAACTGGATAAAGAACTGGTGCTCAAGAGCCAGCAGTATCTGGCTAAGGAGTATCAGAGCGATGCCAAAAGATGGGGTGAGATGTCTCTGGAGCGCTGGAAGAAGTATGCTGATTGGATGTACTCCCAAAACTTGATCGAAAAGCCCCTTGATGCTGAAAGCGCTTTTACCAATGAATTTTTACCGGAGGAATAAAAATTGCCAGAGATAGCTGTGGAAGGTATCAGTAAAACATTAGGTGGACTGCTGACTCTGGGTAAAATCGATCTAGAGGCACATAATCAAGAGTTTGTCGGTATATTGGGTCCGAGCGGTTGCGGGAAAAGCACTCTGTTCAATATCATTTCAGGGCTGCTCCTGCCGGATACCGGGAGGGTACTCATCGATGGTGAAGACTTTACCGGAGTCACCGGACGGGTGAGCTATATGCACCAGAAGGACCTGCTGCTCCCTTCCTGCACCATTCTGGATAATGCCAGCATTCCCTTGATTTTGAAGGGGGTGCCGAAGCGAAAGGCCCGGGAGGAGGCTGCGAAGCACTTCCAGCAGTTTGGGTTGGCGGGCTTTGAGCATTACTATCCCTCCCAGCTTTCCGGTGGGATGAGGCAAAGGGCAGCACTGCTCAGGACCTACCTTTTTTCCAGTGACATTATGCTGCTTGATGAGCCTTTTGCTGCGCTGGATGCCATCACCAGGAGGAAGATGCAAGTTTGGCTGTTGGGTGTGCTCAAAGAACTGCGTCCTACAATATTGTTTATTACACATGATGTGGAGGAGGCGCTGTTCCTTTGTGACCGGGTATATGTGCTTTCCGAGTGCCCCAGTGAGGTACGTCTGGAGGTAAAGGTTCCGTTTAGCAGGGAGGAAAGGAGTTCTGGTATTATCAGTGACCCCCGCTATAGTAAACTGCATAATGAAATAATGGAAGCCCTGTCTATTTAACATGAACACTGTATAACAGACTTGGATCTGTGTTTCTATAAGATACTGTTTTTCTGGGGGTGGTCCCAATAATAAACCCAACAATTTTTATGGCTTTTTTGTCTCTACTGGTCGGTATTCTCGGGGGATTAGGAGCCCTTCTTCTTGGCTATTTGATCGATTTAGTTAGCTTTATTTCATTCTCCCAGATAAAAGACATTCCTCTCCCCTTGCTCGGCGCTACTGGAGGGCTGCTGGTAGGGCTGCTGACCTTTTTTTGGGCTCAGGAAGCGAGGGGCCGGGGTATACCAGAGGTGATCAAGGCCGTTGATCAGCATGGTGGGAGGATCAGGCCCCGGGTTGCCTTAGTTAAAACACTTGCCTCAGCCCTCACCATCGGAACAGGTGGATCAGCAGGGCGGGAAGGCCCGATCGCCCAGATCGGAGCTACATTGGGCTCCACTGTAGGTCAACTGCTCAAGCTATCTGAGGAACAGGTGGTTACCCTGCTTGCCTGTGGTGCAGGTGCAGGGATAGCTGCCACCTTTAATGCCCCCATTGCAGGCACGATCTTTGCGCTGGAGGTTATCTTAAGGAGGTTTTCTATCAAAATATTCAGTTTAGTGGCCATCTCCTCGGTCACTGGCACACTCACTTCATATCTTTTCCTAGGTAATGAGCCTACCTTTTCAGTTGGTTCGTACAGCCTGATTTCCCCTGTGGAACTGCTGCTCTATGCTTGTTTAGGGATTGCTGCTGCATTTGTTGCCCAATTGTTCACCCGAGTTTTCAGTAAGACAGAAGAGTTGTTCAAAAAAATACCGAAAGTTCCTGTATGGCTGCTGCCTGCACTGGGAGGGGTGGCATTTGGACTGATTGGCTGTTTCCTCCCTGAAACCCTTGGCCGTGGAGAAAAAGTAATGGAACAAATTTTATGCGGCCAGTTAAATGCTGCTGGTTTTCTTGCCCTTTTATGCCTGGCCAAGATCATCACAACATCTTTGACCCTTGGCTCAGGGGGTTCGGGAGGAACCCTCTTTCCAAGCATGTTCATTGGAGCCTGTTTGGGCGGATCCTTTGGCAGTGTTGCCCACAGCCTGATGCCTGGCCTTGTGGAAGGAAGCGGGGCTTATGCAATTGTGGGGATGGGTGCCTTATTCGCGGCAGCAAACAAAGCGCCGGTTACTGCAATTATCATGGTCCTGGAGATGACCTGTAACCAACACCTAACCCTCCCCCTGATGTTTGCTTGTGGGATTTCCAGCATTCTGGTTCGCACAGTGGAAAAGGAGTCTATCCATACCATGCATTTTGCAAGCCATTAAACAAATTGTTCAAGGTTTGTGTTATTGCTTTAGTCTTTTGGTCTCCGGAAATCGAGCATACGGAAAACGCTGTTCAGGTGGTTTGCGTTGTTGCTTTAATGTTTCGGCTTTTGATGTGAACGACAGTAGGTGGGTTGACTAAATTGAGTTTGAGTTATTACTTTAATGTTCGGTCTGTTTCACTTAGGTAGATGGTCAATGCATTAATTCTATAGATAAGCAAACAAGTAGATGAGTAAGGTTAGATGTAAACAAAACTGTGGCTTTTGCAATCGATCTGAAAGTTAAAACAGCCACAAGAGTTATTGAGGATAGGTTGCACTATAATGCATATACGGAAAACTACCAAACAATTCACAAGCTGGATATTGCCGATATGTCCGTTACATTAATTAATTTATATAGAAAAATGCAGTAGATGCTTGGTATTATTATTGGAATAACAGATGTGAGCTGATGATATATAAAGGGTTAATTACAAGTAATAATTTGTCGTCGACCTATGATAGCGCAAAAACTATTGTAGATCGACGACAATTTTTTTGAATTTTGTCGCTGTTTTTTCTTATATTAACGGGTTTTTTAGAAAATATATGCTAAAATATAATAAACAGCTAGTTAATTCAAGATAGTTGATAGTAATTTTTAACACGCTGAACAGATACCCGGAAAATCCCATAACAACAAGTCTTTGACGCTGTAAAGCAAAAAGAATTTGTTTATTTAAAAATAGGTTTCTAGCGTACCTATGAGGAATTGAAACATACATATTCGCTATGAGTGATAGTCGTAAATGTAGGGTTTCTAGCGTACCTATGAGGAATTGAAACCTCCACCTCCAACGGCTCTGGAAACCGCTCACTCTCCGGTGCATCCTTTCCGTGATACATTAGAACAGTGACAATTACCTGTCCATTCTCCCGCTTGGCATCCAATATGGGTAATAAGGGGAGTATAGTTTCTATTTCAAGCTGTCCTGTTTCCTCGTTTCTAGCTACTTCATCC
>JAAYWP010000001.1 GCA_012516535.1 Syntrophomonadaceae bacterium | reverse complement strand
GGAAGCCCGGCGCATTATAGAAAACTGTTATCAAAGAGCAAAGGAAATCCTTGAAAACAACATCCATAAACTCCATCTGGTTGCCACCACTTTGATGGAGAAGGAAACCATAGAAGCCAGCGAATTTCAATCACTTATGCAGGGAGCTTAAAGGCTCCTTATTTTTTTTGGTCATTATTCACCAATACCGGTGATACTCATGCATAAAGCTCAAGCAATAAGTGGTATAATTGTAGATATAGAAATTTGGTATAATTGGAAATATAGAAAAAGGTGAAAGGGGAAATATAACAAGTGGAGCGCACTTTTGTGATGGTCAAGCCCGATGGTGTCCAGCGGGGATTAATAGGAGAAATTATCAAAAGGTTTGAGCAGAAGGGCCTGAAAATAGCAGGCTTGAAAATGCTCCGGATCACACCGGAACTGGCTTCCAAACACTATGGTGAACACCGTGGTAAACCGTTTTTTGAGGGACTGGTAAAATACATCACCTCCTCCCCTGTTGTAGCCATGGTTCTTGAGGGAGAGGACTGTATCAGTTTAGTCAGGGGG
Organism: Syntrophomonadaceae bacterium; assembly: GCA_012516535.1. Classification (GTDB taxonomy): domain Bacteria; phylum Bacillota; class DSM-12270; order Thermacetogeniales; family Thermacetogeniaceae; genus DTU068. The sequence continues at coordinate 11,820 of JAAYWP010000001.1, read as the reverse complement.
ATGATGGGAGCAACTGATCCGAAAAAGGCTGCTCCCGGAACCATCAGAGAAACCTTTGGTATCGATATCGGCAGAAATGTGATCCATGGCTCTGACTCTCCGGAAAGTGCAGCCAGAGAGATATCACTCTTTTTCGATGAAGAGGAGCTCTGCAATTATGAACTGAGCCTGGCTGCCTGGGTATATGAATAGCATCTGGAAAAACATGTTGTTTCTGAAGGGGTAAGTGCCTCCTGCTATGGCATTAAAATTTAATCATTCAATAAGTAGGAAAAATTGAATTTATGGCGAATATAGAGTATGGGCAACTATCCCTGGCTAACATGCATAGGAATTATTATGGCACAAATATTAACAAATTGCTCATATTTAACCAGGAGAATCCTATGTGTAAGGAGGTGTTGTCTGAGAAGAAGAGGGGCCTAAGTGTTTTTTGTTGAAGCGGTTTGGTTAAATTATAGAAGGATTAAGTGAAGGGAGATGCTATTCTATGCCTTTTGATCCTACTCAAATGAAAGACTGGCAGATTGCTGCAGAAGCTGAAAAGAATATGCCAACCCCAGAACAGTATATGGATATGCTGGGGCTTGAGAAAGATGAGTTGATACCCTACGGAAGAACACCGAGGGTAGACTTTCTCAAAGTGATGGAGCGGTTGAAAGACAAAGAAGACGGTAAATATATTGAAGTTACCGCTATCACTCCTACACCCCTGGGCGAAGGTAAAACAACTGCTACCATGGGGATTATGGAAGGTCTCGGCAAGCGGGGGCAAAATGTTGGAGGATGTATCCGTCAGCCTTCCGGCGGGCCTACTATGAATATTAAGGGTACTGCTGCCGGTGGTGGGAACGCCCTTTTGATCCCGATGACCGAATTTTCACTTGGTCTTACTGGGGACATAAACGACATTATGAATGCCCATAACCTGGCAATGGTAGCCCTGAACGCCAGGATGCAGCATGAGGCTAATTATGATGATGAACAATTAGCTGAAAGAGGACTCAAGAGACTGGATATTGACCCGAAGAACATTGAGATGGGCTGGGTCATCGACTTTGCTGCCCAGGGTCTGCGCAACATAATCATCGGGCTCGGCGGCAAAAAGGACGGTTTCTTGATGCAGTCCAAGTTTGGTATTTCGGTCAGCTCAGAATTGATGGCCATTCTGGCTGTGGCAACAGACCTGGCGGACTTAAGAGAGCGCTTGAGCAATATCGTTGTGGCCTATGATAGGAAAGGCAACCCGATCACAACAGCTGATCTGGAAGTTGATGGTGCGATGTGTGCCTGGATGCGCAATACCATCAACCCGACCCTCTGCTGCACTGTTGAGCATCAACCGTGCTTTGTCCATGCCGGTCCTTTTGCTAACATTGCCGTTGGTCAGTCCTCAATTATCGCTGACCGCTTAGGGCTGAAGCTCTTTGATTATCATGTCACAGAGTCCGGCTTTGCTGCAGACATTGGGTTTGAGAAATTCTGGAATGTTAAGTGCCGCTTAAGCGGTCTGAAACCAAATGTTTCAATAATTGTAGCAACAGTCCGTGCCCTGAAGATGCACGGTGGTGGACCGACTGTAGTACCCGGACGCCCGATTCCGGAAGAGTACACCAAAGAAAACCTGGAACTGGTGGAAAAGGGCTGCGAGAACCTGGTACACATGATCAATGTGGTCAAGAAGTCGGGTATCAAGCCTGTTGTCTGTGTCAACAGGTTCTACACTGATACAGATGCAGAATTGGCTCTTGTGAAGAGGGTCGCTGAGCAGGCCGGTGCCCGGGCAGCTATCTCCGATCACTGGCTGAAGGGCGGCGAAGGTGCACTAGAACTGGCAGACGCTGTTATGGATGCCTGTAAAGAAGAGGTAGACTTCAAGTATCTGTATCCGTTGGAGATGCCGCTGCGGGAGCGTGTAGAAGTAATCGCTAAAGAGGTTTACGGTGCAGATGGTGTGGATTGGGCTCCGCTGGCCGAAGAAAAGGCTAAGAGGTTCGAATCCGATCCCAAATATGCCGATTACGCAACAATGATGGTTAAGACACACCTGAGCTTGACCCATGATCCGACACTGAAGGGTGTGCCCAAGGGCTGGAGACTGCCGATCAGGGACATCCTGGTCTATGGTGGAGCCAAGTTCCTCTGCCCGATGGCTGGCGCTATCAGCCTGATGCCAGGTACCAGCTCCAACCCGGCCTATCGGCGGATCGATGTGGATGTCAAGACAGGCCAGGTTACTGGTTTGTTCTAATCCCTGTCTTAAAAAATTATTGGAGAAAGCCCTTGTTTTATCAGGGCTTTCTCTGTTTTTTTTCCTTTGTTTTTGATAAACTGATGGTAACCAAGGTGAAGCCCTTGGGTTTTCCATAAAATAACAACAAAGGAGAGTAAAATGGAACGGATCGATGCCATCGTACGGGATCATTTGTTTCGGGAGTGCCTTGACAAAAACAGAGCAACAGAAGAAAACAGGGAATTCTGCAAGCATGACATGCAGCATTTTGTGGATGTAGCAAGGATCACTTATATTCTGCTGTTGGAATCTGATGCTCTGGTGAGTTTCTGTCAGGATAATAATCTGGACCTGCAGGCAGCCAAAGAGGTGGTCTATGCGGCTGGGATTTTGCATGACATCGGAAGATGGCACCAGTATGAAACAGGGGAGGACCATTCGATCATTGGTGCCGAACTGGCTGGAGAGATTTTGGAGCGTGCAGGCTTTTCACCTCAGGAGATACGAATCATCACCCGGGCGATCAGAGAGCACAGAGAGCAGAGGCTGGGGATGTCTCTCTTGGGGGAACTGCTATACAGGGCTGATAACCTTTCCCGTGCCTGCCATCAATGCAGTGCCAAAGATAAATGCTACAAATTCCCCACCATGGAAACAGGCAACCTGGTTATGATCTATTAGACCGATCAGTCAACCTGTCCCTCTGCTCGCGCGAGGGGACAGTCCCGGTGATCGGACCGGATAAGCAGTCATAGTCGTTTTCTAAACTGAGGTAAAAGGGTGGTTATTAATGGAAGGGAGCAAAGGGCATAATTTACATGTTGTGCTGATTGAAGGCAGGGAGGATGCACAGCAGGCATTATCTGATATAGGGGCTGATAAGCAAGGAATCAGATGGATGACACCCAAGGCAGTGCACCGGGTGATCAAGGTGAAGAAGCTGGGCCTCAAGGCTGCTCTGATCCTCAAACAGGAGATGCTTTCCAGGGGCGGTGAGGCAGCTCTCTCCAGGGAAGCTGGAGGATTAACTGTAGAAGAGACCGATGTTCTGCTGATGGGCACCCTGCGGCAGTATGAGCAGCTCTGCAAAAAACTGAAGATGCAGCCCTTTGGCCTGCGCCAGCTGGCAGATGAGATCAAAACAGTTCTCGATAATTACGACAAGAAAGAGGCCAGAGTTCTGCGCTGCCGGGACTATACTTTGACATTAGGTGAGCGCACACTGGTTATGGGCATACTGAATGTGACACCGGACTCCTTTTCCGATGGTGGAAAGTTTTTTGATACTGAACTGGCTGTAGAACATGCACACAGAATGGTGGAGGAAGGGGCCGATATCATCGATATCGGTGGTGAGTCAACACGTCCAGCCACCTGGACCCAAGAACCCCTTCCAGCCCAGGAGGAGATCCGCCGCATTCTGCCTGTGCTGGAGCGTTTGGTGCAGGAAATAAAGGTCCCCATTTCTGTAGATACCTATAAGGCGGAAACCGCACGGGTGGCCCTGGAAGCGGGAGCACATATGATCAATGACATCTGGGGGCTGCAAAAGGATCCGGATTTAGCAGGAGTTGCCGGAGAATATCAGGTGCCGGTGATCCTTATGCACAATCAGCAGGGTACTGACTATCAGGACATGATGGCGGATATTTTAGCTTTCCTGCGCAGGAGCATTGAAATCGCCGAAAAAGCCGGCGTGGATCCGGACCAGGTGATCATCGACCCAGGGATCGGCTTTGGTAAAGATACACAGCAAAACCTGATCGTGATGCGCCACCTCCGGGAGTTTCGCTCTTTGGGGAAACCGGTGCTTTTAGGCACTTCCCGGAAATCCATGATCGGCAATACTCTGCAGCTTCCTAAGGATCAGAGATTAGAGGGAAGCCTTGCTACTATAGTTTGGGGGATTGCCCAGGGTGCAGCAGATATTGTCCGGGTTCATGATATAAAAGAATCTGTGCGTGCTGTCCGCATGGCTGATGCGATAAGGAAAGCTGATGTGCAATGAAAAACAAAAGGGACCGCATTATATTAAACGGGATGCAATTTTACGGCTATCATGGGGTAATGCCTGAGGAACAGGAGTTAGGCCAGCCTTTTATTGTGGACCTGGAGATGTTCTGTGACCTGCAGGAGGCAGGGGAAAGGGATGATCTTTCCAGGACTGTTGACTACAGCAGGGTTTTTGCTTTGGTGGAGCGGATAGTTACCGCTGAGCGCTTCCAGTTGATTGAGGCCTTGGCGGAACGGATCGCTGCTAAAGTGCTCTCCGGTTTCCCCTTAAATGAAGTTGTGGTGCGTGTGAAAAAACCCCATGCCCCCCTAAAGGGAATCTTTACCGATGTGGTGGTGGAGATCAGGAGAGGCAGGTGCAGGGGAAGTGAGTGACGGCTGCCATCACGCGTTTATTGGGATGGGGTCCAATCTGGGGGATAGAAGGTCTTTCCTCGAAAAAGCCTCCCAGGAGATCGGGAACCATCCTCAGGTGAGGGTGATCAAACTATCCTCCCTTTATGAAACAGAACCTGTGGGCTACCTTGATCAGGGCTGGTTCCTCAATCAGGTGATGGAGATCGAAACAACTCTCACACCTGAGGAACTCCTTTCCTTTCTTCAGGGGATCGAAGATAAACTGGGCAGAAAGCGGTTGATCCGCTGGGGCCCCCGGGTGATCGACCTGGATATCCTGCTTTATGGAGAGCTGACCATAGAAACCCCAGAGCTGGTTATCCCTCATCCCAGGATGTATGAGCGCGGTTTTGTCATGCTCCCTCTTCAGGAAATTGCCCCGGATCTCATCCACCCTGATGGAAAAACTACCCGGGAGCATTTAGCTATGCTTATTAAAACTGAAAAAATGGAAAAAATCAGATTGTTTCAGGACTAGTGTCATGTTATAATTATGGCGCGGTTTACCGGATGGGACCTGTACCATACCGGGGAAAACCGGGTAAAGACCAAAAACAACTGAAAAATCATGAGACCAACCGCTTGTACCTGTACAAGGACTGAGACGGAAGGTGATGTTGCTAATGTGGGAGTATATTACTGCCTTCTGGACCATTGTTCAGGGGGCATTTTGTTTTTACGGGGTTGGCATTTGATGAACTATAGTGACTTTACATTTTTAATTCTGGAAAAGCTAAAAAGGGAATGATCAACTATGGAGGCGAAGGTTTTGGAGATCGGATTCGTCGGAGCCGGTAAAGTGGGTTCTGCAATGGCCATTCTGCTGCAGAGAGCAGGGTACAGGATTGTTGGAGTAGCCAGCAGGACTGCTGAATCAGCCAACAAGCTGGCAGCACGGTTGAACTGTCCAGTACTATCCAAGGAGGAGCTGGCCAAGGGTTCTGAGGTGCTTTTGATCACAACATCAGATGATGCCATTGCTTCTGTGGCGCAGGAAATAGCTGAAAAGGATGGTTTTTGCTCTGGGCAAATAGTTCTGCACATGAGCGGTGCCCATACCGCACAGCTGCTGGAGCCTGCAGCAGATAAAGGGGCGATCACCATCTCAGTTCACCCCATTCAGTCCTTTGCCAGTGTAGAGCAGGCCATCACACTTATCCCAGGGACCTACTTCAGCATCGAGGGGGACACAAGGGGCTATAGTTTTGCCCAGGAGATGGTTGAAAAACTGGGCGGGAAACACTTCATACTTGATTCCAATTCCAAGGTGCTCTACCATGCAGCAGCCAGTGTGGCTTCCAACTATTTGGTGGGTTTGCTGAAGACCGCTTTGGATCTCTTGGCTGCAGCTGGCGTGCCTGAGGAGGTACGGCTGCCGGCTTTTCTGCCTCTGGTTGAGGGCACACTGAAAAACACCAAAAAACTGGGGATACCCCAGGCCTTGACAGGCCCAATTTCACGGGGGGATCTGGGCACTTTGGAAAAGCACCTTGATGCCATGAAGGAACTGCCTGAGTTGCTGAGTGTTTACCGGGCCCTTGGCCTGGTGACAGTTGATGCTGCTCTCCAAAAAGGAACAATAAATGAAAAACAGGCTGCAGCTATCAGATCACTGCTCAAGAACAACTGGCAAGGTTTGCACTGATCACAGCTAATTTGCCGGATCTCGGGGAGCAGGGTTACTAGGGGCAAATGAGCCAAAGGCTGACCACAGCTGACTTGTCGGGTCGCTGTACACATATTCGGCCGTACTCAGCGGATATTAACTTAAAAAGGGAGGTTTTTTGATGTCGCGAGTAACAACGGCAACACTGCAGGAAATGAAGGAAAAAGGGGATCCCATCACACTGCTCACAGCCTATGACTATCCTACAGCATGTCTGTTGGATGAGGCGGGGATCGATATCCTGCTTGTGGGTGATTCAGTGGGGAATACTGTGCTTGGTTATGAAAACACTCTACCGGTCACACTAGAGGAGAGCCTTCACCACACCGCTGCAGTGGCTAGGGGAGCCAAGCGGGCGATGGTGGTGGGGGATCTGCCTTTTCTCTATTACCAGACAACTATAGGAGAGGCTGTTTGGAATGCAGGCCGCTATCTTAAAGAGGCTGGCGCACATGCTGTCAAACTGGAAGGCGGCCGGGAGAGGGCTGAAGCTGTGCGGGCTATGGTGGAGACGGGAATACCTGTGATGGGGCATCTGGGGCTCACTCCGCAGATGGTTCATCAATTTGGTGGTTACCGTGTGCAGGGCAAAACCGAAGAGGCGGCACAGCGGCTTATTGAAGACGCTCTGATCCTTGAGGATGCAGGGATCTTTTCACTGGTTTTAGAGTGTGTTCCTGCAGATGTGGCGGCAAAGGTCACTGAAAAGCTTCACATACCTACACTCTCCTGTGGTGCAGGGCCCCACTGCGATGGGCAGGTTATGGTTGTTCATGATATGCTGGGCTGCACAGACAGAAAACCGCCCAAGTTTGTGAAACAGTATGCCAATCTGCGGGAAATTGCACTTGAGGCGCTGAAAACCTTTAAAAAAGAGGTCAAAGAAGGTGTCTTCCCGGGGCCGGAACACTGCTACGGGAAGTAGAAGTTTTGTGATAAGGGGATAAAATCATGGAGCTGATCAGAAGAGTTAAACAGATGCAGGAGATCTGTTTGCGGTTGAAAAGAGAGGGAAAAACCATCGGCCTGGTCCCCACTATGGGCTACCTCCATGCGGGGCATCTGAGCCTTGCCCAGAGAGCCAGAAAAGAAAATGACATCGTGGTGATGAGCAACTTTGTCAATCCTCTGCAGTTTGGCCCTAAAGAGGATTTTGCCACCTATCCCAGGGATTTGGAAAGGGATAATAAATTGGCTGCAGATGTGGGTGTGGATTATGTTTTTGCCCCTCCAGAAGAAGAGATGTACCCGGAGAACTACAGCACCTATGTGGAGGTAACCGGGGAAGTTACAGAGAAGATGTGCGGCATTTCCCGCCCAGGCCACTTCAAGGGTGTGACCACAGTTGTTTGCAAACTCTTTCTCATTACCCAGGCTGACCGGGCTTATTTCGGGCAGAAGGATGCACAGCAGGCTATTGTAATTAGGAAGATGGTGCAGGACTTGAACCTGCCCCTGGAGATCGTCACCTGTCCCATCATTCGGGAGGAAGATGGGTTGGCCTTGAGTTCCCGCAACACCTATCTGTCCCCTGAGGAAAGAGAACAGGCCTTAGCCCTGCCCAGAGCTCTGCGAGCCGGCCAACAGCTGATCCAAGAGGGTGAGCGGGATCCTAACAGAGTAAAAGAGAAAATCCTGCAAATTCTAGAATCATCTCCAGGCATTCGGGTTGACTATGTGGAGGTGGTGGATGGGGATACCCTCTCTGAAATGGTGGAGCTGAAAGGCCATGTGCTGCTGGCTGCTGCGGTCTATGTGGGAAAAGCAAGGCTGATCGATAATATCGATCTGGAGGTGGAGCCATGTACCGCTGTATGCTGAAATCGAAGATCCACCGGGCTGTTTTAACAGATGCCAATTTAAACTATGTAGGCAGCATCACCATCGACCGGGACCTTTTAGAGGCGGCTGACATCCTTCCCTATGAAAAGGTGCAGGTGGTCAACAACAACAACGGCGCCCGTTTTGAAACCTATGTTATCGAAGGGGAGCCGGGCTCAGGGCAGGTGTGTTTGAATGGAGCTGCGGCACGCTTGGGCCAGCCTGGTGATATACTGATCATCCTTTCATATGTGCAGGTGGAAGAGGAAAAGGCGCGGGAGCATAAGCCCCGTGTGGTTTTTGTGGATGAGAAGAACAGGATAGTTTGACGTTCCGGAATATCCCGAACCGGGAGACCTTGATGAGGTGCGAAAAGTGCGGCAAGGATAGTTTGATATTCCGGAATACCCTGAACCGGTGGCGCAGTTGATCAATTGATGCTGATCATCACAGGCTGCATCTGCTTACTGGCAGGTGTGATGCTGGTTACCCGCCGGGTTAAAAGTTAGGCCTAGGATACCACCGTTCAGTAAGGTTTGAATTAATGAAAATAAGATAAGTGACAGGGATGATTCTCTGTCACTTTGCTTTTAGCGTGACAAGGGGACGGGGGTCGCGTCACCATAGTTGGTTGTCGGTTATTAGTTGGTTATCAGTCGGGCAGCAACCTGTCCCGCTGATCGGTCCATTTGGTGGTCAGTGGTTGGTGTTAGTCATTGGAGAAAGGTTTTTCTGTTTGCATAAGAAGGGACCGCAAAAACGGTATTCCCCTAATAATCCTATTAGACAATAAAGCAATTCTGGCAATTGAGATGTGGGAAGTGAGAGGTTGGAAGTGAGAAAAAAGATTACTCTGGAATAAAGCAAAAAAGCAAGCCTGGCACCGAGTGAGGTCTATTGTCAAATATACTCGAAGGGCGTTAGAATATAGTAAGTATGATCTGTCCTTCTTTTTGATATAAGATTGAAAAGAGGATGATAACTTTGGGCAGGGATGAACTGCGAATTCTATTGGAATCCCTGTTGTCGGGAAAAATAACTGTTGAACAGGTGCTGGAACAACTGTCACAGCTGCCCTATGAGGATCTTGGCTATGCCCGTTTAGATCACCACCGGGAACTGCGCAAAGGATTTCCGGAGGTGGTGTTTTGCCAGGGGAAAACTGTGGAGCAGGTGGCTGAGATCTTTGCCAGGCTTGCCGCCAAATCGAAAACAGTGCTGGGAACCCGGGCCAGCTGTGAAGCTTTTCATGCAGTGAAGGAAAGGTGTCCCAACGCGGTCTACCACCGGCTTGCCCGCTGTATTGTTGTGTCCTCTGAGGACAGCAGTGAGAGGAAGGGTAATATTTTGGTGGTCAGTGCCGGGACAGCTGATTTACCTGTAGCAGAAGAGGCTGCAGTATCTGCAGAAGCTATGGGCCTCAAAGTGTCAAGGCTGTACGATGTAGGTGTGTCAGGGATCCACCGGCTGCTGGAGCACCGCCGTTTGCTGCAAGAGGCCACTGTGGTTATTGTGGTGGCAGGAATGGAAGGGGCATTAGCCAGTGTTGTCGGTGGTTTGACCAAGAGGCCGGTTATCGCTGTGCCGACAAGTGTCGGTTATGGTGCCAACTTTGGAGGTTTGTCTGCTCTTCTTAGCATGCTGAACAGCTGTGCACCAGGGGTCGGTGTGGTCAATATAGATAATGGGTATGGGGCAGCATCGCTGGCCTATGCCATTGTTAATACAGAAAGAGGCTGAAGATGAGGGTACTTTATCTTGATTGTTTCGCAGGAATTGCAGGTGATATGCTGCTGGCAGCACTTTTGGATGCAGGAGCTGACTTCGACCTGGTGAGAAAGGGGCTCTCCAGCCTGCCTATTGATGGCTATACTATAGAAACCGGGAAAGGTGAGAGCTGCGGTATTGCTGCTGCTTATGTTCATATTAAAACTACAGAAAAGCAGCCCCACCGCAAGCTGCAGGATATCCTTGACCTGATCGAACAGGGTAATTTAACTGACAGCGTCAAGGAAAAGGCCTGCCATCTGTTCAGACGGCTGGCTGAAGCTGAGGCAAAGGTTCATGGCACAGCAGTTGAGCAGGTCCATTTTCATGAAGTAGGAGCTGTTGATTCCATTTGTGACATCATCGGGTGCTTGCTCGCTTTGGAGAGCCTGGATGTGAACAGGGTTATCTGTTCACCGCTGCCGCTTAGTTCAGGGGCTGTACAGTGTGAGCATGGGCTGCTTCCCCTGCCTGCCCCTGCAACCCTGGAGTTGATCAAGGGAGTCCCAACGAGACAGACTGACATTGAGGGGGAATTGGTCACACCTACCGGAGCTGTGCTGGCTGTTACTTTGGCTCATTCTTTTTCCTCATTGCCGGGCATGATGATAGAAAAAGTCGGGTATGGTATGGGAACGAGGGACTTGGGTTTTCCCAATATTCTGCGGGCGATCATCGGTGAAACAGAAGAATCGGCTATCAGTCCTGCTGATGAGGGAAACCATGATGGAATTATGGTTTTGGAATGCAGTATTGATGATCTTAATCCTGAGATCTACCCCTACCTGATAGAAAAACTATTGGAAACTGGAGCAGCAGATGCTTTTTTGTCACCGATCATTATGAAGAGGGGTAGGCCGGGTGTGCTGTTGACCGTACTGACCCATCAGGAAAAATGGTCACAGCTGGCCAGAATTATTTTTGAAGAAACATCAACACTTGGTATCCGCATGCGCAGGGACATGAGGAAAGTGCTGCTGCGGGAAACAGCCAGGGTGAGCACTCCTTATGGGAAGATCACGGTTAAGTTTGGCAGGTTCTCTGATGAGGAATCCCCTGTACAGATAGCTCCTGAATACCGGGACTGCTGTGCGGCTGCCAAACAATTCGGTATTCCGCTGAAACAAGTGTATAATGAGGCAGTGGCTGCTGCTTTAGATATGGTGAAAAATAATTGTTCAAATGAAGGAGAGGTTATGATTGATCGACATAAAAAAGATTGAGGCTGCGGTGAGAATGATCTTGGAAGGGATAGGAGAGGACCCGGAACGAGAAGGATTAAAGGATACACCTGCCCGGGTTGCCCGCATGTACAAAGAGATTTTTTGTGGTTTGAATAGCAACCCTGAAAGACACCTGGGGACATATTTCACAGAACAGCACGATGAAATGGTGCTGGTCAAAAATATACCTTTTTATTCTTTATGTGAACATCATCTGGTTCCCTTTTTTGGACAGGCACATGTAGCCTATATCCCCCATCAGGGGAGACTGCTCGGGCTGTCCAAACTGGCTAGGATCGTTGATGAATACGCTAAAAGGCCGCAGCTACAGGAAAGGCTCACTTCACAGATTGCCAACTCTATTATGGATAGGGCAAAGCCAAGAGGGGTTTTAGTGGTGATTGAGGCTGAACACATGTGTATGACCATGAGGGGTGTGCGCAAACCGGGATCAAAGACCATCACATCAGCTGTGCGGGGGATATTTAAAACCAACAGCTCCACAAGGGCTGAGGCCTTTTCCCTCATCCGCGGTTAGACCGCTCACCGGAACAGGTTGCCTGATCGGGCCGCGCTTTCCACACGGTGCCAGGCTTGCTTTTTTGCTTTATTAAGGTGATACATAGTTGCTACTTTGTTACATCTCAGTTTGGTAGTTTAAGATACGAAAGTGCTCAAACCTTTGAAAAAGAACCGCTGTT
>JAAYWP010000045.1 GCA_012516535.1 Syntrophomonadaceae bacterium | reverse complement strand
TCCGGTTGAGGTGATGGATCTGAGCTTTGCCAATCAGGCCCTATCTGCAGCCTGGTTGGTGGCTAACCGGGGAAAACTTCAGCCTGCTGTCTACCGGGTACCCCAGGAGATCGATGAGCGGGTAGCAAGGCTTAAACTGGCCGCTTATGGAATAGAGATCGAGGAACTGACCGAAGAACAGAAAGCATATCTAGCTTCCTGGGAGATGGGAACCTGATATCCGCGGTTTTTTCAGTATAGATTTTTATTGTAGTATTAGTGGTAAAAACCATTTTTGTGATATAATATGACTTGATTTTTTTTGAAATAGGTGCTTCTTTAATAACTTTTTTGTTAATGAGGAAATACTAGGTATAACAGATTGGTGGGAGTGTGCTTGGAAAAACTTGAAATACTCTTTACAGAAGAGCAACTGCGGTCAAAAGTGAAGGAATTGGCCGAACAGATCAACCGGGATTATCAAGGAAAAGAACTCCTGGTGGTAGGCATCCTACGGGGTGCTTTTGTCTTTATGGCCGATTTGGTGCGCAATTTAGAGATGCCGGTGATCATAGATTTTGTTGCAGTATCCAGTTATGGGGATGATACTGTCAGCTCCGGTGTTGTCAGAATCCTCAAAGACCTGGATGAAACAATCACCGGCAAGCATGTGCTTTTAGTGGAGGATATCATCGACACTGGATTAACACTGAAATACCTTTGTAAAACCCTTGAGGCCAGGGGTCCTGCCAGCCTAAGGGTTTGCACCATTCTAGACAAACCCAGTAGGCGCAAGGTGGATTTTACCCCTGATTACAATGGTTTTACTATTCCCGATTACTTTGTTGTGGGTTATGGGTTGGACTGTGCTCAGCGCTATCGCAATCTTCCCAATATCTACATTCTTCATCAGGAGTGTGGGGATAAATGCCTAACTAAGGAGGAACTGGCTCGTGAATAAACAAAAGGGCAGGAATTGGACACCGGCTGAGTTTATCGAAGAACAGCTCTCTTCTATCAGAAAAACCGTCGGTAAGAGCAGGGTTGTGGGAGGGCTGAGCGGAGGAGTCGATTCCACAGTTGCTGCAGCTTTGGTACAGCGGGCAATTGGAGATCAGTTAACCTGTATTTTTGTTGACCACGGACTGTTGAGAAAAGGCGAGCGGGAACAGGTGACAGAGATTCTCCGGCATGTGGGTGTTAATACCATCACTGTTGATGCCAAGGAGCGGTTCCTGAATAAATTAGCGGGTGTAACAGACCCGGAAAGAAAAAGGAAGATTATAGGCAATGAATTTATCAATGTGTTTCAGGAGGAAGCCGCCCGGCTGGGTGATTTTCAATTCCTTCTGCAGGGTACAATCTACCCTGATGTAATCGAATCGGGGAAAAACGCAGCAGGTGTAGTGAAGAGCCATCATAATGTGGGTGGCCTCCCTGAGGATATGAAACTTAAGCTGCTGGAACCTCTGCGTGAGTTGTACAAGGATCAGGTGCGCCTCATCGGTGAGGAATTGGGTCTGTCCAGAGATGTTATTTGGCGCCAACCCTTCCCTGGACCTGGCCTGGCGGTTCGTGTCCTGGGTGAAGTAACAGAGGAAAAGCTCACCATGGTGCGGGAAGCTGATTATATCTTAAGGGAGGAAATCCAAAAAGCTGGCTTGGGTAGAGAGATCTGGCAGTATTTTGCTGTTTTGCTGCCGGTCAGGAGTGTGGGGGTCTCTGATGGAGAACGCACTTATGCTCACCCCATAGTCATCCGTGCTGTCAATAGTGAAGATGCCATGACCGCAAAATGGGCACACCTGCCCCATGATCTCCTGGATCAGATAGCCAGCCGTATTGTCCGTGAGGTTCCGGGTGTCAACAGGGTGCTTTATGATATCACATCAAAACCGCCAGGAACAATTGAGTGGGAGTAGTAATGGTCATTGGTGGTTAGTGGTTGGTCGTTGGAAAGTCAGTATGTTTCAATATAGTTAAAAAGAATTAAGGAACGAAGGGCCGGAGATGGTCAGAGTTATAGATATTTTATGTATGGGCGTTAAAAGGGTGGTCCTTTTGGCATATAGGGTAGGGAGTGAAAACAGGTGGAAAAACACAGAGTAGGAATCGTTTTAGGGAGTGATTCTGATCTCCCGGTTATGGAGGAAGCAGCTCGTATTTTGCAGGATTTTGGGGTTTCCTATGAGATGACCATTGCTTCTGCCCACCGCAGCCCGGATCTGGCAGCTGAATACGCCCGCAGCGCGGAGGAACGAGGTATTGAGGTGATTATTGCCGGGACGGGGATGGCTGCCCATCTGCCAGGAGTTCTGGCAGCATACACCTGTCTGCCTGTGATCGGGGTTCCTCTAAAAGGCGGTGCCCTCAATGGTCTGGATTCTCTCTATTCTATAGTTCAGATGCCACCGGGTGTTCCGGTGGCTACAGTGGCTATTGATGGGGCGCGCAATGCTGCTCTTCTGGCGGTTCAAATGTTGAGCATCAAGGAGCCGGAACTGAGGGAAAAGTTCAGGGCTTATAAAAAGGAACTTGCGGAGCGCACAGCAAAAAAGGCGGAGAAACTGAGTGAGTCAGGGGGACGGTGACTTTGACTCAAGGGGACGGTGACTTTGACTCACGAGCGATCAGGAGGATGGATTGACCGATTATGAGAAGCATCTTCTCTGAGCAATTTTTATTCCTGCTAGCGCGCAGCGACTTGCGAGGGTTGTTGCTTGCCGTTGACGAAGGGGTAATGACACCTGATTCAAATTTCAAATTCTGGCCTCAGACCTCCGGCATCCGACTTCTAAAATGGATGGCGTCATAGGGTGCGGTTTGCTATGAAAGCGAGGAGTCTTAGGGCAAGTTAAACTGGAGCTTATGTGACAAGCGGCAGGGATAAATCGAAGATCGCGAAGCAAATGGGCGGAGGAACCGGCGGGTAATAATTAAGCAATAAAACACAAACAGCATTGTGAAAAGGCAATAAAACAAGCCTGGCTGAAATAGAGGTTGGATGCCGGAAGTCGGAGGTCGGAGAAAAGATAAGTATAGTCGATAGGGCCGCGGGGACAATCCCCATGATGGGTCGTATAAATAAAGCAATCAGGCAAGCCTGGCAAGTTGGAAGTTGGTGGTTAGTCGTTAGAATATAGGGATGGTAAATAAGACAATAAAGCAAAATTGGTACTGTTAATGGCACCGTTTTGAAAAAGGCAATAAAGCAAGCCTGGCACTAAGGAGGTATAGGAGATGTTTGAGGCAGCGGTCTATGTGACATTGAAAAAGGGGATCCTCGATCCCGAGGGAAAAGCGATAAAGAACAGTCTTAAGTCACAGGGGTATGACCAGGTGGAAGAGGTAACAACAGGAAAGTATTTTCTCCTTAAAATAAAGGAGCGTGACCGCACAGCTGCAGAGGAAGAGCTGCGCCAGATCTGTGAAAAATTTTTAGTTAATATGGTATTGGAGGATTATAGTTTTGAACTCCGGGAGGTTGACAGATGAAATTTGGAGTGGTGTTCTTTCCCGGTGCCAATGCTGCTGACTGTTTTTATGTTATCGATCAGTTGATCGGCCATCCTGTCAGTCCTATACAGCCGGAGGAGCGGGAACTGGACGGATTTGACTGTATAGTTCTTCCCGGTGGTTTCTCATATGGTGATTACCTGAGAGCTGGGGCGCTGGCTGCAGCAACCCCAGTGATAGAACAGATTGCAGATTTTGCAGAACAGGGGGGACTTGTTCTGGGGATCGGCAATGGTTTCCAGATTCTTTTAAATACAGGGCTGTTGCCTGGAGCGATGCGTAAAAATGAAAGCCTTCGCTTTCGCTGCCATGATGTTTTTCTCAGAGTAGAGAACAGCAGGACACCTTTTACCAACAGATACCATCAGGGGGAGGTTATCAAGTACCCAATAGCCCATGGTGAGGGGAATTACTATATAGATTCGGAAGGCCTTGCCCAGTTGGAGCAAAACGGGCAGGTTGTCTTCCGCTACTGCAATGAGCAGGGAGAGGTTATACCTGCAGCCAATCCTGATGGATCTGTGCGGAATATTGCTGGGATTTGTAATGTTAAAGGGAATGTTTTAGGCCTTATGCCTCACCCGGAACGCTGTTCAGAAGAGATTTTAGGCAATACCCAGGGGCTGCGGTTGTTTTTGTCTGTCTTGGATTGGTGGGGTATTCACACACAGGAAGGAGTAATGACCGATGAGTGAACAAAAACCTGCCTGGATGGAGATGGGGCTTAGTTCTGAAGAATACGCAAAGATCTGTGATATTCTCGGGAGAGAGCCTAACTATCTGGAGACCGGACTTTTTGCAGTGCTCTGGTCCGAACACTGCAGTTATAAGCATTCCCGTCCTGTGCTCAAGAATTTCCCCACAGAGGGCAAATATGTTATTCAAGGCCCCGGCGAAAATGCCGGTGTTGTTGATATTGGTGATGGGCAGGCTTTGGTATTCAAAGTTGAAAGCCACAACCACCCATCAGCAGTGGAACCCTATGAAGGTGCTGCCACAGGTGTAGGAGGGGTAGCGCGGGATATATTTACCATGGGAGCGCGTCCGATCGCTGCTTTGAACTCCCTGCGTTTCGGTAGTTTGGAGGACCCCCGGGT
Source organism: Syntrophomonadaceae bacterium (assembly GCA_012516535.1). Taxonomy (GTDB): domain Bacteria; phylum Bacillota; class DSM-12270; order Thermacetogeniales; family Thermacetogeniaceae; genus DTU068. The sequence goes on along the minus strand of JAAYWP010000045.1, from coordinate 42,998 downwards.
GCGCCACCTCTTTTCCGGGGTTGTGGAGGGAATCGGTGGTTATGGAAATCGTCTGGGAACTCCTGTTGTAGGGGGAGACATTTTCTTCCATCCCAGTTATCAGGGTAATCCCCTGGTCAATGCCATGTGTGTCGGTTTGGTAGACCATAAACGGATTGTCCGGGGGCTGGCAGCAGGGCCTGGGAATTTAGTAGTGGCTGCCGGGGCAAAAACAGGTAGGGATGGTATCCACGGCTGCACCTTCGCCTCTGAAGAGTTTAGTGAGGAGACCGAGGCCCCTGATGTACAGAGAGGTGACCCATTTCTGGAAAGCCTTCTCATCGAGGCCTGCTTGGAATTGATGGAAAAGGGCTATGTGGTAGGCATTCAGGATATGGGTGCAGCAGGTCTCACCAGTTCCAGTGCTGAGATGGCCGGTAGGGCCGGTACTGGTATAGAGATCGATGTGTCTTTGGTGCCACAGCGGGATGAAGGGATGACCCCTTATGAGGTAATGCTCTCTGAGTCACAGGAGAGGATGCTCTTAGTGATCGAACCCCAGCACAGACAAGTGGTGATGGATATATTTGCTAAATGGGGTGTTGAAGCAGCTGTTGTCGGCAGGGTGACCGAGGATGGTATCTACCGGGTACTTGATGGGGAAATTGTAGTTGCTGAAATACCGGTGAAAGCTCTTACTGACTCTCCGGTCCGGTATCCGGAGCAGAGAGAACCGGAGTATTATCAAAGACTGCGTAACTGGAAGCCGGATGATCTCCCTGTTCCAGAAGACTTAAACAGTGTTTTGCTGAAGCTTCTGTCATCCCCCAATATTGCCAGCAAAGAGTGGGTATACATTCAATATGATCATCAGGTGATGCTGAATACGATAGTAGGCCCTGGTGCAGATGCTGCGGTTTTGCGCATCAAAGGGACGAAAAAAGGAATCGCTATGACAACTGATGGGAACCCACGCTACTGCTACCTTGATCCCAGCCGTGGGGGAGCAATCGCTGTTGCGGAGGCAGCAAGGAATCTTTCCTGTGTGGGGGCTGAGCCCTTGGCGCTTACAGATGGACTGAACTTCGGCAATCCTGAAAAGCCCGAGATCTTCTGGCAGATCAAACAGGTGGTGGAGGGGATGAGTGAGGCCTGCCGCAGCTTGGAGATACCTGTTGTCAGTGGAAATGTCAGCCTATATAATGAAACAAAAGGAGAGGCTATTTACCCTTCACCTGTTGTAGGAATGGTGGGACTTCTTCCCGATGTGAAAAGATGTACCACAAGTGCTTTTAAGGATTCGGGTGATCTGGTGGTGCTGTTGGGTAAATTCCACCCCCAGTTAGGTGCCAGCGAGTATCTGGCTGTGATCCATGGTTTGGAACAGGGAGAGGTTCCCGAAATCGATTTAGCTGAAGAAAAACAGGTTCAGCTCTGCTGTCGTGAACTGATCAGAGAAGGGAAAATAAAATCAGCCCATGACTGTGCTGAAGGCGGTCTAGCTGTAGCTATTGCTGAGTGCTGTATTCCCGGCCAAAGAGGGGCAACAATAAATCTGCCTTTTGCTGGGAGGGAAGATGCTCTGCTCTTTGGTGAGGTACAATCCTGTATACTGGTTACATGTACTCCCCGCGAACTGGACAGTGTTTTGAAAACAGCAGAGAAAGCAGGGGTTACTGCTGCAGTGCTGGGGGAGACAGGAGGGAGACACCTTATTATCAGGGATAGAGCAGAGCGGGCTTTAATCAATCAGCATATTGAGGAGATGGAAAAGGTATGGCGGGGGAGTATTGCCAGTTATTTTTAAATAGTGATAAGCCCCATGAGGCTTGTGGTGTTTTTGGTATTTATGCACCTGGGCAGGATGTGGCTAGGATCACTTACTATGGGCTTTATGCACTCCAGCACCGCGGACAGGAGAGCGCTGGTATTGCTGTCAGTGATGGTAACAAGATCATCTGCCGTAAAGGGATGGGCCTGGTCGGGGAAGTTTTCACAGAGGATATCTTAGAAAAGCTGCAAGGATCCATCGCTCTAGGCCATGTCCGCTACACCACTGCTGGGGATAGTATTATAGAGAATGCAGAACCGCTGAATTTCTATTATAGGGATGGCATGATCGCCATTGGCCATAATGGAAGGCTGACCAACAGTGCTGAACTGAGGAGAGAGCTTGAGGATGCCGGCGCGGTTTTTCAGAGCACAGCAGACAGTGAGTTAATCGTCAGTTTGATCGTACGTGCCGGGGCAAAGGACCTGGTATCCGGTATTCTCCAGACCATGGAGAAGATCGAGGGGTCCTATTCTCTTGTGATGCTGACCGAAAAAAGGATGTTCGGCATACGAGATCCCTATGGGATGCGCCCTCTGTGCTTAGGTCGTTTGCAAGATGGTTATGTGCTGGCATCTGAGTCCTGTGCACTGGATACTGTAGGAGCGCGGTTTATCAGAGATATTGAGCCTGGGGAAGTTGTGATCATTGATGAACGTGGTATAACATCTTTGCGTCCCCATAAAGCTCACCGAAAGGCTTTATGTGCTTTTGAGTTTGTTTATTTTGCCAGACCGGACAGTGTGATCGATGGGTTGAATGTGCAAGAGGCGCGCTATGCCCTAGGGCGCCAGTTGGCTAAGGAATACCCCTTGGAGGGGGATATGGTGATTCCAGTGCCTGATTCGGGGGTCAGTTCAGCTCTGTCCTATGCTGCTGAGCGGGGCCTTCCATTTAGTGAAGGATTGATGAAGAACAGGTATATAGGGCGTACATTTATCCGTCCGGCACAGACCTTCAGGGAACTGGGTGTGCGGCTTAAGCTCAACCCAATCAAGGAAATTGTTTCTGGAAAAAGAGTGATTATGATCGATGATTCTATTGTCAGGGGGACCACATCAGGGAAAATTGTGCAGATGATCCGGGAGGCAGGTGCCAGGGAGGTGCACCTTTTGGTCAGTTCTCCACCTATTACCCATAGCTGCTATTATGGGATCGATACCTCCAGCAGGGGGGAACTGATCGCAGCCAGCCACTGTTTAGAGGAGATTCGCCGGCATATCGGTGCTGATAGCCTTAATTACCTAAGTCTTCTTGGGTTGCATGCCGCTTTAGCTCCCTTCCAACCGGATGAACTTTGTGATGCTTGTTTCTGTGGAAATTATCCAATTCAGATACCAAGTAATGTTAAGTGATCGGTATCAGTCGTGTGTTAGGAAATGATCTGCGAATAGGTGGGTTCTTAATGGCTCAAGAAAAATCACTTTATAAAGAAGCTGGAGTGGATATAGACGCGGGGAATTATGCTGTGGAACTGATGAAAAGGCATGTGGCGTCAACTATGCGCCCTGAGGTTCTGGGTGGCATCGGAGGGTTTTCAGGTCTTTTTACACTGGATCTGAGTCGTTATCCTAAGCCGGTGCTGGTTGCTGGTACTGATGGTGTAGGGACCAAGCTGAAGATCGCCCAAATGGTGGGAAAACATGATACAGTAGGGATCGATTTGGTGGCTATGTGTGTCAATGACATCCTGGTAACAGGTGCAGAACCTCTTTTTTATTTGGATTATCTGGCCTGTGGCAAACTTGAGCCGCGTCAAGCAGAGGAGGTTGTGGCCGGTGTAGCTGCCGGCTGCAGAGAGGCGGGCTGTGCCCTTTTAGGGGGTGAAACAGCGGAGATGCCTGATTTTTATCCTGAAGGGGAGTATGATCTGGCCGGTTTTGCTGTAGGGGTTGTTAACCGGGATGCTATCTGGGATGGTAATAGGATAGCTGCCGGAGATCTATTGATTGGCCTTGCCTCATCCGGTGTCCACAGTAATGGTTATTCTCTGGTGCGCCATATCCTCTTTAAAAAATGCGGGCTTTCTGTGGGAGATCCTTTTGCTGAAACAGGCCGCACTCTGGGGGAGGAACTGTTGACTCCTACCAGGATCTATGTCAAATCGGTCCTAGCTGCCAAAGAAAAGGTGGGTGGCTTGATCAAAGGGGCTGCCCATATTACAGGTGGTGGAATGACTGAAAATATTCCCCGGGTACTCCCCATGGGACTGGGAGTAGAGATCCACCGGGGGAAGTGGCCGGTTCCGCCTATTTTTTATTTTCTGAAGCAAAAGGGCGATGTACAGTTGGATGAGATGTACCGGGTGTTTAATATGGGTATCGGATTTGTTCTGATTGCAGATAAAAATGGGGGAGAAGAAGTTCTTAAAACCCTGCAGGGGTTGGGAGAAGAAGCTTATATCATCGGACAGGTTATTGAAGGAGCAGGTGTCCGCTATGTGGGAGAGGGTGAATAAAGTGCATAAACGGCTTGCTGTTTTAGTTTCAGGGAGGGGGACAAACCTCCAAGCGATCCTTGATGCAGTGGAGAACGGTTCTCTAGAGATGCTGGTTGTGGGGGTTTTCAGTGATCAGCCTGAGCCTTATGCCTTTCACAGAGCCAGGGAAAGGGATATACCTACTGTTTTCGTAAATCCGAAAGATTACAAGGGGCGTGAAGAGTATGACGCTGCCCTGGCCCGGGAGGTTGCTGCATTTCATCCGGATTTTGTTGCTCTGGCTGGTTTCATGAGAATGCTGACCCCAACTTTTTTAGATGCCTTTCCTCAAAGGGTGATCAATATCCATCCGGCCCTGCTGCCTGCATTCCCGGGTTTGGAGGGGCAGAGGCAGGCACTGGAATATGGGGTCCATTACAGCGGCTGTACTGTGCATTTTGTTGACGCAGGAATGGATACTGGCCCTATTATCCTGCAATCGGTGGTACCGGTCTATCAGACTGATACAGTGAAAACCCTTGCTGAGCGCATCCTGGTCAAAGAGCATCTGACCTATCCGGCAGCTCTGCAACTGCTGGCTGAGGGGAGGGTCAGCCTCTCCGGGAGGAAGGTTGCTATCAATTGGGAGGGGAGAATTCCAAAGCAACCAAGGGACTGTGTGCTGGAATGGTTGAAGATGAAAGATGTGATAAAGGAGGTTTTCCCCAGTGAATGAAGGAACAGGTTTAAAACAGGCCAACAAAAGAGCGATAATCAGTGTATCTGATAAACAAGGGATTGTCGAATTTGGAAAAGCCCTGGTAGAACTGGGCTTTCATATAGTGTCCACAGGTGGAACAGCACGCACCCTTGAGGAGGCTGGGGTTGAAGTCCAGCATGTGGAAAAGGTAACTAATTTTCCCGAGATTCTAGGGGGACGTGTGAAAACACTGCACCCGGCCGTTCATGCCGGCATCCTGGCACGGGATCTACCTGAGGACCAGGCTCAACTGGAGGAATTGGGGATCGAACCCTTCAGTTTGGTTGTTATTAACCTTTATCCATTTCAGAGGACCATCGCCAAGACAGGTCTGCCGGTGTGTGAAGCACTGGAACAGATCGATATCGGCGGCCCAACTATGGTAAGGGCTGCTGCTAAAAATTTCCCCAGAGTGGCGGTGGTGGTCAATCCCAACCGCTATGACCAGATTATAGAGGAACTCCGTTCCCAGGGTGAGATCAGCCTGTCTACCAGGCTTGAATTGGCTCAGGAGGCCTTCTGGCATACAGCACAATATGATGCTGCTATTTCCAATTATTTAACAGCTGTCAGGGTTGAGGAAGGGGAGCTCAAAGCAGCGGAGAGCGGAAAGTTCCCAATGAGGATGCTGCTGCCTATGGTGAAGATCCGTGATCTGCGCTATGGTGAAAACCCCCATCAGGAGGCTGCTTTTTACAGGGAAGAAACAAGCAGGCCCTATGGTTTAGCTAGTGCCCGGCAGTTTCACGGCAAGGAACTTTCTTTTAATAATATCCTGGACCTGGATGCTGCCTTGACAACCGTATCAGAGTTTGAGGTCCCCGCTGCTGTTGTGATCAAACACAACACTCCATCAGGTGTGGCTTGCTCCAACGCTCTGGTGGGTGCCTACAGGAAGGCTTATAATGCTGATCCTATAGCTGCTTATGGCGGGATTGTGGGCCTCAACCGTACAGTGGATAAGGAAACTGCGGCAGCGTTGGCGGAAACATTCCTGGAGGCAGTTATTGCTCCAGCTTATAGTGAAGATGCCCTTGCTATTCTCAGGGGAAAGAAAAACTTGCGGGTTCTAAGCACAGGAGAGTTTGCTGATCTGAAAAGAGAATTAAGTGTGAAAAGGGTAAGCGGCGGCTTTTTAATACAAGATCCGGACAGTTTGGGGGATTTGAGCAGTTGGCGTCATCAGCTCAAGGTTGTTACGAAAAGGGACCCATCTGAAGAGGAATGGGATGATCTGATCTTTTCCTGGATCGTTGCTAAACACGTTTTTTCCAATGCTATTGTGGTGGCAAAAGGGAGGCAGACCCTGGGTATCGGTGGGGGACAGGTGAGCCGTGTAGCTGCTGCCAGGATAGCTTTAGAAAAAGCAGGAGAGCAAGCAGATGGCGCAGTGATAGCTTCTGATGGATTTTTACCTTTCCCTGATACCATTGAATATGCAGCCAAGAGCGGTATTAAAGCATTGATCCAGCCCGGTGGTTCGATCAGGGATGAGGAGGTCATCAAAGCCGCAGATGCGGTGGGGATGGCAATGGTCTTTACCGGGAGGCGGCATTTCAAACATTAAACAGCGGCGCTGAGTACAGAGATAAACAAGGAGCTACTACGGGGTTTTGGCTTTACGATACTTGGTTTATCCCTGCAAGCGCAGCGACCTGCGAAGGTTGTTACTTGCCCTTGACGAAGGAGCAGTTAACGACAGCTGAAGCTCAACATGGATGTTGAGCTAGGCGACTCTGCGCCATGGATGGCGTCATAGGAGCCGGTCAGCTGTCGTCTGCGAGGAGTCTTAGGGCAAGTTCAACCTGAGCCTAAAGAGCAAGCGCAGGGATAAACCGAGGTTCTGCTGCGCTGAAACCGATAAGCAGAACAGTTCGGGGACGGTTCCCGCGGTAGTCGTTAGCGGTTAGATAGAGAAGGAATTTACCGAGCAAATACCAACAAAACAAATGACTAACGACCAACGACTAACGACTAACTACAATATGAGGAGGTATATGATGAAGGTTCTGGTTGTAGGTGGGGGAGGAAGAGAACACACTTTGGTCTGGAAGCTGAAACAAAGCTCCCATGTGGATAAAATCTACTGTGCTCCTGGAAATGGGGGTATTGCCGGGGATGCGGAATGCGTTCCCTTGGCAGCTGAGGATTTACATGGACTGGCTGATTTTGCCCAGGAGCAAAGGATTAATCTGACTGTAGTAGGGCCGGAGGCCCCTCTTGCCGCAGGGATTGTGGACCTCTTTAAATCACGGGGTCTCAAGGTTTTCGGGCCTGATGCAAAAGCAGCGCGTTTAGAAGGAAGTAAGGTTTTTGCCAAAGAGAAAATGACCAGATACGGTGTTCCTACAGCTGCGTATAGGGTTTTCTATGATGCTGCTGCAGCCCTTGAGTTTGTAAGAGAACTTAACAGGCCATGTGTGGTGAAAGCTGACGGATTGGCAGCAGGTAAAGGTGTGATTATAGCCAAAAATAGAGAAGAGGCAGAGCAGGCTGTCCGTTTGATCATGGAAGAAAGGGCTTTTGGGGATGCTGGTAAAGCAGTTGTTGTGGAACAGCTTCTCCAGGGAGAGGAAGTTAGTGTCCTGGCATTTACAGATGGCAAAACTATTAAAACACTGGCAGCATCCCAGGACCATAAACGAGTTTTTGACGGAGATGAGGGGCCAAATACCGGAGGGATGGGTGCCTATTCCCCACCACCTGTTTATACCAGTGATCTCCATGAGAAAGCTGTGAAAGATATACTGGAACCGGTTATCTACGGCTTGGCTGATGATGGTATTTAATATAAGGGTGTTATTTATGCTGGTTTGATGGTCACCAGTGAGGGTCCCTATGTCTTAGAGTTCAACTGCCGTTTCGGTGATCCCGAAACACAGGTGGTTGTACCCCGTCTTAAATCAGATCTGTTGGAAGTGATGAATGCTGTTATCGAAGAGCGCTTAGATGAGGTAGAACTGGAGTGGGACCCCAGGGCTGCTGTTTGTGTTGTAGCAGCTTCAGGCGGCTATCCGGGAGCATATGAAAAGGGTAAAGTGATTACCGGTCTTGATGAACTCCCTTCAGATATTTTGGTTTTTCATGCTGGTACCGCTCTGTCTGATGGGAAGCTGGTAACCAGTGGGGGAAGGGTGCTGGGCATTACAGGCTTTGGCGCAACTATTGAGGAGGCTGTGAAGAGAGTATATTCCGGAGTGGAGAAAATTTATTTTGAGGGGATCCATTACCGCAGGGATATTGCCCATCGCGCCCTAAAAAAGGGGGTAGTTAAGTGATCAAGCTTGAAGATATCCAGCAAAACCCGGAAATAGAGGTACTCATGAAAAAGGTTCATGAATACCTGTCTACCATGCTGGCCATTACCCATGATGAAGAACATGCCCGCCATGTAGCCAATCTCAGCTACCGTATTTTAAAGGTGCTTGGTTACCCTGAGCGGGATGCTGAACTTGCCGCTATCGCCGGCTATATGCATGATATTGGTAATGTGGTCAACAGGTATGAACATGGGCGGAGCGGTGCGTTGATCGCCTTTCATCTGTTGATGCGTATGGGAATGCCTCCAGAGGAGATCGCTGTTGTGATCGCCGCCATCGGCAACCATGAGGAGAGGTCAGGTGTGGCAGTGAGCAATGTGGCAGCTGCAGTTATTCTGGCGGATAAATCCAATGTGCATTACAGCAGGGTGCGTAAAGAAGATGAGGCCACCTTCACCACCCGGGACCGGGTAAACTTTGCTGCCAGGGAATCGTACCTCACTGTGGATCCAGATAAGCGGGAGATCATCATGCATCTGGAGATCGATACCTCTATCTGTTCTGTTATGGAATACTTTGAGATTTTTATGACCAAGATGCTTTTATGCCGGCGAGCAGCCAATTTCCTTAACTGCCGCTTTGGCTTGGTGATCAATGGGCATCATATGTTGTAATAGTTGACATAAGCATGCCCACGGATTATCACCGTGGGCTTAATTCTGAAGAGGTATAATTAATTAAACATCGTATTTTTTCTTTGCTGCTCTCTGAACACTACAAATGTGATCTAGGGGTATAAGTATCTCCCGTACCCTTTGCTTGAAGGGTTTATCTATACCTGCCACAAAAGTGAGTACATCAATAGAGTCATCATCAGCGGTCAGCTCAATAAAATCTTTTCCGATCAGGCTCAAAATTCCTCCCTCAGCTTTTTTACAACAATTCCCACAGGAGTACTCCACATTGACTACTTTGCATTGAAACTCTTTATCGAGCCTCCCAGTAAAGTTTTCAAAAGGATTAAACATTCTTGCTTCAGCTTTATTGTTTTCAGACATAACATCCTCCCCCTTTTGCTTTTCTTTCATCATATGCCTGCTCAATACCAGGTGTTACCATGAGAGATAATAATATGATCATCTATCCAGTAACATGAAACAGATAATAGATTGTTTTTTTGTCATAGCCCATATCCCAGGGGCAGTGGTAGCGGTCAACTGTATGGGAATTGACCAGGGGATAGCCATTTGAATCCCACCCCACAACAATAGCAACATGTTCTATTTCTCCGCCCATACCGTACCCGATCACATCTCCCTTATTCAGTTCTCCCACTGCCCCTGCCGGAAATTTCTTTGTAGGTTGGATCAGCTCTGAAAAGGTCCCTTGTGCTATTAAACGCCCACGACCGCTGTAGAGCAGCCAATCACAGAAATTTTGAGCTCTCACCCAGGCTTCACTGCCGCTGAAACCATTCTGATTAATGGTATAAAACCAGCTGCCATCTAATGGAATCTTACCACCATTTTTATCAGCTAAGCATTGGGAAACATAATTGGCGCAATCTCCACCCAAACCGCTTAGGTCTCCATATTCCTTAAGATTGTACTGGTGGTTGTTCCCTGCCCCCCATGCCATTCCAGCATATTGATCCGCATATCTGACAGCTGCTTCCCGGTCATAACTGCCTTTGTCACTATCCTTTTGAGAACTGCCTGTTACCTTTCCCTTTGGCCTGCCATCTGCCGGTGTTGGGTTAGGGGCCAGTGAATCATCCCCCAGACCATCTGTATAAAAATCCTGGCTGATCAGCCATTTTCCTTTATGTTTTTTCATTTTCATCCAGTGGCGGGTGCCGATACCGAAGCGGTTGACAGTTGTTTCGCCTTTGTAAACATAACCGATCATCAGGGTTTGGTTGACTATCAGTTCAGCCTGCTCCCCTTTTATTTCAAGCCACGGTATTTTAATCTCAGATCTTGCTTCTATAAAGTTAACTCCTCTTTTTGTTACCCACTGCCGGACAAAATCCAATTTAGCTTTTTCATGGGAGTGTGCCCAGCAGCCTAATTTTTCCTTTGTATAATAAAATGACAATGCTTCTTTATCATTTGAGTGATCAACAAGGGCTCTCGCCCTGCTATCAAATATTTTTTTAACAGTTTTCGTCACTTCAGCCCACTTTGAATCGGTAGATTTATTGACTGAAAAGCCCTGTGGTAGTGGTATCAGAAAAAATAAGAAAACAATGATCAATGTCAGTAAGCGAATCCAGGTCTCTTTTTTCATAATGACATCCTCTCATCAATGTGTCTGATGCAATAGATGTTCACCAATTAGGAGAGCCCTAAACCCGTTCTAAAAGAACCGATTTTGAGGTTGGTTTCAAAATTTATTGTGTCCTATTTACTTGAACTGTTACCCGTTGTTTGCTGCCAGTGAAGATATAAATAGCCATCCTTACAAATTAGCTAAAAAACACCAGTATACATTATCTAAAAAAATTTCAAGATCAACATAAAATAAGGAAATATGGACCATGCTAAAAGGAGCAGGAGGTGTCCGGTCAGTTTATGCGCCCACTGAAAAAGCCAAAAAAATCAGCTGAGATCAGAAAACAGAGGATCAATGCTCGACTGGAGCAGATCCAACCTGACACAGAACTTTTGAAACAGCCCATCAGTCCTGTTTTGGATCATAATGTTGAATTGTTTAAAAAGATGTTTGCTGAGACCAGCGATTTTGTGGTGCGCCAGTTTCATTTTGGATCTAACAGGGAAATCCGGGTTGCTTTAATTTTCATTGACGGACTTGTAGACAGGACCTCCATTAGTGAGTCAATTTTTACACCATTTATGATGAAAACCTTAGAGAACGGGGAGCAGGAAATAGTTCCTCAAAACCCTTATGATTTGATCCTCAACTGGTTGGTTACTTTTTACAGTGTCAAAGAAGAAGTTGAAATTGGTAAACTGTTGGACCTATTGCTAGCCGGCTTTGCTATCCTTTTTATCGATGGTGCTGCAAAAGCCCTGGCGATCGAAGTTAAGGGATGGGCAATGCGCTCTGTGGAAGAGCCTAAAGCTGAATCCTTTGTGCGGGGCCCCCGGGAGGGTTTCACAGAGACACTGCGGGTCAATACTGCTCTCATCAGGCGCCGCATCAGAACACCGAAACTCAGATTTGATATGCTGCAGATCGGTTCTGTTACTAAAACAGATGTCTGTGTTGCTTATATTGATGGTTTGGTTAATCCGGCGACAGTAAAAGAGGTCAAACAGCGCCTGGAGCGCATCGATACTGATTCCATTTTGGAGAGCGGATATCTTGAGGATTTTATCAGAGACAACTACCGGACACCCTTTGCCCTGTTGGATCGCACAGAGCGGCCTGATAAGGTGGCAGGCTGTCTGGTTGAGGGCCGGGTAGCTATTATGGTGGATAATACACCCTTTGTACTGATTGTTCCCGCAGTATTCAGTGGGTTTCTGCAATCCCCTGAGGATTACTATGAAGCTCATGATTATATCCGCCCTTTACGGTGGGTGGCATTATTTTTGACCCTGACCCTGCCTTCATTTTATGTTGCTTTAACCACCTTCCATCAGGAAATGATCCCCGGCAGTTTAGCATTAAGTATGGCGGTTGGGCGTGCAGGTGTTCCCTTCCCTGCAGTTGTAGAGGCCCTGCTGATGGAAATAACTTTTGATCTGCTCAGGGAGGCAGGGACACGAATGCCCCGGTCTGTAGGCCAAGCTGTGGGTGTTGTCGGGGCACTGGTTTTAGGCCAGGCCGCAGTGGCTGCCGGTATTGTCAGCCCATTTATGGTGATTATCGTTGCTCTGACCGCTATCGCTTCTTTTCTGATCCCAAACTATTCGGCATCTATCGCGATCAGGTATTTACGCTATCCTATACTTTTGCTTGCTGGTTCATTTGGACTTTTGGGCGTTTTTTGGGGGTTGATGTTATTGCTGCTGCATCTTGCCTCCTTGCGATCCTTCGGGGTTCCTTACCTTTATCCGATTTCACCTGCTGTTCCCGGGGAATGGCAGGATGTTTTCTACCGGGCACCCTGGTGGGCGATGGACAGGCGCCCTCGGCTTTTCCGGTCACCTAATATAATAAGGCAAGCTCCTGGTCAGCGTCCAGAGCCACCTGAGAATCAATCGCAAGCTCAAAGGAACAGCGGAGCTCAGGAGCAGGATAAACAGCAGCATGATCAAACAGGAAAAGGACAAGGGTGAGAACAATGTTTTTGAAGGTATTATTGGTTTTGCTGCTCGGTGCAGGGGTGGCTTATTATGAAGTACCTAAACTGCAGCAAAAAAGAGAACTCATGGTTTTCAGTTGTTTTCTGCTGATTGGTCTTATTATGGCACTGGCATTGGTCTTAAATATTCCGCTTCCAAACCCTACCAATGCTATAGAATTTATTTTCGGCCCCCTGGTAAGATTGCTCTATCCAGGGTAGTAATAATTTAATAATAATGGAGGCAAAAAATGGCTATTGAACAGGGCAAAATATCCAATTGGCAGGCTCTGTTATTGGTTTCCAATTCTATTCTTGCCAGTATGGTGCTGATTACTCCCGCACTTCTGACCAAAGAGGCGGGCCAGGATGCCTGGCTTTCTGTATTGATTGCCGGGCTTCTAGGTTATTTAATAGGTCTTTTTGTTGTTTCCCTAGGGCTGCGCTTCCCGGAAAAAAATTTGGTGGAATACAGCATCGATCTGCTTGGCCCCTGGTTTGGGCGGGCAGTGTGCATCATTTTCGCTCTCTTCTTTTTGCATGTTAATGCCTATCTGGTCCGGGCATTCAGTGTGCTGTTGATTACTGAAACCATACCTGATACGCCATTTTCTGTACTGAATATACTGCTGGTTATTCTTGTAGCATATGGGGTTTACCTGGGATTGGAGGTGTTTTCCCGGGTCAATGAAATAATTTTTCCTCTGTTTATGTTAGCCGGCCTTATTATTTTTGCGCTGGCTGCTCCTGAAATGGATTTTGAGCAGTTGAAACCTTATTTAACTCATTCTTTCTCCGGTATACTTTGGGGCAGTTTGATCCTTGCTTCTTTTTATGCTGAAGGATCGTTTTTATTGATGCTTATCCCATCTCTGCGGAATCCGAAGGATGCCAGGAGAATAGTACTGCCTGTTTCATTAATACTTTTAGCTGTTATATCGATTGATGTAGTAGGTCTGATTTCATTGTTCGGCGCTCAGGAAACCTCCCGGATGTTATTCCCCACCTTTGAATTGGCAAAAACAGTGAGCCTGGGAGCTTTTGTAGAGCGCATTGAATCCCTGGTGGTTGGGCTCTGGGTGTCGTCCGTCAGTCTTAAGATCATGGCATTTTACTATGTGTCAGTGCTGATTCTTGCTGAGGTATTTAAGCTGAAAGATTATAGGCCGCTGGTTTTGCCTTATGCCTTTATTCTGGTTGTTCTGTCCGTTATCGGATGGGAGGATACCAACCATGTCAGGTTTTATTTATCCCGCTATTATCCATTGGTTGCGGTTACGGTCATGACAGGAACAACACTCTTTCTTTATATTGCATCTTCATTCAGGAGAAATGACAAAAAGGGAGGCGAAACACAATGAAGCTTACAGTTGCTAGATTGAAAGTTCCGATACTGTTTGCCCTTATCTTAATATTTTTATCAGTTAATCTATCCGGCTGTTGGAGCAGGGTAGAAATAGAGAGAATGGCATTTATCTCTATGGTGGGGGTAGATGCTGCAGGCCCACAAGAACTGCTGGTTTCCTTTCAATTTGTCAACCCTGATGTCTTAGCCCAGGGCGGGGGAGGAGGGGGTGGTGGTGGAGGTGGTGGTGACAAGCCGTTTATTGTGTTAAGCGTTAAAGCGAGGAGTATACCTCTTGCTCTGGCCAAAATATCTGAGGAAAGTCCCCGTATAGTGCGTTTTAAACAGTTAAATGCCATTGTTTTAGGAGAGGATCTGGGGAGGGAGGGGGTAGCCCATGTGGCTGATTTTTTTGTCCGCCACTGGGAGATGCGCCGTTCCATCTGGATGGTAGTAGCCCACGGCAACGCCCAGGATGTATTATTAAAAGGGGCACCGGTCCAGGAAAAGGTACCCGGGCAGGCGGTTAAAATGCAAATGGAAGTATCTCATAAATACGCCCCTACTTACTATCCTGTTGTACTGGGTGATTTTTTAACTGATATGAATGAAGAGGGAAAAGATGCGATTGTAGCTGCTGTCAGGGTTAAGCCTATGCAGGAGAATAAGGCAGGTCAAAGTGAAACCGGGTCTACAGAAAACAACCAGTTGGTGTTCGAAGGTTCCGGTGTGTTTAGAGGAGACAAATTGGTGGGGTATTTGGGGCCAAGTGAGACTAGAGGGGCGCGCTGGGTTAAAGGCAAGATAGATGGCGGCATTTATACAGTACCCACCCCCTCTGAAGGGTTATGGGCATCACTTGTTACAACAAGTGGGAGTTCTCGCATCGAGCCGGTGATCACTGAAGATAATATATCTTTTCGTATCGAAATAATTGATGAAGGGTATATATGATGTGTGGAAAAAACAGGGCTCGCGGTCGGCGAGGCTGAAGCATTAGAACTGCTGGAACGGGAAAAGGAAAAAGCCATCAAAAGGGATGTTGAGGCAGCGATCAGGCGGTCCCGGGAACTGAAAAGCGATTTTCTCGGTTTGGGTGACAGGCTTTACCGGGAATACCCGGAGGTCTGGGAAAAGGTAAAGGATGACTGGAGGGATGCCTGGCTGCCCCATGTTGCCGTTGATGTGAAAGTCACTTGTGAAATAACACGAACAGGCTTGATATTGGACCCTCTTCCTATCAAAGGACATTAATTTTTGCTATAGTTATAATATGACTTAACTTATAAGCAGCAGTTGCTGCTGCTTTTTTTTTAAGAAAAAAGAAATAGGTGGCCCTAATTACAAATTTTATGATATTATTAATTGATATAAATCAGTAGTATGAAAGCAGGGAAGATAGATGGATAATTCAGGAACAGTTTTGATGCCGGGAGGGGTGCGGGATCTCCTTCCTGCTGAGGCGCGCCGCAAGCGGAAACTGGAAAATAAATTATTGAGGCTGATCAGGTCCTGGGGCTACCAGGAGGTGGTTACTCCAACCTTCGAATATTATGAGGTGCTGGCACCTGCATTGGATGATATGCTGCACAATCAACTTTACAGGTTTATCGATGAAAACGGGCAGATCACTGTTTTAAGGCCAGATATGACTACTCCCATTGCCCGCTTGGTCAGTGCCCGGCTGAGGGATCAGGAGCTCCCTCTTCGCTTTTGTTACACAGCCAATATCTTTCGCAGGGAAAACCATGCCGGGCGTCAGCGTGAGTTTTATCAGGCAGGTGTAGAGTTGATAGGTGCTGCAGGGCCAGATGCTGATGCAGAAGTGATCAGCTTGGCTGCAGAATCCATGAAAATGGCTGGTGTTGGCGATTTCACCATTACAGTGGGACATGTTGATGTGCTGAGCGGTATCTTAAAAGGGGCTGGTTTTTCAGCTGCGGAACAGGAACAGGCGAAGATGGCTTTGAGCAGGAAAGATCTTGTAACCTGGGATAAGCTGGTAGAGGGTTCACAGCTAACAGGGAAGTATAAAAAGGCTCTTGCTTCACTGCCCTATCTGCACGGCGGTATTGAGATACTCCAGGAAATGGATGGACTGATCAAGGATGAAGCTGCACAGCAGGGGTTAAAAAGCCTGCGCCATGTGTGGAAGGTTCTGTCTTACTATGGTTTTCGAGATCAGGTGTGCATCGATCTGACTCTTTTGCGGGGATTGGGCTATTATACAGGGTTGGTGTTTGAGTGTTATGTCCAGGGGGTGGGCTACCCCGTCTGTGGTGGGGGGAGGTATGATGAGCTATTGGCTAAATTCGGTTTCCCCTGTCCAGCCACTGGTTTTGCCTTAACCATAGATCGTATTCTGGATGCACTGGATAAGCAATCCCTTTCCTGTGATGACCAAACCCCTGATTATTTTATTACTGGCTCTGATATGGGTGAGGTAGTGAAAAAAGCAAGGGAATTGAGACAGGAAGGTTTTATTGTAGAGGTTGATCTCACAGAACGGCCTAGGCGGGAGGCTATAGCCTATGCCTCCCGGAAGGGGATACCTCACATACTGGTTATGGATAACTATGAGAAAGTGGAGTGAGGTAAATGAATAAAGAAGTGATAACTTTCGCACTGCCCAAGGGTCGTCTGCTACCCCTTGTAGAGAAGGTTTTAAAGGATGCCGGATTGATGGCAATTGATCTGGAGGGGGACGGACGCCGCCTGGTTTATAGTGATCCGGAGAGCGGGATACGCTATCTTATCTGCCGTGCTGCTGATGTTCCCACCTTTGTGGAGTATGGTGCTGCTGACCTGGGTGTTGCAGGGAAGGATGTGATCCTTGAGCAGGGTAAGGATATCTGTGAGCTGATGGATCTGGGGTTTGGCGAGTGTAAATTTGTGGTAGCTGTTCCGGCATCCAAACTTGAGCTGTACCGGGGTGGGCTATCCGCCTATCTGTCCCGTTTTGGGCGGCTGCGGGTGGCAACAAAATTCCCAAAGGTTGCGGAGTCTTATCTGCGCAGCCGCAATCTGCCGGGTGAGGTTATCAAACTTTCCGGTAATATTGAACTGGCGCCTCTGGTAGGGTTAGCTGAGGTGATCATCGATTTGGTTTCAACCGGCAGAACACTGCGGGAAAATAGGCTGGTAGCAATAGAACAGATCACAGGGGCCACCGCCAGGTTGGTTGCCAACAGAGTATCCTACAGGGTTAAGCATCACCTATTGGTTTCATTGATTGATGCCATCAAAAAAGTGCATTTACCTGCATCATCAGGGAAGGGTTAGTTCCTAAGAGATGTCACTTGATAAAAGGAGGACACTGATATGTTGAAGGTGGTATCTCATAAAGATGAACTGGTTTCTCAACTGAGAGCCCGGGAGCACCGGGGTGAAGAGCTAGAGGCCGGAGTACGGGAGATTATCCAACAGGTTCGGGAGCAGGGGGATGCCGGTGTCCTGGCTGCTACAAAAAAATTTGATCATGCTGATCTTACAGCTGAACAATTACAGGTTACAGAGGCAGAGATAGAGAAAGCATATCAAAAGGTGTCCCCTGAACTGCTGGAATCTCTGCGCCTGGCCAGGGACCGCATTGAGGATTTTCACCAAAGGCAGCACTTCCAGTCCTGGTTTCATCCCGGTGAGAACGGAGAGGTGCTTGGCCAGTTGTATCGGCCGCTGGATCGAGCCGGTATCTATGTTCCCGGCGGTACCGCTGCTTATCCCTCTTCTGTTTTAATGAATGCCCTGCCTGCTAAGGTGGCTGGGGTAAAGGAGATCATTATGGTGACACCACCTAGAAGTGATGGTACAATACTCCCTCTTGTTTTGGTTGCTGCTGCTGAGGCAGGGGTGACGAAAATATTCAAGGTTGGGGGTGTACAGGCTATCGCTGCCCTGGCCTATGGGACAGAATCGATCCCTAAGGTGGATAAGATTGTTGGGCCGGGAAACATCTATGTCACTGTTGCCAAGAGGTTGGTTTTCGGACTGGTGGATATCGATATGCTGGCAGGGCCCAGTGAGATCGTGATTGTGGCAGATAGCTCTGCGGACCCGGAGTTGGTGGCTGCTGACCTGCTGTCCCAGGCAGAGCATGATACCAGGGCTGCGGCTGTACTGGTAACACCTGACAGGGTATTGGCGGAGAGGGTGCAGGAGGAAGTGGAGAAACAGCTGGCAGTACTGCCCAGGAAAGAGATCGCAACCAGTGCACTGGACAACTGCGGCGCAGCAGTGGTGGTGGACGACTTACAGGATGCTGTAGACTTGGCCAATGAACTGGCAGCTGAACACCTGGAGCTTTATGTGGAGGATCCCTTTTCCTTGCTTGGACAGATCAAAAACGCAGGTGCGGTTTTTCTCGGTGCTTATGCCTCAGAGCCGGTAGGAGATTATCTGGCAGGGCCAAACCATGTTCTGCCTACAGGGGGGACGGCAAGATTCTTTTCACCGTTGAGTGTGGAGGATTTCTTGAAGCGCACCAGTGTGATCTATACAACTAAAGATGCCCTGAAAAAATGGGGTCCCCATATCGTCAGGTTGGCTGAGGAAGAGGGATTAGATGCCCATGCCCGGGCAGTTTCCAAAAGGTTGGAGGGGTTATGATGCGGGAAGCGCAAGTGGAAAGGGTAACAGCTGAAACCAGTGTTAAGTTAAAACTGAACCTTGATGGGAGCGGTGTCTTTGAAGGTAAAACAGGGGTTGGGTTTCTAGATCATATGCTGCATCTACTGGCACGGCATGCCTTAATTGATCTGGGTGTGGAGGCGGTTGGAGATCTGTATGTAGATGCCCATCATACTGTGGAGGATACCGGTATCTGTCTGGGGATGGCACTACAGAAAGCACTGGGCGATAAAAAGGGGATCAATAGGTATGGCAGTGCTCTGATCCCTATGGATGAAGCCCTGGCGCTTGTTGCCTTGGATCTCAGCGGCAGGCCCTTTTTGAGTTATGAAGTAGAAGTGCCGGGACAGGCTGCAGGGGATCTGCCGGTGGAACTGGTGCCTGAGTTTTTCAGAGCTATAATAAATAATGCAGGGATCACCCTGCACATGCATCTGCTCAGCGGGGATAACACCCATCATATTATTGAGGTGCTTTTCAAGGGCTTTGCCCGGGCCTTGCGGGAGGCAGTTGCCTTCAGTGAGCGGGAAAGAGGGATCCCATCCACTAAAGGAAAGCTTTAATGGTGGTTGGTGGTTAGTCGTCAGTAGTTGGTGGCTGGTGGTTAGTTGATTGGGGTGTGACAAGGGGACGGGGTTACTGTCACAAATGAAAGCATAAGGACGGTCTTTTTGACAAGGGGGGACGGAGGGCGCGTCATTGGTGGTTGGTGGTTAGTCGTTGGGTGGATGCGGACCTAATGGGGATTGGAGTTCGTAGATGTTTTGTGCAGTATCTCAGGGGGTTAGAATGATGCTGATTTTTCCAGCGATTGATCTAAGAAGAGGCAAATGTGTCCGTTTACTACAGGGGCGTGCAGATGCAGAGACTGTTTATGATGAGGACCCGGTCAAAACCGCTCTTTCTTGGAAAAATGCAGGAGCCCAGTGGCTGCATTTGGTAGATCTTGATGGCGCCTTTGCCGGTGAGCCGCGGCAGCTGCCTGTGGTCAGGGAGATCATCAAAAGGGCTGGGCTCCCGGTTCAATTGGGAGGGGGCATCAGGACACTGGAACAGATCGAGGAAGCCTTTGCTGCCGGTGTGCAAAGGGTGATCCTGGGGACCGTGGCGATCACCAATCCGGATCTGGTGAAGGAAGCTTGTGCAACTTTTGGCTGGGAACGGGTGATCGTGGGGATCGATGCCAGGGATGGTTTTGTGGCAGTCAAGGGATGGCAGGACATCTCCTCAAGGCATTTTTTAGATGTTGCCTGCCAGATGCGGGACCTAGGCTGCAGACGGCTTGTGTTTACCGATACCAGCAAGGATGGAATGCTGACTGGGCCTAATATACAGGCAACAGCCGAATTGGCGGAAAAAACCGGGATGTATGTGATCGCTTCAGGTGGGGTAGGAACACTGGAGGATCTGAGAAGACTGCGGCCTCTGGAATCCCTAGGGGTAGAAGGGGTCATCATCGGGAAAGCGCTCTATGAGGGTAAATTCACTCTCCAAGAGGCTTTAGATGCTGTTGGCTCTTAGAGCTGTTCCACTGATTGTTCGGTTTATTGCTGTTGTTAGCTTTATCCCTGCTGTCCGGTATATCCTGCCGTTCTGTTTATCCCTGCAGTCCGGTATATCCTGCTGCTTGCGGCTTAAGTTCAGGTTGAACTTGCCCATATAATATCTGCAGACGACAGCTGACCGGCTCCTATGACGCCATCTATTTTAGAAGTCGGATGCCGTAGGTCTGATGCCAGAATTTGAAATTTGAATCGGGTGTCATTACCAGCTCTTATCTAGAAATTCCTATTAAGTAATCGTTCTGCCTAGTTGGGGACTGCTTCCTTTGGAGTTTGCTTCGGCTGTCGTTAACTGCTCCTTCGTTAAGGGCAAGTAACAACCTTCACAGTCCGCTGCGCCAGCAGGGATATACCGCTGCGCAGGCAGGAATATACAAAGCTATGCGGTAGGAATATATAAGGCTGTGCAACATAACCATCTCGGTGATCGGTCTGTATTTTAGATAGATTATAGGAGGAGTAAAAATGGGCGTCAAACGGATCATCCCCTGTTTGGATGTCAAGGGGGGGAGGGTTGTCAAAGGGATAAAATTCGGGGATTTAAGGGATGCCGGTGACCCTGTGGCTATGGCTGTGGAGTATGAGGCACAAGGAGCTGATGAGCTGGTTTTTCTTGATATTACCGCAACGATTGAAGGCCGAAAAACCATGGTCCATTTGGTTAAACAGCTGGCAGATAACATTTCCCTCCCCTTTACAGTTGGTGGAGGGATCAGAACTCTTGATGATATCAGCACTTTATTGAAAGCCGGGGCTGATAAGGTGTCTCTGGGAACCGCTGCAGTAAAAAATCCTGGATTAGTTACAGATGCTGCCAGGGAGTTTGGGAAAGGGCGCATTGTGGTTGCAATTGATGCCCGCCGGACTGCAGCGGGAAAATGGGAGACTCTTATCCGTGGAGGTGCTGAAAGCGCCGGAGTGGATGCTGTCATCTGGGCTCAGGAGATGGAAAAACGGGGGGCCGGGGAGATCCTTTTGACCAGTTTTGATAGTGATGGCACCAAAGACGGTTATGACCTAGAGCTTACCAGAGCTGTCAGCGAGGCTGTGCAGATTCCGGTTATAGCCTCCGGTGGTGCCGGAAGGCTGGAGCATATCTACCAGGCTGTTACAACAGGGAAAGCTGATGGAGCATTGGCTGCATCCATTTTTCACTACAGGGAATACACCATCAGACAGGCAAAAGAATATTTGGCAGAGAGGGGAGTTTCAGTAAGGCTGTGAGAGCAGAACCGGTTTTAACTGACAGTAAAGAGATAGATAGTATATTGGCTAAGGTTAAGTTTGATCAGGCCGGTTTGGTACCGGCTGTCATCCAGGATGCAGAGAATGATGAGGTTCTGATGGTAGCCTGGATGAACAGGGAGTCACTTCGAAGGTCACTGGAAAGCGGGCTGACCTGGTTTTACAGCAGGAGCAGACAGGCTCTTTGGCTGAAGGGAGAGACCAGCGGCAACCATCAGTACATCAAAGAAGTGTTTCTGGATTGTGATGGTGATACACTGCTTATTAAGGTAAAGCAATTGGGTGTAGCCTGCCATCAGGGGACCAGGTCCTGTTTTTCCCGGTTGGCAGGGAGCGTTACTGCTGAAGAGCAGAGTTCAGCTGACATTATTGATGAATTGTATGCCCTGATCAAGGAGCGACGCAAGACCTTACCTGAGGGTTCCTATACAGCAAAGTTGTTTCAAAAGGGTAGGGGCAGGATCGCGCAAAAGGTAGGAGAAGAGGCTGTGGAAACTGTTGTTGCTGCAATGGAGGATAAGCAGGGTGAACTGATAGAAGAAACAGCTGATCTGGTCTATCACCTTTTGGTGCTGCTGGTGGAGTGCGGTGTCAGCCCCCAACAGATCAAAGAAAAGCTAGCAGAGCGGCGGCGGTAGGTGATTAAAATGGATTGGGAAAAAGAATTAAATCCACAGCAGTTGGCTGCAGTAAAACATACAGAAGGCCCATTGATTATTTTTGCTGGTGCAGGGAGTGGAAAAACCAGGGTTTTAACCTATCGGATCGCTTACCTATTGAGTTTGGGCATCTCTCCTTTTCGTATACTGGCGGTAACCTTTACCAATCGGGCTGCTGATGAGATGCGGGAACGGGTGCAGCATTTAGTAGGCAGTGATGCTCGTGATGTGTGGATCAGCACTTTTCATTCCATGGCTGTGCGCATTCTCAGGAGAGAGGCACGCCATCTTCCTTTTGATCCTAGCTTTATTATTTATGATGATGCGGACCAGCTGACGGTCATGAAACACTGCATCGAGGAACTGCGGGTTGATGACCGCAAATTCCGGCCCCGGGGAGTGCTGGCAGAGATCAGCATTTTAAAAAATGAGCTGGTAACCCCTGAAGAGTACAGTGAAATGGCACGCAATGTGCGGGAGGAGACTATAGCAGAGCTTTATGCGCTTTATCAGAAGAAACTGCTAAAGCAGAATGCGATGGATTTTGATGATCTGCTGGTGCAGACTGTAAAACTCTTGCAGTCAGAACCCCAGGTTCTGCAGCACTACCAGCAACGTTTTCAGTACATCATGGTGGATGAATACCAGGACACCAACCATGCCCAATATGTGTTGGTACATCAATTGGCTGGCAGTTGGCGCAATATCTGTGTGGTGGGGGATGATGATCAATCGATTTACGGCTGGCGGGGAGCTGATATCAGAAATATCCTCAACTTTGAGCGGGATTATCCTGATGCGCGTGTAATCAAATTGGAGCAGAACTACCGTTCAACCCAGAACATCCTCGATGCAGCTAATGCTTTGATCTCTCATAACAGAGGGAGAAAGCCCAAAGAGCTGTGGACCTCCAACAGGGAAGGGGAGCCAATTTACTTCTATCAGGCTTTGGATGAAAGAGATGAGGCGAGATTTGTCGGTGAAACAATCAGGGGTTTGGTAAGAGAGGGTAGCGCAGAATACAGAGATTGTGCGGTTTTTTATCGAACCCATTCTCAGTCCAGGTCGATTGAGGAGGAATGCATCAGATCAGGTATACCTTACCGGATTTACGGCGGACAGCGGTTCTATGAGCGCAAAGAGATCAAAGACATACTGGCATACCTGCGGGTGGTGGCCAATCCAGCTGATGAGGTTTCCCTGCGCAGGATCATCAATGTTCCCAGAAGGGGAATAGGTGATACAACCATCGCCCGAGTGGAAGAGGCGGCATTGAGAACAGGCAGAACCTTTGCTGATGTCCTTGCTCACCCGGAGTTGGCTGATCTCGGGTCACGTGCTGTGGCGGCAATCAAGGGTTTCTTTAAGATGGTCAATGGTTGGAGGGCCCTTGATGGGGCTGTGTCCATCGCGGATCTGGTGGAAAGGATCCTGGAAGATACAGGATATCTGGCAATGCTTGAAAATGAAAAAACCATTGAAGCGGAAACCCGCCTGGAAAACCTCAAAGAGTTTTTGGTTGTGGCGCAGCAGTATGACTCTGCAGTAACTGACAGGTCTTTGGCCGGATTTTTAGAGGAGCTTGCTCTGGTCACTGATATTGACAACTACCAGCCTTCAGAGGATGCTGTTGTCTTGATGACCATCCACAGCGCCAAGGGGATGGAATTCCCAGTGGTGTTCTTAACCGGAATGGAGGAGGGCCTTTTTCCACATGCCCATGCTTTATATGAAGAGGCAGAACTGGAGGAGGAGCGGCGGCTCTGTTATGTGGGAATAACCAGGGCAAAAAAGAAGCTCTATCTTACCAGGGCTATGCGCCGCTCATCTTATGGCAGTGTCGAATTTCGGGAACCATCCCGCTTTTTATCTGAGATTCCAGAAGACTACCTCTGTCCTGTGGCAGCTGGTGGGGGTGTTCATGCTGTTGTTGCAGTTGGTGGACGGGAGCAAGCAGCGGATCATGCATTAATGGAGAGCAGCGCTGGCAAAGAGGAGGCAGCAGCTGTGACAGCACTCCAGGAGGAGTGCTTGTTCAAAGTGGGTGAAAAGGTGGAGCACAAGAAGTTCGGCAGGGGTGTTGTTATGGAAACCAAGATCGGCCCCGGTGGGGATCTGGAGGTCTATGTGTCTTTCGAAACCGCGGGATTTAAGCATCTGCTGGCCAAATATGCACCTTTGAAGAAGCTATAAAATATTCACGACTAATAGCTAAAACGTTGTGGATATACTTTTAGTTAAAGGTGCTGATTACTTGACCCTTTGATCTCAAACTGGAGTTATTTAGGAAATAAGAAATGGCAAACAGGAGATATAAATATACACTAAAATATACATTGAAGAATTGTTATTGGTTATA
The DNA here is from genome assembly GCA_012516535.1 of Syntrophomonadaceae bacterium. Classification (GTDB taxonomy): domain Bacteria; phylum Bacillota; class DSM-12270; order Thermacetogeniales; family Thermacetogeniaceae; genus DTU068. Next base: position 18,701 of record JAAYWP010000045.1, on the reverse strand, counting down.
TTTGGTATAATATTGATATGATGTTTAAGCACCCTGAAAGGGGGAGGAATGCGGGATGCCTTCACTGGATGAAGCACGACAAAAGGTTGAAGAACTGCGCAGTGAGATCAGAAAACATGATTACCATTATTATGTTTTGGACAACCCTCTGATCACAGATCAGGAATATGATTCTCTGATGAGGGAATTGGAGAGCTTGGAGAGGAAATTTCCGGAATTGATCACCCCGGATTCACCGACCCAGCGGGTGGGGGGTGCCCCCTTGGAGCAGTTCCGTTCGGTTAGGCACACAACACCCTTGTTCAGCCTGGCTAATGCTTTTGATGAAGGGGATTTGCGGGATTTTGATCGCAGGGTGCGGCAATTGTCAGGTACTGCTGTTGATTATGTGGTGGAACCGAAGATCGACGGGCTGAGCGTTGTGCTTACTTATGAAAATGGGGAATTTGTCTTAGGTGCCACTAGGGGTGATGGCATCACAGGGGAGGATATTACGGAAAACCTACGGGCAGTGCGTTTGCTGCCTAAAAAGTTGAACGGGGCGCCACCCCGTCTGGTGGTGCGGGGAGAGGCTTTTATGCCCAAAAAGGCTTTCGCGCTGCTTAATGAAGAGAGAGATGCAAAAGGGGAACAACCCTTTGCCAATCCCAGGAATGCAGCAGCTGGTTCGCTGCGCCAGTTGGACCCCAAGGTTACTGCAGGGAGAACACTGGGTGTTTATGTTTACCAGGTGCTGGAAGGTATGGATAGAGAGATCAGCACCCAGTGGGAGGCTTTATCACTCTTGCGGGATTTTGGCTTTTCTGTCCAAGAGCAGAGCAGGTACTGCCGTGATATCGAAGAGGTGATTGACTGCTGCAGTGAATGGGTTGAAAAAAGGCATAGTTTAAACTATGAAATTGATGGTTTGGTAGTCAAGGTTAACTCCTTGCACCTATACGATATTCTTGGATATACAGCGAAAAGCCCCAGGTGGGCAATAGCATTTAAATTTCCCGCGGAGCAAGCGGTTACCCAGGTGAAGGATATTTTTGTCAGGGTGGGAAGGACAGGAGTACTTACACCGATAGCTATCCTGGAACCGGTACAGGTCGGTGGTGTGACGGTTTCCCGGGCGACACTGCACAATGAAGAGATGATTCGTCAAAAGGATGTGCGTGTTGGCGATTATGTTTTGGTGCAGCGAGCCGGGGATGTGATCCCAGAGGTGGTGCGGGTGCTGCCTGAGCGCAGAACAGGTGAAGAGAAAGTTTTCAAGATGCCTGATTACTGCCCGGTCTGTGGTAGCAAAGTGCTGCATTTGGAGGGGGAGGTGGCTGCCCGCTGTACAGGGATCGCCTGCCCTGCCCAGCTGAAAGAATTGGTCATCCACTTTGTATCCAGGGAAGCCATGGATGTGGAGGGTATGGGCCCTGCTCTGGTGGAACAGCTTGTGGATAAGAAACTGATCAGTGACCCTGCAGATATCTATACCCTCTCTAAAGAGGACCTGGCTAAACTGGAGAGGATGGGAGAAAAGTCTGCTGATAATATTGTGCGTGCAATTGAAAGGAGCAAAGAGAGGGGATTGGCACATCTTCTCTATGCATTGGGGATTCGTCATGTTGGAATCAAATCCGCAGAGATTCTGGCGAATAAGTTCGGCTCACTGGATGTTTTAGCCAGGGCGAGTTTTGAGGAATTGACAGGGATTCCGGAAATAGGGCCTAAGATCGCCCGCAGTATTGAGGTATTCTTTCAGCAGGAACAGACCAGCCGTTTAATAGCTAAACTGAAAAGAGCCGGAGTGAAGATGGAACAGGAAAGAGAAAGGGAAAATGGCGAACTTGTCCTTGCGGGAAAGGTTTTTGTCCTTACCGGAACACTTCCCAACCTTAGCCGTAAAGAGGCTGAGGCACTGATTAAAAAGCACGGTGGTAAGATCTCGTCCAGTGTGAGTAAAAAAACAGATTATGTTGTGGCAGGTTCTGACCCCGGTCAGAAGTATGACAAAGCAAAACAGTTGGGCATTCCCATTATCAGTGAAGATGAACTGCTACAGATGGTGTAGAGTTTTATCTTTGCGCACTGTTTTTTGCTTCGACTGAATTCGACTATTGAACCGCTTAGATTGCACAGTGCTCATTGATTCTGTTATAATCTATTGGATAGTTTTCAAATTTATGAAACCTAAATATTAAATGGAAGACGGAGGTGCTGTCAAATGGTATTGAGCAGGAAAGATATGGAGGAGTTAGCTGTATTGGCGCAGATCGCTTTAGATGAAGAGGAATTGGCTGATCTGCAAAGCCAATTGAATAACCTGCTGCGGTATGTGGAAACCATTAATGAGATCGATACGGAAAATGTCGAGCCGACTTTTTATTTGTTGCCTCTTCAGAATGTTTGGAGACAGGATGAAGATGGCCGCCAACCCCTGGCAGCAGAGGAAGTCTTCCAAAACGCGCTTGAACAGGAGAGGGGTTTTTTCAAGGTTCCCCGCATTTTATAAATTTTTGCAACAAATTGACGAAATGCTGCAGGATTAGCGGGGAGAACCTCGCTAACTTTATTAATAATTTTTTATAAATTTAGATAAAGGAGTTCATGATCAATGGAGATTTTTGATCTCACTGCTCACGAATTGAGTGATTTGCTGGAAAAAAAAGAGGTAACTGATATAGAGATCACCAGTGCGGTCTTAAAGCGGATTCACCAGATCGATGGCGATATCCGCGCCTATGTTACTATTACTGAGGAAAATGCTCTTCATGCTGCTAAGAATGTCCATGAGCGCAGGAACAAAGGGGATGCTCTGCCTCCTCTAGCAGGAATCCCAATGGCACTAAAGGATAACATTTGTACCAGGGGGGTTCGCACTACCTGCTCATCCCGCATGCTGGAGAATTTTATCCCTCCTTACAGTGCTACTGTTGTTGACAGGCTGTTGGAAAACAGCGCTGTTCTCCTTGGTAAGCTGAATATGGATGAATTTGCCATGGGTTCATCCACTGAATCCTCCTATTTCTTTCCTACACGTAACCCTTGGGACATTGACCGGGTTCCCGGAGGTTCCAGCGGTGGGTCTGCAGCTGCTGTAGCGGCAGGTGAAGCTGTTTTCGCCCTTGGCTCAGATACTGGGGGTTCGATCAGACAGCCTGCAGCCTTTTGCGGCATTGTGGGGATGAAGCCCACCTATGGTTTGGTGTCCCGTAGTGGAGTTGTTGCCTTTGCCTCATCAATGGATCAGGTGGGTCCGCTGACAAAGGATGTGCGAGATTGTGCATTGGTGATGAACGCCATCGCCGGCTATGACCCATTGGATTCCACTTCTGTTAAGAGGAATGTTCCCGATTACACCACCTTTTTAACCGGCGAGGTCAAGGGAAAGAGGATCGGGGTCGTCAGGGAAATGATAGATGACGGTCTGAACCCCAGGGTTGCTGAAGTATTCAAAAAGGCTGTTAACAAGCTGGAGGGGTTAGGCGCTGTTGTTGATGAGTGTTCTCTGCCGGTAGCAGCAGCATCATCTGTTCCGGTATATCACATTATTGCACCTGCTGAGGCCAGTTCCAATCTGGCGCGCTTTGATGGTGTCCGCTTTGGTTACCGGGCTGTACCGGAGAAAGGGGAAAAATACACTTTGGAAGAGATGTATATGAAAACTCGGGGTAAGGGTTTTGGGCCAGAAGTTAAGAGACGAATCATGATGGGGACTTATGTTCTCAGCTCTGGCAGTTATGAAAAGTATTATATAAAAGCTGCTAAGGTAAGAACATTGATCAAAAAGGAATTTGAACAGGCTTATGAGCGGTTTGATGTGCTTATAACTCCCACAACACCGGACCTGCCCTTCTTGTTAGGGGAGAAGGTGAATCCTCTTGACAGTTATGATTCTGATAAGTATACAGTACCGGTAAATATAGCTGGCCTCCCTGCCATATCTATACCCTGTGGTTTTGTGGATGGATTGCCTGTAGGGATGCAGATTATTGCCCCTGCTTTTCGCGAGGATAGTCTTTTTCAGGTTGCTTATGCCTTTGAACAGAATACTCCATATCACAGAGAGCGTCCTCCCATCAAGAGAAGAGCATCAGAAGAAAAAGCAAAGGGAAGTGATATCGATGACTAAGTATGAAGCTGTGATCGGGCTGGAGGTCCATGTGGAACTGCGCACCAAGACCAAGGCATTTTGTTCCTGCCCCAATGAATTTGGTAGTGAACCAAACTCAAATGTTTGTCCAATCTGTCTTTCCATGCCAGGCACACTTCCGGTGCTGAATAAATCTCTGTTAGAGTACGGGATCAAGGCAGGATTGGCTATGAACTGTGAGATTGCCCATTACTGCAAGTTTGACCGGAAGAACTACTTTTATCCTGATCTCCCTAAGGCCTATCAGATCTCCCAGAATGACTTCCCTTTGTGCCGCAATGGCTATCTCGATATAGAAGTTGACGGAGAGGTGCGGAGAATTGGCATTAATAGAATCCATATGGAGGAGGACGCAGGTAAACTGCTGCACGGTGAGGGGAAAGCTGATTACTCTCTGGTGGACTTAAACCGCGGTGGTGTACCCCTCTTAGAGATCGTAACTGAACCAGATATTAGAACACCAGAGGAGGCGCGGCTTTTTTTAGAAAACCTGAAACAGATTCTTCAGTATCTGGATGTATCTGACTGCAAAATGGAAGAGGGGTCTTTGCGCTGTGATGCCAATATTTCACTTCGTCCTGCTGGCAGCAGTGTTTTAAATACCAAAGTGGAGATCAAGAACATGAATTCTTTTAAGGCTGTACAGCATGCCCTGGAAAGTGAGATAAGCAGACAGCAGAAACTCTATGAGACAGGGGGCGAAGTGGTTCAGGAAACTCGCGCCTGGGATGAGAACACTGGAAAAACATCGGTCATGAGGGCCAAGGAAACAGCCTCAGATTACAGATATTTCCCAGATCCGGACCTGGTGCCTGTTGTATTGAATGATGAGATGATCGATGAGATCAGGGAAGGGCTGCCTGAACTGCCTGCAGCCCGCAAGCAGCGTTTTATAGAAGAATACGGGCTTCCTGCTTATGATGCTGGGGTCCTTACCAGTTCAAAGGAGCTGGCCGATTATTACGAAGAATGTGTTAGGGGTTACCATGACCCCAAAAAGGTCAGCAACTGGGTGATGGTGGAACTGCTTCGCCTGCTCAACACCAACAGTTTGGATATTAAGGAATCGAAATTAACTCCATCTCACCTGATAGAGATGTTGAACATGATGGATAAGGGGACAATCAGCGGTAAAATTGCAAAAACCGTTTTTGAAGAGATGTTCGTCAGCGGGAAAAGAGCAGCCCAGATCGTTGAGGAGAAAGGGCTTTTGCAGATCAGTGATGAGGATCAACTTGCCGCCATCATTGATGAGATAATTGCTGCTCATCCTGAGGTTGTTGAGGATTACCGTAAGGGCAAGAAAAAGGCATTGGGATTTTTTGTGGGACAGGTAATGAAAAAGACCCGGGGAAAAGCCAACCCACAAATAGTCAATAAGTTGCTTCTAGCCAGGTTATAACTTAAAATTGTTAAAATAACTTGGGAAATCTTAGTTTTACTGAGGTTTTTTGAGCTGACATTGAAAGCTTTGATCAGGTAAAATATAATTGCCTTCTTTATTATTTTTGACAAAGAAATGGCATTTTCTATTATCTGTCCGAAAGAGGGTCTGTGTAACTAGTAGGGGGAAGATTTTATTCAAGGGAGGGTGAAACATGGACAAAATAAAAACGGACAAAATAAAAATTGTTGACACTACACTGCGCGATGGGGAACAGACTGCTGGTGTTGTATTTGCCAACAAGGAAAAGCTTCGTATCGCCAAAATGCTTGATGCAGTTGGTGTGGACCAAATTGAAGCCGGTATTCCTGTGATGGGTGGTCATGAAAAAGAAACGATCAAGGCCATCTGCAACCTGGGCCTGAAGGCCAGTATTATGGGTTGGAACCGGGCTGTTATCAAAGATATTGAACATTCCCTGGAATGCGGTGTAGATGCAGTAGCCATTTCTATCTCAACCTCTGATATTCATATTGAGCATAAGCTGCGCAGCACCAGGGAGAAGGTGCTGGAGAGTATGGTGAAAGCAACGGAATTTGCCAAAAAGCACGGTGTTTATATTTCCGTTAATGCTGAGGATGCATCCCGTACTGATCCTGAATTTCTTTATGAGTTTGCACAGGCTGCCAAAGAGGCAGGAGCTGACCGTCTGCGCTACTGTGATACTGTAGGGATTTTGGATCCCTTTACTACCTATGAGCGGATCGGTGAGCTCATCTCCCGGGTTGGTATTGATGTGGAGATGCATACCCATAATGATTTCGGAATGGCTACTGCCAATGCCCTGGCAGGTGTTCAAGCTGGTGCTAAATGGGTAGGAGTTACAGTCATCGGCCTGGGTGAACGGGCTGGTAATGCCGCTTTGGAAGAAGTGGTTATGGCATTAAAACACCTGAAAGGGATTGATCTCAATTTCAAAACCGAGATGTTCAGGGAGCTTGCCGAATATGTTTCCAGTGCAGCCAAGAGGGAACTGCCGGCCTGGAAACCGATTGTGGGCTCAAATATGTTTGCCCATGAGTCAGGGATCCATGCCGATGGCGCTCTAAAAGACCCACGCACCTATGAGGTATTCTGCCCAGAAGAGGTGGGACTTGAGCGCCAGATCGTGATCGGTAAGCATTCAGGAACCAGTGCCATAAAAGCGAAATTTGAGGAATACGGCATAGTGCTGGATCAGGAGGAAGCTGAGGAGCTTTTAACCCGGATCCGGGCGGCAGCTGTAGAGCTGAAAAGAACGCTCTTTGATAAGGAATTGGTTTATATCTATGAGGATTATCTTCACGAACGTACCAAAGAAGCAGTAAATTAAGAGATGGGGGAGGAGTCCCTTTTGGGAAAAACGATAGCTGAAAAGATATTAAGCAATAAAAGCGGAAAAAACGCTTATGCAAATGACATTGTTGTGGCAGATGTGGACTTTAGGATGGGCCAGGATGGCACTTCACCACTGGCCATCCGAGCCTTTGAGGCTATGAATGGGAAAGGGGTTTATGACCCAGAGAGTGCCGCCTTTGTGATCGATCACAGCGCTCCCAGTCCATTGGAGGGAGTATCTGCTCTCCATGCTTTGATGCGCCAGTTCTCCAAAGAAAACAACATGCTCATTTATGACATCGGTGATGGTGTCTGCCATCAGCTTATCCCTGAGAAAGGGCATGTGGGACCAGGTTCACTTGTTATCGGCGCAGACTCCCATACCTGTACCTATGGAGCATTGAATGCGTTTGCTACAGGGGTTGGGTCTACGGATCTGGCTGCAGCCTTGATTTCAGGGAAGATGTGGTTCAAGGTGCCTGAGACCATCAAATTTGTGTGTCATGGGACACTTCCGGCAGGTGTTTATTCCAAGGACCTGATCCTCTATCTGATCAGCCAGGTGACTGCAGATGGTGCCACTTACATGGCTGCGGAATATACAGGGGAAGCGATCCAAGCACTCTCAGTGGAGGCCCGCTTTACCATTTCCAATATGGCTGTTGAAATGGGAGCCAAAGTTGGTTTGATGGAGGCTGATGACAAGGTTATGGAGTGGGTGCAGGCCCACAGTAATCATAAATTCGAACCGGTCAGCTCAGACCCGGATGCTGAGTATGCAGCAATCAAAGAGTATGATGTCAGCCAGCTGGATCCCTATATCGCAAAACCCCATCGTGTGGATAATGGGGTGCCTGTAGGAGAGGTGGCGGGAACTCCTATTCAGCAGGCTGTTATTGGTACATGCACCAATGGGAGGCTTGAGGACCTCACTATCGCTGCCCAGATCCTTAAAGGGCGTAAAGTACACCCTGATGTGCGTTTGATCGTTGCTCCGGCATCACGTCAGATTTATCTGGATGCAATGGAAACAGGTGCACTGAAAACACTGGTTGAAGCAGGTGCAGCAGTAGTAACACCTGGTTGTGGCCCTTGTGTAGGAACCCACAATGGAATCCCTTCAGATGGAGAGAATGTGATCTCTACTGCCAACCGGAATTTTAAAGGTCGCATGGCAAATAATAAGGCATTTATCTATTTGGCTTCCCCGGCAACAGTGGCTGCTTCAGCAGTAAAAGGTGAGATCACTGATCCCAGAGAGTTTATTTAAATATTTTAAATGAGACCTTCCTAAAGTAGCTTAAGAAAAACTCAAGGAAGAGATTCGGATTGCTGATATCTTAAAATTGATGGCAGTTCTGTATTAGTTCTGCCTTTTACTTTCAAGCATCTGACATTCGAAATTATCGTCGTACGAATCGGAAAATGAAGAGCCGACATCAGACATCCGGCTTCCGACATCCAAATTAGATAGGGGGATTATAGATGGAACTTAGGGGAAAAGCCCATTGTTTTGGCGATGATGTAAATACAGATTACATTATATCAGGCAAGTATAAATTTAAGACTCTGGATATGAAGGAACTGGCCAAACATGTGATGGAGGACCTGGATCCGGATTTTGCCCGTAGGGTGCAGCCTGGGGATTTTGTAGTAGCAGGCCGTAATTTCGGCTGTGGGTCTTCCCGGGAACAGGCGCCTCTTGCCCTGCTCAATGCAGGAGTCGGAGCAGTTTTGGCCCAGTCCTTTGCCCGCATCTTTTACCGGAATGCTATCAACACCGGGCTGCCGGTGGTTATCTGTGATACAAGTTTGATTGAGTCAGGTGATGAACTGCTAGTTGATTTGGAGAAGGGCTTGCTGCAAAACCTGACCAAGGGGATAGAGGTCCCTATCAAACCTCTGCCCTCAGTCATGTTAAAGATTTTGTCAGATGGGGGATTGGCAGAGCATTTCCGGAAATATGGCACTTTTCATCTTGAGTAAAATGTGCCACATAACAGAGAAGTAAAAAAAACATTAAATTCGTGCAGTTTCAGCACTAGAATATTCGGAAACGGAGTGTTAGTTTTGAAACATACTATTACGTTAATTCCTGGAGATGGGACAGGCCCAGATGTTACAAGGGCTGCTCGTATTGTCCTTGATGCAGTTGATGTAGGTATTGAGTGGGAAGTTGTCGAAGCAGGGGAGGGTGTGATCGAAAAATACGGCACACCTCTGCCTGATCATGTTTTAGAATCAATCAAGCGAAATAAAGTCGCCCTCAAAGGGCCCCTGACAACACCTATTGGCACAGGTTTCCGCAGTGTGAATGTTGCTCTGCGTAAATCTTTAGACCTGTATGCCAACATCAGGCCTGCGAAAAGCCTTCCAGCAGTGAAAACCCGTTATGAGAATGTGGATATTATTGTGGTGCGTGAAAACACCGAAGACCTTTATGCGGGAATCGAGCATATGGTTGGAGAGGATGCAGCAGAGAGCATTAAGATCATCACCAGGGCCGGATCAGAGCGCATTGTGCGCCATGCTTTTGAACTTGCCCGCCGGGAAGGCCGTAAAAAGGTTACCGCTGTACACAAGGCAAACATTATGAAGTGCACAGATGGTTTGTTCCTGGAGGTGGCAAGGCAGGTTGCTGCGGAGTACAGTGATATAGAATTTGAGGACCGGATTGTTGATGCCTGTTCAATGAAGCTTGTGCAGAAACCTGAGGATTTTGATGTTTTAGTGATGCCCAATCTCTATGGTGACATCATTTCAGATATCTGTGCAGGGCTTGTGGGCGGTCTGGGTGTTGCACCTGGTGCCAATATTGGAAAGGATTATGCGGTTTTTGAGCCGGTACATGGCAGTGCTCCTAAATACGCCGGTATGGACAAGGTAAACCCCCTGGCAACCATTCTCTCAGGTGTAATGATGCTTAAATATATAGGAGAAATGGAAGCTGCTGAACGGGTGATGAAAGCAATTAATCAAGTGCTGGAAGAGGGGAAATACCTGACCTATGATCTAGGTGGAAGTGCTAAGGGATCAGAAATGGCCAGGGCAATCGCAGAAAAGCTTTAAATCTAAGACTGCCACAGGGGCATTTCCCTTGGCTGTTGTCTGACCTCTAAAATTTACTGTCCACGACAGTATATTTCATCTGTTCACCGAACACCTCTGGTGTGGAGTGAACAGATGTTTTTTTGTACAGTAATCATCCGACCAATGATGACTGACCACCAACTATTAATAGATGCCTAACTACTGATTCAACTACTATCTTATATGCAATGATTTATCGATCAGCCCTGAGTGCTCTACAGAAAATTCTGCTGTGATGCTTACTCTAATATGAGGGAAGATATCTTCCCAGCGGTCTTCGATCTCCTTCCAAACCCCTGGGTGGGTGCGATGGAGCTTATCCCCAAACCCAAAGGGATCTGACCCCAGTTCCTGTGCTTTGTTAACCGCTTTCCGGCAGCGGTATACCACCTCCTTGTTGATCATATGCTCCATTTTTTGAATATCACTCCTATTTGTAATATCTATGGTCCCCGGTGCTGCTCCAATTAGTTCTCCTGTTCCCTTGATCTCTACCTGGTAGGTAATTTCATTCTTTTCGATCACTGTTTTTACTTTTGTATTCACATCTCGAAAAAGAAATGAGGTGTTTTTCCCAGTGGAGTCAAAGGCCACCGAAATTATTCCCCCTTGTGCTTCTCCCATGATAAACAACATACCCTGGGTTTCCGCTTCATTTAGCCGCCCTACCGCTTTTTCACCCCGAAAGACAACCGCTCCCGCCACAGTTGGAACTTTATGATCCGGCTGTTCACCTTCACTATCTTTTCCATCAATGGTCTGTGGTGTTTGTCTAACTGAAGAGCCCTTTTCCGGTGGAACAAAGGTTTTCAGGAATGCCAATGAAACATCTCTGCCTGGAGTCAAGAGATCATACATTGTTTCGATGATATCAGTTGCTTTGCTTTTGGAAGTGAAATATCTATTTTGATTCAGTATATTATAGACCTCTGTGGAGAGCAGGGGCTCAAACTCGGGTTGGGCCTGGAGAGCGTCCCGGGCCGTACCTTCACAGACCACAACCAATGCCCTCTCCGGTATATCCCGGTTGCGGGTGCCGAAATCGATCACCCAGCCGATCCCTTCCTTAGCAACAGATTCACCGATCACAAAGAGTACAGTGTGAGCCATGAAGAGTTGCCTTGAGGAGCACTGGTTCCAGTTGCGCACCGCATCCTCCACAGTGTCACCGGTGATGGAGATCACCTGACCTGTTACTGATTGTTGTTGTCCTGCACCTCCTCCGGCCATATCTCCGGCACCACCGATAGCCTGGGATGGCTTGATCGTCAGCACAGACAGCAGGATTTTAGTTTCTCCGTTGGTTTCGATCAGATCAAAGCCCAGAGCAGAATTGACGGTCAGTGTATCCATTTCTCTTCTGTTCCAACAGCCGGAGGTGAAGAGGAGTATAATGACCAGCAAAGAGAAAAAAATTTTGCGAAGCAGCGTAATCATGTCAGCTTTTGCCACCTTTCTTCAAGATAACTGCGATCAGTAGAACTAGTGCAGGGATAACTAGCTCTACTACAGGTCCATAGTAGGGAAAAATATGAGAAAGAAAATGTGTCAAACTCAAATGATCACCATAGAATAGCCTGCTGATGATGATGGTTCCTGCCAAAATTGGTAATAGGGTTAGCCGGTAATTTTTAAGTCCTAGGGTGTTGGCTGCGGCAATGGCAGCTGAGTGATAGAATACCGCCAGTTTAACGATCACACCGAACATCCACATAACCACAATCAGGATTTGAATGCGTTCCACAAATCGGGCTAAAGAAATGTAGCGGGCAAGATTATAGATGGGAAAAACCATATAAACAGGAATCAGCTCACCGAAGACCCCGATTATTGCTGCTGTGATTATTCCCAATAAAACAGCTGTTGTGAGCAGATGATATACTGCGCTTTTATATACATCCTCTTTTTTATTGAGGTAGGGGTAGAGCATGAGCAGCAGAAATACTTCCCCCCGGAAAGAGCTGAAAAGTGCACTGCCTTTGATGACTGGCATGATCCCCTTTTCCAGAAATGGCCTGAAGTTGTCTGGATTGATTGACTCAGCTACTAAAAGAATGATGATGAAAATGGACAGCACCCAAACCGGCCATACCAGTTCATTCTGCCGGGCAATGACCTCAATACCCAGGTAGACACCGTAGATTGATGCCAGTCCAATAATGATTTCCAGGGCCACAAGAGGAGTTTCCCTTAAAAAAGCCACATGAATAAAAGCAGAGCTTTGATTCATGATCACACTGCTGAGATGGATGAAAACCGCTGTGTAAACCCCAGCCAAAATTTTCCCGGGGATTTTCCCCAGGATTTGGGGGAGGTACTCAGTAAAAACCTGTTGTGGAAACCTTTTGGCAAGAGCAATGCAAACAACTGCTACCACCAAACCGGAAATTGCAGCAATGAAGGGAGTGAGCCAACTATCTCTCCCAACCATCTTTATAACACTAGAAGGGGCATAGAGAAATGCGGTAGCTGCTTCAGCAATTACCAATAACAGAAACAACTGCACACTGCTGATGCGCCCTCTGTCCAGCATTATTACTTCCTCCTCCTGATAAATTTTTTCCCCTTTCTTGAAGGTGGATGGGGCCTCTGATCAGGGTTCTGTCGCTGGGGTTCTCTGTAGCCTGTCAGGCGCGGACGAAAAAGCATTTTCCAAATAGGTGCCCTGATGAAGGTATCTTTTAAATCACCAAAAGATAAAGGTGCCAGAGGGCTCAGGAAGGGGATGCCGTAGGAACGCAGTGAACACAAATGATAGGTCAAAATGGAAAACCCAACGATAATACCGATCAGTCCAAAGGAGGCTGCCAGCAGCATAAAGGGGAACCGCAGGATGCGGATGGTGTTGGACAGGGGTTGTGTGGGAATAACAAAGGAGGCGATAGCCGTAAGAGCCACCACAATCACCATACCAGGTGACGCCAACCCTGCGCTGACTGCTGCCTGTCCCAATACCACTGCTCCCACTATACTGATGGTTTGCCCGAAAGTTTGGGGAAGGCGCAAACCCGCCTCCCGCAGTACCTCTAATGACAACTCCATAATCAGAGCTTCTACCAGGCCCGGAAAGGGCACACCTTCTCTGGTGACCAGTATGGTCATCAGCAGTTCTGTGGGCAGCAGTTCCTGGTGAAAAGTGATAATAGCAATCCAAAGTGAAGGGCCCAGCAAGGCAGTCAGGAGCGCCAGCCAGCGCAGTACTCTGATCCAGGAGCTGAACCAGTAGCGTTGGTAATAGTCTTCCGGGCTTTGTATTTGATTAATCAATGTACCAGGTATGATTATGGCAATAGGGGTGTTGTCGAACAGCAATCCAGCCTTACCCTCCAGCAGGTTGGCAGCCAGTTTGTCGGGCCGTTCTGTGCTGTCAAGGAGGCTGAACAGGGAAAAGGCGCTGTCCTGGATAAGCTCCTCTACCTGGCCGCTGTCAACAATTCCATCTATTCTGATGCGCCTGACCCGGGACTTGATTTCGTCAACTAAACCTTCAATCACATAGCCCTTAAGGTAGACCAATTTAACCTCTGTTTTGGTCAGTTCACCTATCTGCAGGTTTTCCACAGCCAGGCGTGTAGTGTGCAGGCGTTTGCGTAATAGAGCGATATTTGTGCGCACATCCTCATTAAAGGCATCAAGGGCTCCTTTGGACACATTTTCTGTAACGGGCCCTTCAACTGCTCGACCTATTTTTTCCGCCAATCTGATCAGCAGTGCTTGATCCAGACCTTCGATCAACAGGCATGCCGCTCCCCGGTTGATCTCGTCTGTAATCTCTACAAAGCTCTTTTTTTCGATTACCCTGCCATCGGACAGGGCATTATTGATCAGCCACTCTGTTGTAACTCCCATAGATGGCAGATGATCTATGGTCTGTAGACAGTGCATTAAGCCCTGCTGCAAACGGGTATGATTTATCAGGGGGTCCAGGTAGATTACCGCTACTCTAACCTGTTTTTTACCCCTCCCGATCTTCAGCCCGCGGACCATAAGATCATCACAAAGCCCAAAAATTTCGGTGATTATTTTTATATTTTTATCCAGATTTGAGCTAAGTGTGTGAACCTCCTGGTAACCGGGATCCCCCGGTTTGAGCAAAGCACCTGTTGGCTCAGCTGTCATATGTTTGAGAAATTTACCAAGCCAGCGGAAAAAGGAAATCATATTTTTCCCAGCTTTCCATGTTGTGTTTTTCAATGCTTATTATTCCTAAATACAATTGTTTTCATGTGTTTCCCGTATATTTCCCATCGTGGGTTGCATACTAAAAGGAGAAAAATTGACCGTTAGAAGGGAGTGAGGTGTTTTGCCACAGAGGAAGTGCTGTGGTATAACCAGAACGCGCAGTACCAGTCAACGAACTGATGGTCGTAAAAGGCGTGAAGTGGAAGTGGAGGGTGGTATAAATGTGTCCCCTGTACCGCTGACTATGGGGGAAAGGGTTACAATAAAGTATCAAGGGCTGCTGGCTCAGTCCGGGGCGGAACAGGTTTATCTGCATAAAGGCTATGGACCCAGTCACAGCTGGAGTTCTGTAGAGGATCTGCCGATGCAGAAAAATAATGGGGTATGGGAGGTCCAATTTGTAGCTGACAGTGACAGCAGATTAAACTTCTGTTTTAAAGATAATGCCGAAAACTGGGACAATAATAATGGCAGAAACTGGAGTTTGGAAATTCACTCCGGAGATATTCCCTAATTAACCGGGATGACCCTCCCACTGATAGATTCCCCTCCCTTTAGAGTCCCCTGTAGGCTATCTGTGAGGGGATATATTTTATCTACAACAAGATATGGTAAGGAGATACGGTGATGCGGATCTTAATGCTTTCCTGGGAGTATCCCCCGCGCAGTATCGGGGGGTTAGCCCAGCATGTCTGTGACCTTTCCAGTGCTCTAGCGGCAGCAGGTGATGAGGTACACCTGATTACAGTAGGAACACCTGAATCCAAGGAAATGGAGATTATAGACGGTGTCCATGTTTACCGGGTGCAGCCCTATAACCTGTCTGCGCCCGATTTTATTGCCTGGATCCTGCAGCTCAATTTGAGCATGATTGAACGCGCAGTCCCTCTAGTCAATACTCTCAAAAAGTTCGACCTGGTGCATGCCCATGACTGGCTTGTGGCTTATGCAGGAAGGGTGTTAAAACATGCCTATAAGCTCCCTTTGATTGCAACAATCCATGCTACCGAGTACGGGCGCAATCAGGGACTGCATAATGATCTCCAGCGGTATATCAGTGATGTGGAGTGGTGGTTGACCTATGAGGCCTGGCGGGTGATAGTCTGCAGCCACTATATGGAGCAGGAGTTAAAAAGGGTTTTTCAGCTTCCAGCTGACAAAATACGGGTTGTGCCTAATGGGGTGAATATGTCTCGTTACCAGCGCAAAGAACATGTAGGTCTCTCCCGGGATTTTTTTGCTTCCCCAGATGAGAAGATCGTATTTTTTGTGGGCAGGCTTGTCCAGGAAAAAGGGGCACATCTTCTGGTAGATGCTGTTCCCAAGGTACTCCACTACTATCCACAGGCTAAATTTATTATTGCAGGCAAGGGGCCAGCACTGGAATATTTGAAAAACAAAGCCAGGGATATGAACATCTATGAAAAAATCTATTTCACCGGTTATATCGATGACAGAACCCGGGATTTCCTCTATAGAGAGGCTGATGTGGCGGTCTTCCCCAGCACCTATGAACCATTTGGTATGGTAGCCCTGGAAGCTATGGCTGCTCATACCCCTGTTGTGGTTGCAGATGTGGGCGGGCTCGGAGAGATCGTCCAGCATGAAGTAAATGGCTTAAAATGCTATCCCGGAAACCCCAATTCCCTGGCGGACAATATTCTGCGCCTGCTGCATGAACCGGATCTGGCAAAAAAACTGGCAGAGCGTGCCTACCAGGATCTCAGGAAATTTTATACCTGGGATGAAATCGCTTATAAGACCAGGGAGGTTTACACAGAGGTACATGATGATTATGAAGCAAGCTCCTGGAAGACCGATAGCTGGCTGGCTGAAATAGATCTGCGCAAAAATAACCGGCAGGGAGTAGAGGAAATAGGGAGGTATGCTGTTCCCGGATATCTTTTAGGAAAAGAGCAAAGTGAAAGGACCGAAACCATCACTGAAGGGGGACGATACCATTGAAAGCAGTGATCATGGCAGGAGGCGAAGGGTCACGATTGCGCCCTCTGACCTGTGCTTTACCAAAACCGATGGTGCCGATTTTGAATAGACCCTGTATGGAGCATACTGTTTATTTATTGCGCCAGCAGGCTATCACTGATATCGCCGTTACCCTGCAATACCTGCCGGAGGAGATCAAGTCCTATTTTGGTAATGGCAGTGGCTATGGAGTTCATCTGAACTATTTTATAGAAGAAACACCACTGGGTACAGCAGGAAGTGTAAAAAATGCTTCCTCCTTTTTGGATGAAACCTTTGTGGTAATCAGCGGCGATGCTCTGACCGACTGCAATTTACAAGAGGCTGTTGAGTTTCACCGGGCAAAGAAGGCCCTGGTTACACTGGTTTTAACAACTGTCAGCTGTCCACTGGAATATGGTGTGGTGATTACAGATGAACAGGGAAGGATTATCCGCTTTTTGGAAAAGCCCGGTTGGGGTGAGGTATTCAGTGACACGGTAAATACAGGTATTTATATCCTGGAGCCGGAGGTTCTCGATTATATCAAAGAACAGGAAATGGTGGACTTCTCCAAAGACCTCTACCCGCAGCTTCTGGCTGAGGGAAAACCCCTTTACGCATATGTAACAAAGGGCTACTGGTGTGACATCGGAAATGTTGAGCAGTATCAGCAGGCACAGTTTGATATTTTAGAAAAAAAGGGCACATTGATTTCCCTCCCTGGTAAAGAGATATCCCCCGGTATTTGGATGGAGCAAGGTGTTCGTATCGATCCCAGTGTGGAACTGATACCACCTGTTGTTATTGGGGAGGGCGCTGTTATAGGACCGAACACCAGAGTTGGCCCCTTAACTGTGATCGGCAGGGGAGTTCATGTGGGACAGGGAGCATCACTCAAAAGGTGTGTTCTCTGGGACTACTCCTGGATCGGTGATGGAGTTGAACTGCGGGGTTGTACAGTAGGTAAAAAAGCCCGTTTGCTTACAGCCTGCAGGGCTTTTGAGGGGTCCGTGATCGGAGATCACACTGTAGTTGGTGAAGGTAGCATAATTGAACCAGCTGTGAAAATATGGCCTGGGAAATGGATTGAAAAAGGAACAAGACTCAGCAGCAGCCTGGTTTGGGGCAACTGCAACCGTACACGGCTGTTTGGCAATATGGGGATCAGTGGAGAAATCTGTACAGAACTTAGTCCGGACCTGGTAAGCCGTTTGGGGGCTGCGGTAGGGACCAATATTAAAGAGGGCAATTTCTCACTGGGCACTGATGGCCACCCCGACTCCCAGATGATCAAAAATGCTGTTCTATCAGGTTTGATGAGTACGGGCTTGCATGTAATTGATTTGGGCAAGGTAACCCTGCCTGTTCACCGCTATGGAATCCGTGCTTTTGATCTGCAGGGAGGGGTACATGTTAACCGGATGGAGGGGAACAGGATCAACATCAGGCTGCTCAACAATTATGGTGCTGACTACTCACGAGCAGAGCAGCGCAAAGTGGAGGGGCTGCTCAACCGGGAGGAGTTTCGTTTTGCAGCCAGGGAGGATATTTTGAGCCCGGAGTACAGACCAGGTATTGGTAAATCCTATCTCAATTTTCTGCTGCAATTTCTTGACCGGGAATTAACCAGGAGAAATAGGATTCGGATAGTGGTGGCCTACGATAGCCACCAACTGGCTTCTCTGCTGCCCGGTTTTTTTGATGAATTAGGGTGTGAGCTTAATACGGTCAGCAACCAGCAGCATTACCCACAGAACATCTCCAAACTCAAGGAAACGGCTGCCCGGCTGGGAGAAGTGGTAAAGGAGCAGGGGGCACATTTCGGTGCAGTAGTTGATTCAACAGGTGAAATGTTAGTTCTGCTGGATGATCGCGGTGAACTGTTCGATGAAGAGAAGTATTTAGCCCTCTTTTCTTTGATAACTGCCCGGACCAATCCAGGTGCGATTTTAGTTTTACCTGCTACTGCTCCACAAGCAATAATTGAAATGGTGCGCGCCGAAGGAGCTGAGGTAAGGATAGCAAAAACAGCTCCCTGGGCTTTGATGGTTGAATTTATGAAAGATGATGTGATGGCCTCTCAGCGGCACTTTCCCCAGTTTCTTTTTTATAATGATGCTCTCGCCAGTATGGCACTGCTTGCTCAGTATTTGGCAAAAGAAGGCAGGCCCCTGTCTATGATTCTCTCTGAACTCCCCAAATTTGCTGTTGCCAGAAAAGAGGTGGGGGTAATGTGGGAGGAAAAGGGAAAAGTGCTGCGCCATCTGGCAGAAGCATCTGCAGATCAAAGGATAGAAACAGCAGAGGGCCTCAAAATACAGCATCCTCAGGGTTGGGCTATGGTGCTGCCTGATGCAGATGAACCGGTGTGCAGGGTTTACAGTGAGGCATTTAACCAGGAGATCGCAGAATCCCTGACCGATATGTATGTGGAAAAAATAAAAGAAATCAGCTCATCTGAATAGGCAAATAACAAAGATGCACAGCAGCAAAAAAGACAGCGGACTTAAGATCCGCTGTCTTTAATTATTTTGTTGACATTAACTTATACCGGCACTGCTGATTGTTCAG
>JAAYWP010000044.1 GCA_012516535.1 Syntrophomonadaceae bacterium | reverse complement strand
TCGTTCTGCCTAGTTGGGGACTGCTTCCTTTGGAATTTGCTTCGGCTGTCGTTAACAGCTTCTTCGTCAAGGGCAAGTAACAACCTACGCAGGTCGCTGCGCTGGCAGGGAAAACTGTTAATTAGCATTATCCTCCAGACAAACGACTGCCTTTGCTAACTGATGGTCCTTGATTTCGAGCACTTTAATTGTCAATCCATATGCCTCTAATTCAGGTGTGCTACCATCTTCCGGAATGAACCCTAATAAGCCGAAAACAAAACCAGCGAACGTATCGTAGTCTTCGACAGGCAGTGTTACCCCCAATTGTTTAGCAACTAATTTCAGTGGGGTACTACCCTGCAGTTTCCAGGTCCGAGAGTCTATGCGTTCGATGAGTGGTGGTTCCTCGGGAACAGATGCATCATCTTCCAGATCACCGACAAGCTCTTCAAGCAGGTCGTTCATTGTGATGATACCGCTCATGCCTCCGTGTTCATCCAATACTACTGCAAAGTGATTTCTGGTTTTTTTCATATTGCGGAACAATACATCTGTGCGCACTGTTTCCGGCACAAAGTATGCAGGTTTTACAGCTTGTTTCATAATATTAGCCCGCGTCTTATCCTTAATCCGGAAATAATCCTTTGTTCTTAAAACACCGATAACATTGTCAGTTGTTTCATCGCACACCGGGTAATAAGAATGAGTGCTTTCAGTGATGGTTTTCTCCCACTGTTCATCACTCTCATCGACCCATAAGACAGAAACTTCAGTTCTATGGGTCATGACCTCTTCAGCTGTTTTGTCATCAAATTCAAATATATTCTGGATCATTTCATTTTCACTGTGGTCGATAGCACCTTTTTTGCTTCCCTCATATACCATCATCCTGATTTCTTCCTCTGTGATCACATTATCTTCAGCATGTGGGTCCATCCCAAGCAACTGTAGAATCCCGTTGGTGGATGTGGTTAACAGCCATACGAGGGGTGCAAATAGTTTGGAAATGAAATATACAAAACTTGACATTCTTAGTGCTAACTGTTCAGCTTTTTTCATAGCTACTCGTTTGGGAACCAGTTCACCCAGGACTAAGGTGAAATATGACAGGATCAGGGTTATTGCAACAACAGCTATGGTATCAAGGGTATTTGCAGGGATCTTGACACCGATATTGATCAGCCAGTTGACAAATCTGTCAGAGAAGTTTTCAGCAGCAAAAGCACTGGCAAGAAAACCGGCCAAAGTGATGCCCACCTGAATTGTGGAGAGAAAACGGGCCGGCTGTTCGGTCAATTTAGCAAGCTTCTCAGCACGTTTGTCACCTGCTGCGGAAAGCCTAGCGATCTTAGTTTTATTCATGGAGATAACCGCAATTTCAGCACAGGCAAAGACGGCGTTGAGTGTGATTAATATCAACTGCAGCAGCAGTTGCCAGATGATAGGATCATCTGCCATCAGGGAATACCACCATTTCCATCATGTTTTATCAGTTAAAAGTTATTGTTAAACCCTTCTTTAAAAAACAAAAAACACATAATCAATAACAGATCAAACTCTGTCAATGATTATGTGCTCTTGTTTACCTTAAATTGATAGTCTGTCTCACATTGTTCAGGAAAAGGTGAATCGTCCACTCTCTTATACACCCCTTAATTTCTTGATAAATATTACCATACTAACTGTGCTGAGTCAAGGAAGGCGTTTGTCAGTGGATAATCAGATGGTGAGAGGCAAAGAGTCAGTAGGGTGACAGGCACCTTGATTGGCACTATTAGATGATTTACACCCCTTTATTGTAGTGTTAAAATGGTTCTAGTCATGCAAGATTAGATAGGGGGGTTAGCATGACAGTTGCTCGGGAAATCAGGATAGAAGGGGTGGTCCAAGGTGTGGGATTTCGCCCCTTTGTCTTTAGGTTGGCCAGTGAATTCGGGATCAAGGGGTGGGTTTTGAACTCTTCTGAAGGTGTCACCATTTGGGCTGAGGCTGAGGAAGAGGTGATCAAGGGCTTTTACCGGGAGATTCTTGCTCATCCACCTAAACTGGCCATGATCGTCAACCACAGCATAAAGCCTAGAGAACTAAAGGGTTATGATCACTTTTTTATTAAACACAGTGAAAGAAGTGACCACAAGGATGTGATTATCTCTCCAGATGTGAGCGTCTGTGATGATTGCTATCAAGAGATAATGGATCCTAATGATCGCCGCTATCACTATCCCTTTACCAACTGCACTAACTGCGGCCCCCGTTTTACAATTATTATGGATGTACCCTATGACCGGGATAAGACCACGATGCGGGATTTTCCTATGTGTCCTGATTGTGCCCGGGAGTTTGAGGACCCTATGTTCAGGCGCTTTCATGCTCAGCCTAACTGCTGCCCTAAATGCGGGCCCCAGGTCACACTGCGGGACCTGGAAGGGAATGTTTATCCAGGATTCGGGCATGAGTTTATCAAAGAGGGCAAGATACTGGCTGTTAAAGGATTGGGTGGGTTTCACTTGGTTTGTGATGCCACCAATAGGGAGTCGGTGGCAGCTTTGAGAAAGCGAAAAATAAGGGAGTTCAAGCCTTTTGCCGTTATGTGCAAAGATTTGGAGGTTGTGAAGAGGTACTGCCATCTGTCCCCCCAGGAGGCAGAACTGCTGGAAAGCCCGGCACACCCAATAGTGATTCTGAAGCGGCGCCGTCTTGATGATCTACCCCCTGAGATCGCTCCGGGGATCCACACCCTTGGTGTGATGCTTCCTTATACACCCCTGCATCATCTTCTTTTTGCTGAGGGGTTGGAGATTCTGGTGATGACCAGTGCCAATATCAGTGATGACCCGCTGATTATAGATAATGATGAAGCGCTGAAGAAGTTAAAAGGTATCGCTGATTATTTTTTAATGCACAACCGGAAGATTTATAACCGCTGTGATGATTCGGTAACAGCAGTTGTAGGTGGTGAGGTGCAAATCTACCGCCGTGCCCGGGGTTATGTGCCTCTCCCTGTTGATCTGCCTGTGGATCCTCCAGCTGTAATTCTGGCTTGTGGCGGTGATTTAAAAAGCACCTTTTGTATGACTAAAGGGAGAGGGGCTTATCTCAGCCAGCATTTAGGGGATATCAACCACTACGGAAACTACCAGCAATTTTTATATACTATTCCCCGCTTTGAAAAGATGCTGGATGTTAAACCGGAGATTGTGGTTTATGATCTCCATCCGGACTATATGGCAACCCGCTGGGCCAAAGCTCTAAAGGGTTTGCGGAAAATAGGTGTGCAGCACCACCAGGCTCATATGGCCAGCTGTCTGGCTGAAAACCAGGTAACAGAACCTGCTCTAGGAGTTGTCTGCGATGGAACAGGATATGGCCTAGATGGCGCTATCTGGGGTTTTGAGTTTTTTGCCGGCACAGTGGATAAGCTGGAGAGGATGGCCCATCTGGCGTATATACCACTGCCGGGAGAGATTACTATTAAACATCCATCAAGGATGGCTTTTACCTATCTATATGAAATTTTTGGTGATGCTGGTTTGCAGTATGCAAGAAAGTATTTGACCGCATTACCCAGTGAGGAACAGCAGGTGCTGGTGAAACAATTGGAGAATAGATTCAATACAGTTTTAACCTCTAGCTGCGGCCGCCTGTTTGATGCTGTATCTGCACTGCTGGGGGTCTGTACCAGAGTCCAATATGAAGGACAAGCTGCCATAGAGTTGGAAACACAAGCAGATATCACTGATGCTGTTCCCTACAGTTTCGATTTTAACACCGCTACCTATCCTTATACACTGGGTGTGCGCAGTACTTTTCAGGAGATCTTGGAGGACCTGCAACAAAATATACCAATCTCAATCATCGCTGGAAGGTTTCACAGCACAATTGCCGAAATGATCATTAAGGTATTAGAAAGGATGCGGAAGGATACAGGGCTGAGTGTTGTGGCTTTGAGCGGTGGAGTGTTTCAGAATAGACTGCTCTATCTCCTGCTTATCAGGAGACTGGCGGAACAGGGTTTTGAGGTGCTTTCTCACCGGAAGGTTCCGACCAATGATGGTGGTCTGTCACTGGGACAAGTTTATATTGCAAGTGAGGTGATTAGGAAAGATGTGTCTTGCCATTCCATCGAAGATATTAAAAATTAAAGGACAAATGGCGGAAGTGGATATCGGAGGAAATGTGAAAGAAGTTAACATTATGCTGACCCCGGAAGCCAAAGTAGGTGATTATGTGCTTCTGCATGCGGGTTATGCTATTCAGGTAATTGACGAAAAAGCAGCTAATGAAATATTCGAAGCCTGGGAGGAAGCATATAATGCACTCCAATAAAAAGGAATATGCCCGTTTTTTGCTTGACTCCATCCACCGGGAAATAGACCGGCCGATAACTGTGATGGAGGTCTGCGGTACCCATACAGTATCTATTGCCAGAAGCGGTCTGAGAGAGCTTCTGCCTGAACAGATGCAGTTGCTCTCTGGTCCGGGATGTCCGGTATGTGTCACAGATGATCTGGACCTGGATATGGTGATGGCTCTGTCCCGCCAGGAGGGTATCATTCTGGCCACCTTTGGGGATATGATGCGTGTTCCTGGGACTGAAAGCACTCTGCAACAGGAGAAAAGCAAGGGAGCTGATGTAAGGGTTGTCTATTCACCAACTGATGCCTTGCAGTTAGCCAGTGAAAATCCAGACTTACAGGTGGTTTTTTTAGGGGTTGGTTTTGAAACAACTACCCCGGTTGTGGCTGCAGCTCTCGATCAGGCTGTACAATTGGGGCTTAAGAATTTTTCTGTTTTTTCACTGCATAAATTGGTTCCCCCAATTATGAGGGCCTTGCTTGAGGATCCAGAGGTGAAGCTGGATGCTTTCATCAACCCAGGGCATGTCTGTACAATTCTGGGGACAGAACCTTTCCGGTTCATTGCCGAGGAATATGGGAAACCCTGTGTGGTGGCAGGTTTTGAGGCTGCTGACATACTGGAGGCACTCTTGATGATAGTGCGCCAGTACCGGGAAGGCCGCCCTGCTGTGGAGATCCAGTACAAACGGGCGGTGCGTCCTGAGGGCAATCCTGTTGCAGTGGGATTTATCGAGAAATATTTCCAGCCTGTAGATGCTCGCTGGCGCGGTATCGGCATGGTAGCAGAAAGCGGTTTGGATCTGCGGGATGAATACGCCCAGTTTGATGCTAAAAAGCGCTTCCCGCTTGATATACAGCCTGGGGTACGCAGGAAAAAGTGTTCTTGCGGTGAGGTTCTCAAGGGATTGAAACTGCCCTATCAGTGTCCTCTCTTCGGCAAGGCATGTACCCCGGCCAAACCTGTTGGGCCCTGTATGGTTTCCACTGAGGGGTCCTGTGCGGCATATTATCGTTATGGAAGAAAGAAAGCTGGTGTTAGCAGTTGAGTTCCAATGATGATGTGATTATTCTAGGGCATGGCAGCGGCGGATCTCTGACCAACAGACTGATCAAAGATGTGTTTCAGGGTGCCTTTGAAAATCCGATTTTAAATGAACTGCTGGATGCGGCTGTTCTGGATATTGATGGGGGAAAGCTGGCCTTTACCACTGATTCCTTTGTGGTAGACCCTATTTTCTTCCCCGGTGGGGATATCGGTAAGATCGCTGTCTGCGGAACTGTTAATGACCTGGCAGTAAGTGGGGCAGAACCCCTTTATTTAAGTGCTGGGTTTATTATTGAGGAAGGACTTTTGATCTCTGATCTGAAAAAGATCGTGCAGTCTATGCGCAAAGCTGCACAAGCAGCGGGTGTCCATATTGTCACCGGTGATACCAAGGTGGTTGGCCGGGGAAGTGCTGATAAAGTATTTATCAACACAGCGGGAATCGGTGTGATCCCTGCGGGGAGAAGCCTTTCACCCAGGCATATGCAGCCGGGTGATGTGATCATCGTCAGCGGCACGATGGGGGATCATGGTCTGACGATCCTTGCCCAGCGGGAGGGGTTGTCCTTTTCTACACCTGTGGAAAGTGACTGCACCCCTTTAAACCGGATAACTAAAGCGATCCTGAAGGCTGGGGGTGAGAGTGTCAGGTGTATGCG
>JAAYWP010000006.1 GCA_012516535.1 Syntrophomonadaceae bacterium | reverse complement strand
TTTGTAACCATAAAATTTGAAAATTGTGCCCCAATTTTAACCATTCTTAAAATTCAATTTCTCTTTCTTTTTATATACTGTCCCTGTAAACCGGGCGATCAGCTCATCGTTTTCATCACGGATATCCACATTATAGCTGGCAAGCCTGCGGCTGGCATGTAGCTCTGTGGCTTCGGCAAAGAGAACCTTTCCTTTGGGCGCTTGAAAATAGGAAATGCTGGCATTGATCCCCACAGCAACCTGCCCGTGGGCATTGGAGGCAGCAGCGAAGGCGAAATCCGCTAACGTAAAGGTTGCCCCACCCTGAACGATATTTAAGGCGTTCAAGTGCTTTTCCTCAACCTTCATTTTAGCCAATGCATAGCCAGGCTCCACCTTAACAAGTTCAATCCCTGCCAAAGCTGCAAACCTGTCATTTTTCAAAAGGCTGGTATCCCTTGTCATGTATATTCTCCTTCCACAAACAGCCTTGCTTTGATTGGTAGTTTTACTCCATTCCTGCTTGTTTATGTTAGTCAGATTTCTGAATAGATGTCAACCTGCAATTCCAAAAATACTATGCCTGCAACATATAGAAAAATGAGCACCAAAAATAAAAAATTCGGAGATAACCTGCCACACATAAGGAAAAGACCCCATGGATTTTCTCCGCTAGGGGTCTTTTCGCCATAACCTCACACTGCCCTATTCGCTACTTTCGACAAAAATAGGGGGGAGGGGGGATCAGCAAACAGGGTTTTTCCGGCAAATTGTTTCCAACTTATCCTGAACCGCTTTTTTCAATTCCTCGCTGATAAAAGCATACCATTGTAGACGACTCTTCTCTTTAACTGCATCTGCAAAAGGGGCAACCCATTTACCCAAATGGTTTACTAAAAACCGGTGCTCCAGCTTTAACAGATCCTCATCAGCCGACTGTTCTAATTGTGCTTCCAGATATGCCAGAAACAAGGTTTCAACAGCAATATGGTCCGGCATATCAGAAAAATCGGCAGCAAGCTGCAGTCCGGCCTCATAATAGAGTTCTTTTACTTCCAATGTAACCGGCCCCATCACAAGTCCCTGCTGCATGGTGCTATCATGACCATGGTAAACCGATTCATATGGAGGCACTTCGACACGCCCAGGGCCAACAAACAACCGGCAGTACTCAACCTCCAGTTCTTCCAGATTGCTAGGAACAGGGGCTTCCCCAAATTCCTCACTATAAAGGCCTTCTTTGATAGCATCCATCAATTCCTGTGTAGGGTAAAACAGCGCTTTAGCAAGCAGTTCAAACCGTTGATGTTTAGACATCGCATTCTGTCCCTTCCAAAATATACTTGCGCTTAAAATAGCGGACCCTTGACTGCAACAATATAATGCATTATCTTAGCCGTCACTTCACCGACAACAACACAAACTAAAGAAACTGTCAGGTAAATTGCTGTTTGGTGTTGGGAAGTGTCCTTTAAAGACTTGGCAAGCAAGTAAACAGGGACCAACAGGCCAACCAAAACTCTGAGCACAGAGCCTGGCCAGGCAACGGGAACAGCAACACCCTGGCTTGCCAATGCCGATAAAGTTAGGCCCACATAGATTTCATAAACAACTACGGACACAACACTTACAATAGCCACGATAAAAATGGCCTTGGTAAGAGAATGCATCAGAGATTGTGAAGTATTTTTCCTGGTCAATACCAAAAACAGTAGTCCACCCAGTAAAAGGGCAGCAAAGCTATCGGCAAATATTACAAGGGGTGTGTTCCAGGCCGGAATCGCTTTAACCACCGCATAGAGCATATTCCTACTCACAAGAGCCCCAATACCTGCCAGAGCCGCTAAATACAAGAAAAGGTCAATATACTTGCTTCGTTCTGCCGCTTTATTTAGCAAAAAGTAAACCAGGATGAGGCCCATGAAGCCTCCTGAAAAAATGCCCTCCCACGATAACCAAGAGCTATAATTGGAAACCATATTCATAAATCTATCAATGCGCCCTAGGTGCCCCACAGCAAAAACAATCCCTAAAACAGCCAATACTACAGAAATAGCTGTTATTTTACGGTAAGAAGCAGCCACCGGCGCGTCAGCTTTTTCTTTACTAATAATTTTTACCCCTGCAAGCCAGATCACCATTCCAATGGCCAGTCCCAGAAAGATGTAACTAGCTGCCAAACTATATTCTATCTTCATTCTTGCTCACTCCTAAAACAGATATCGTGTTTGTGGATGAGTGCCTTGCTCAGGCAACAGCACCTTGTTTTTACGCTTGCTCAGCAATTTGGATACTTCTGATGTTGGGTCACCGAGATCCCCAAAATATATGGCACGAGCGGGACAGCAGATTACACACATCGGCTTTTCCCCTTTCTCAACCCGATGGGCACAAAGTGTACACTTGTCGCTGACACCTTGCTCTGCATCAAATTGCGGAACATCATATGGGCACACCCAGGAACAGTATCGACAGCCAACGCACTTGCTTTTATCCAAATAAACTATACCGTCATCCCTTTTATAGAGAGCACCGGACGGGCATGCCTTGACACATACCGGCTCCTCACAATGCATGCAAGGGACTGGTGTCCAGTATAGCTTTAGATCCGGATAATTTCCGGTGGGCCTGTCAAAGTGTAAATTGCCTTCATTATTAAATACCCGCATACGCGAAATCCCAAGGGGTACATTATTCTCCATCTTGCAGGCCACCGTGCAAGTCCGGCACCCAACACACCTCTTCAAGTCGATAACGAGAGCATATTTCTTACTCATTTATTTATCCCTCCGGCCATCAGATATTTTCTCTACTTCTACCAGGTTGTCATATGGCGCATAATTACTCTCCATAACTGCATCTTGCACCGGATTTAATTCCATATGGGTCAAATAGGCAAGATGCCCGTCTACAAACTGTTTCTTCCAATATCCCTCATAAATATTAATGCAGCCTTCTTTTATACCTTTAGTTACTCGCGCTCTTAAAACCACATGCCCACGGTCATTAAAAACTTTTACCAAATCACCGTTCTTAATACCGCGCTTTTCAGCATCTTTTTCATTGATATCCACTCGTGGTTCAGGGTTAATCTCTTTGATCCAGGGAAGAGTGGCATGTTGTGAATGAACAGTAAAAACACTATGTACATTCATAAAAGTAAGCGGGTATTTTTTCGACTTTGGATTGCGGTTGCTCTCTATAGGTTCTTCAAAAACTGGTACCGCCTCACCATACTGCTCCAAACCCTCTTGGTAGATTTCCAGCTTGCCGGACGGCGTAAAATACTTCTGATCAGCAAAGGGGACAAAATCATCTGGGTAAAGTGCCTTGGTAACACCTTTTTCAAAGAGTTCTTTCTTATCGATGTTACGCAGCTTGTCCTCTACAAAATTATCGATGATCTCATTGATACTGTCGTCCACTGATCCCCAATACTCGCCATATCCCATTCTTTCAGATATTTCTGCGTATATTGTGTGGTCCTGTTTGGCTTCCCAGAGGGGTTCGATACACTGGTGCCTGTACTGTATGTAATAATTCGACCAGGAACCCACCAATTCGGCTTCCTGCTCATACCAGGAACAGGCTGGAAGTACAATATCTGCATAAGTTGTAGCATCATTCATCAATTGCTCATTAACAGCGATCAGCTCCAGTTTAGGAGCAATCTCTTTGACAAATCTGTTGTAATTAGGCATTTGTGTTGCGTAGTTGTAATGGTTAAACCAAATGCCTCTGATCGGCCATGGCTGATCTTTGGGGATCAACTCAAAAAGATGACTGCCCACAACAACCTTCTCCTCGTAACCCTCTTTCTCACGAGGATTTAACCAGCAAGATGGGGCACTGGCGATCATTTTAAACAGTGTTCCTCCTGCCCAGGAAACACCCGCTCCCTTTTTGCCGTGATTTCCGCAGAGAGCTCCTAACAGCAGAGCAGCCCTAACTCCTTGATGCCCCTGCCAGTAGCGGTTGATACCTTGGCTCACTCTGATAGCCGCTGGTTCAGTAGTGGCGTACTCTACTGCCAACTCAGTGATCACATCAGCAGGAACTTCGCAAACCTCACTAGCTTTTTCAGGAGTCCACTGAGCAATATATTCACTGATACGGTCCCATGCAGTGCAGACCTCAACTTCTTTGCCATCATTCAATCTTACCTTGGTTTTTCCTGACAGAGCATGCGGGGTAGTCCCCCAGGGTCTTAATTCTCCGGAAGCGGCATCAAAGACCATGAACTGCTCAGAAGCCCCTCCCTGAATATCCTTTACCCTCAAAAACTGCCCTGTATCGGTACGGATCACAAATGGCACATTGGTATTGTCAATTAAGAATTGTGGTTTGTGAAGGTTCTTTTTCAGAATAACATTCATCATCCCCAAAATTAAAGCCGCATCAGTTCCGGGGCGAATCGCAATCCACTGATCAGCTTTAGCTGCAGTATTTGAAAAACGGGGGTCGACCACCACCAGTTTCATGCCATTTTCCATGGCATCCCAGATAAACCGCGTATCATTGAGAGATGTTTCAGCATAGTTGCAGCCGAAAAAAATGGCTAACTTAGTGTTCATTAAATCAGGCCAAGGATGGCCATCTTGCAGCATACCTGTAGCGGGAAAATAAGCTATGTTGCAAGCCAAATCACCCATGATCCCCAGGTTAGTCAGGAGAGTACCCTTCATCACATTAGCAATGCGGCGGGAGATTGCTTGCCCAAACATCCCGTAATCCCCTGTCATGCTCATCCAGGCCATTGCCCCGTCCCCGTATTTGGTTTGAATTTCTTTTATCTTTTTAGCGAGGTAATCATAGGCCTCATCCCAGGAAATTCGTTTCCATTTCCCCTCACCACGCTCTCCTACCCTGAGCATGGGATATTTAACGCGGTCAGGTGAATAGGTCCTTTGCAAGGCATTGGAAATGCCTTTCAGGCAGATCCGGTTATACCGCGGATCCGGGAACTCCGCCGGCTCAACTTTAACAATTCTGCCATCCTTTACATGCACCAGTTGCCCGCAGCTGTTGGTACAGTTAGGAGCACATACGGTGCGCACCAATTTTACACCTTTTGTAATATCATCAGCGGCAGCAGCAGGTCTGGCAGGTTCAAACACCGATGAGAACTGGCTGGCGCTGTATGATAATGCTGCAGTGGCAGCACAGGCCTTAATAAAAGACCTTCTTGTCATTTTCATGCTTTGATCACCCATTCAAAAGTACCTCCTTGTTCAATCATCCCATGTTAATTTTGGTTTATAGCGGCTGCTTTCACATCCAGGGCATAAAATTGCACCACTATTTTTGCTGTTCCAGAAAAACTCCCCACAACTAGGGCATTGACAGCGTTTCCCTTGAGCCAGCAGCACCCTTTGCAGCGGCTGATCATCGGGAACCGCCCAATCCACTTTGATGGCTTTACTAGGACAGGTATTAGCACATAAGCCACACATATTGCACATAGTGGCATCGTTCAATAATCCCAAACAATCTTCATCCAGCTTTTCTATCTTCATAGCACCTGAGGGGCATAATTTAACACAACTGCCACAAAATGTACATTCAGCTCCTATCTCCGGGTGTCTTAAATAGCCGGGGTCCAGTGTTTTTATCTGTATTGTGTTTAGCTGAGAAATGATATGGATAAATAACTTCCTGCGTAATGATAGGCTTTGGCTAAACGGTTCATAAACCTTCTCAGGCCGTTCACCCAACACGGCCTCAACCAATAGTTGCTGAGCTCCACTGGTCAATGATCGGAAGAAATCCCGCCTTGTTATATCAACTTGTTGATTGTTGCTTTGTTCCCTTTCCGGCAAATGATCGCTCACCTTAAAACAGCCATCATTCCGGTAGATTGCCGATAATTGTTCACAAGACTTCTTCCAAAGCAACTCCCCAGACCTAAAGTCACAGTTCTCACAGGCTTGAGCATCGTAAAGCACATTGACCTTACCGACATCGTGGCTCAGCAGGTAAAGCACTAATTCTGGAACAAGCTCTCCAAGACAGTTGATGCGAAGTGCCCCTCTGTATAACGGAGCCTTGGAACAGGTCACCCACAAAGAGCGATGTGGCTGATGCTTGCTGGCAAAGTTCACAACCTTCTCTGCTGCTTCCCAGAGGTGATCAAACACTCCTGTAGGGCAGGCAACTGCACAAAGGCCACAGTTTACACATTCACTGATATTTACCGTGTCCCTATCCAGGCTAATACCTTGTACTGGACAGGCGTCCACGCAGGCCTCACACAGCTGCCTCCCGCTACGAACATTGAGACACAAATGATTAAACAAAGGGATATTATTCTGAGGAACGACTTGCGTATTGCTTATTTTGTCAGTATACTTTAGTAGTACGCTCCACATTATCACACCTCCTTATCTTTTTTTGATTCCTTTTCGCCAATTCTCTTCAATAAAATTACTTTTAACCCTGCAATAGGTTAAAAAGTTTTCCACCTAATGTAATAAAAGTTGACATTTAAAAACAAAAAAAGATGGTGCACAGACCATCTTTAAAATCTATTGATAATCTTGTCCGGTTTTTCAATCCATGTTTTATGCTATTCAGTTTTTGAAAAACTAACCCCTCCTGCCATCCTCTTGTAATAGCTGAGGTGCTCTGCCATGGCTTTCTCTGCCTGAACCACATTCTGCTCAACAATAGCCTGGTATATCTGTAACAGGTTGTTATTCAATTCTTGCCTGATTTTATCCGGAGCAGGAATGGTCATGGCATAGAGCTCCTGGACCATGGTTGTTGCATTTATGGTAATCACCAGCAATGGATTTTGGGTAGCCTCAGCAACCCGGCGGTGAAATTCTATATCCTTGCTGTGATACTCGTAATCGCTTAAATTCTTGTAATCTACAGGCAAAGCCGCCGCGATAGCCTGCAAATCCTCCGGCTTCCTGCGGACAGCAGCTAACCCACAAGCCTTAACCTCAACAATAGAACGAATCTCCCAAAGTTGAACACTCGTCAGCTCATTGCTGTTTAACAACATCGTCATATAGCTTCCTAGGTACGCTGCCACCTGATCTTTATTGCGACTCCTGACAAACCAACCGCCCTGGCACCCTTTACGGGGCCTCAAGATTCCTTTCTCCTCCAAGGACTTCAGCGCAGCCCGTACAGTAGGGCGACTAACACCATATACCTCAGCCAGTTCCTCTTCTGTGGGAAGCTTTTCTCCCAGTTTCAGCTCGCCCCGCAAAATTGCATTTTTAAGGTCATCTTCGATTTGATCACTGGCGGTTAGAATCTCAGGCCTTTTCATGTTCTGCCTCCTTCCTTTTTTTTATCGGGGGAACGGTAACCATACAACAGCTTTGCCGCTTCTTCGCTGACAAAGCCTGCCTGCAAATCGTACTCTATCTGTTCCTGAGAACGATGTTCTGGGGGGCCATATCCTCCTCCCCCTCCGGCAATCTGGTGGATTATCGTTCCTTTAGGAAGAGGGCCAACTAGATCTTTAGAATTTGGTAAATATCGTTCACCTGTTGGCAGTGTTATTTGAAGAAAATTCGCACTCGCGGGTTTTCCTCCGGCTAGCCCAAAAGCAGCCGCTTCAGGGCGGACACCATCACCAAAAACATTAACTTCAATATTATCCTCTGTAATCTCCACCACGGTTTCTACCCCCAGTCCTCCCCTCCATCGCCCCGCACCTCCCGAATCCTGTGCATACTCAAAGTGATGAAAAATAACCGGGTTTTCCAGCTCAAACAACTCCGGGTCTTGAGCGGTTATACCTCCCCCTCCACCGATCAAGCCCAGATGTGACCAACCATCATACCCATAAGTGGCTCCGCTGCCCCCTTTACAAGCATTGATCAGCATATCGGCAAATTGCCTCTGGCGTGCTCGGTCATAGCCGGATAGCATGACACATAGTAATGGATTCCATCCCGCAGTAACCCGTTCGGGTATTGCCTGGAATAACGCTTTCATTACAACTGCCCCAATTTGGTCTGTCAAATGATTTCCAAAACCGGTGGCCGCCGGAAAACGAGGGTTAAGCATAGTGCCTTCAGGGATGTTAAATTGAAGAAGCCGCATCATCCCCTTATTTTTAGGAAATACGTTTTCTAAACACATCAGCAATGCGAAGAGAGAGCCGGAGACAGTAACAGCATAAGGAGCATTCACATAACCGGCTGTCTGGGGTGAAGTACCGGTATAATCAAATAATACCTTACCACCGCTTACAGAAAGCCGAAGCTTGATCTTCATTGATTTTTCAGAGTCTGTTCCATCATCAAAGACAGGATGTTCAGCCTCATAAACTCCTTCAGGTATGCTCGATAACTGCTCTCTTATAGAGGCTTCAGAAGCATCAAACAGATAACTGAGGTTTTCGTTGAATTGCCGCAAGCCATGCTCATCGATCAGGTGCCTCAATTCTCGACACCCCAGGTGGCAAGCACCAACCATTGGCATGATATCTTCCTTTACTATCGGCAAACGGATGTTGGCAAAGATTAGATCCCATACATCGCGGCGCAACCGGCCTCGTTCAAAGATTTTCACTGGAGTTATGCGCAAAGCCTCCTGCCAGATCTCCCTCGCCCTGGGATTATAACCTCCTGGCACAGCCCCACCAACATCAGCCTGGTGTGCATTTATTGCAACAAAACAAATAAGCTGCCCCTCATAGAAAACTGGCTCAATGATTTTTACATCTGAGGTCTGATTGCCCCCAGTAAATGGATCGTTGTGAATGATCACATCACCCGGGTAAAGTTCTTCTTTAAAGTATTCGGCTGTCGCTGCTATTGAGGCTGGTATGGTATAAGCCATGATCGGTATAAATTCACTTTGCTCCCAGATACCACCGTCCGGCCCATAAATCCCTGTACAAAAATCTTTAGCCTCAGTTAGATTAAGGGACCGGCAACTGCGAATCATGGCCATTGCCATCTGCCTGGTAATGGATTTGAGCTTTTTTTGCATTACAGCCGCAGATATCTGGTCTACCATCGGAGTTACCTCTTTTCCCTCGCAATTCTGATATTAATTCAGCTGTTCCATCCTAAAAATCCTGTTCTCATCAGAAAACAGGGCAAAACCCTGCGGAACAACAATTGTCGTATGACGCTGTTCAACTAAAACAGGGCCATTTAATTTAACCCCAACCGGCATTTTATCACCATCATAAACCGGTACTTCAACACAATCACCGGTTTCGTTCAGATAAGCCATACGCCTGCCCTTTAAAACCGGTTGTGAATTGCCGGAAGAAAATTTTGCAGATGGTTGTTCAACAAACGCAGGATACCGGCTTTTACCCTGTACAACGATAGACACTCCTAACAACTCAATTTCTGCCTTCAGATCAATCAAATCATAACCGTAAATACGGGAATGCTGTTGGTGAAAGAGGGCGCTTAAGGTTTCACTATCAAGATCATCTACACCGGTAACATCAACACCTAATTCATGATGTTGCCCCTTATAGCGCATATAAATCCGTTTATGGGTCAGTTCAAGGTTATCTATCTCCTCCCCAGCCTGACTGCATGCGTGAACCCATAGAGAATCAAATGCGGCTTTTAACTCATCAGGGTCCACAATTTTTATATTTCGGTAAATGTGTTTGAAATAATCACGCCGGTAACCACAGCAGAACATACTGAGAGCACACATCACTGAAGACTCATGAGGAATAATCAGTTGAGATATGCCTAACTGGCGTGCAACATGTGCAGCGTGCAAAGGTCCAGCCCCACCCCCCACTACCATAACCATTTCCCGTGGGTCAATGCCCTTTTCAAGGGTAATCTCTCTGATCCCTGCGGCCATTTCTGTATTCACCATTTTATAGATACCCAGTGCTGCCTCTACCACATCTACCTGTAAAGGAATAGCCACTTTTTCGTTAATTGCTTGATAGGCCTTCTCCAAATCAAGGGATAGCCGCCCCCCTAAAAAATACTCTGGATTTATTAAGCCGAGCACCAGATCGGCATCAGTGCAAGTGGGATCCTGACCGCCTAAACCGTAACAGGCAGGGCCAGGCCTCGCACCAGCACTGGCGGGGCCAACATGCAGCAAACCACCCGCATCAACCCAAGCGATACTGCCCCCACCAGCACCAATGGTATGAATATCCACTGTTGGCAGCCCTATTAAGTAGCCAGCTATACTGGCACTGTCGGTCATCCCCGGCTCACCGTTACGCACTAGTGAAACATCAAAACTAGTACCCCCCATGTCCATGACCACAGCATTACGAACCGGCTCCCTTTTTTTGATCAGTTTAACTACATTAGGGCCGGCGGCTGGCCCAGAAAGCAGAGAAGTTACACGCAGTTGTAAAACACTTTCTACGTTTACTGTGCCGCCATTAGACTGCATTATGAATATCCTGCCTGTATATCCCTGCTGTTTCAGTGCCTGCACCAAGCCGTTCAAATATTTTTCCAGCACAGAGGAGACATAGGCATCCAGCACAGTGGTACTGACCCTGCAGTACATCCGGACCCTAGGCAAAACCTTATGGCTCAGGCTTATTTTTACATTAGGCAATAATTCCGCTACCAATTCTCCCAGCTTCTGCTCGTGAACGGGATTAACATAGCTGTGGGCCAAAACAATAGCTACCGCGGTAATATCCTTATTAATCAACTTTGTCAATTGCCGGCAGGCAAAATCCATATCCAGCGGTTTAATAATAGAGCCCTTATAGTCTATCCGTTCTCTAATAGGTATACGAAGCCAGCGTTCAACAAGCGGTCTAGGAGGGGAGCAATGATTATTATACAAATCGTCACGCACCCCTTGCCGCATCTCAAGTAGATCTCTTAAACCTTCGGTTGTTAACAAGGCAACACGGTCTCCACTGTGGCTTAAAACAGCATTTGTCGCAACAGTGGTCCCATGAATAATGACACTAACACCATTAATAAGCTCACCCAAAGTAGTTTCCAATTCAGCCGCAAATTGCTCCAATCCCTCGATGATTCCATAGTCATTTTTATCTGGCTTGGCTAGTGCCTTGAAACTCTTATAAGCTCCATGCTGATCCATCAATACAAAATCGATGAAGGTACCACCAGCATCAATAGCCAATGCATAGTCCATTTCTTTTCACCCTCATCTCCTAAGAACCATGGAAGATAAAGTCTCTGGAAACAGTAGCCTTATAGCATACTCTTTCATTAACAACACTTTTGATTGAATGCACATAAAGCTAATTCAATTATATCAAAACCATTGTATAGTATCGTTATTTGTTAGTGCTTGCACTAAATTGTTACCTCTATCCATAATAATACCAAACTTGCCTATGTGATGTACTGAAACAAGGAACAAGCCCCTGTATTTGTTAAAGATAACAACACCGAGCGTTTTTATATCCGAACCGGGCCATCAACAACAGAGTTAAGTGCAAGCCAAATACATGAATATATCAGGCAACGGTTTAATGTTTGAATTTGCAAATTTACAGATGAGAAATAAATTATATTGGGGGCGAAAAGCAAACGCTCTTCGCCCCCAACTTTTGTTTGTTCATTAATTATAATCTTTATGCCTGAACGGTAAAAAAAATAGCTGCCTCAAAATATGTCTCCATATGCCGTTTGGGAACCACAACAAGTACATGCCCGCGGTTGAAGTAAAACTGCAGGAATGACTGCTAGTAACATCAAATTATTATTTTTAATGCTACCATTGGAGGTTAAATGAATCCTAAACAACCTTTCAGCTTAGAACGATACCGAAGAATGCGTAAACGTAACAGCGATTTCAACCTTGCCCTTTCAAGAACCAATATTGCGAACGTCAACTCGAAACTGATCCAGTTGATCAGTGAAAGTGATCCACCCATGATCTTTTGAATCTGATCCACTTGATCACTGGATCTCCTTTAAATTAACCTCAATAGCCTCAGTTTGTTGGGGTAATTACATACTCA
>JAAYWP010000043.1 GCA_012516535.1 Syntrophomonadaceae bacterium | reverse complement strand
AATCTCCGGCGCCATCTGCTCATACTCCTGGATGTCCTTTTTTAGGACTTCCTCCAGTTCTTCTTCAATATTATAGGTATTGCGCAGATGAGCAGGTGGGCGATCTTCCCCAGGCATCCCAGGTTTCCCCACAAAGGCTTCTGTAGGAACCATTTCGATGCCCCGCTCTTCTGGGTCATAGAGCACTAGGGACTCCCGCATTTTTGCTTGATAGCCGTCAGCCAACACAAAAGTAGGGAAGCGGTACTTCCAGGCTGTATTAAAAGCCTTGATGGTATAGTCATACAGCTCCTGGTGAGAGGATGTGGAATAGACCACTCGCAGTCCCTCTCCATTGCCGCCGAAACAGGTCAAGGTAACTTCCTGCTGAGAATAGATAACTGTTGCCGTAGATGGGCCTCCCCGCTGCTGCACCACAACAACGGTGGGAATGCGCATGGCTTCTGCCATGGACATCGGTTCCTGCATCAACACATTCCCAGGCCCAGCAGTGGCTGTAAAAGCCCTCTTTCCGGTCAATACCCCCCCTATAGTGGTAAACCCAGCGGATAGCTCGTCCTCTGTCTGCAGAAATTTCCTTCCATGCTTTGGGGCAAGCCGTGTCCAGTACTGCATAATCTCATTCTGCGGAGTGATGGGATAGCCATACATGATCTCCGCTCCGGCAGCAAGTGCAGCCCAAGCCACTGCCTCATTGCCGGTCATAAAAGCCTTTTTTTCTCCTTCAATAATACCCATTTCAGTAACACCCCCCTAGTATCTTTCTCAATCTTCAGAAAATAAAAATAAACAGCATCTACCACTACCAAAAGGCCTGGGGTAAATACCTTCTGATCACACGCACCGGATGCCCATACCAATCGGTTTTTCCAAGGGATGGCGCCAGCTCTTCCATAACTGATGTGGCTATCACCGGCAGCCCTAGAATAGCAGCAGCTTCCTTAACTATCAGAGCACCCTGTTTGATAAAATCTAAATCTGTTTCCTCTCCCAGATGGGAGTTGTTGATCAATCCATCAACCCTTCCCAAAGACCGAACATGCTCAACTATATCGGCAACTGTCCCGGTCATTGGTCTGGCGATATTGATAACCGCATATATTTTAAGTTCCTGCTCTTCTTCTGCACCCTCCACTAGGTTGAGTACCTGGGCGCCGAAAGAACCATATCCGATATCAAGGATCACATCACCTGGGTGCCGTAGGCAAAAACGAACCTCCGGTTTTATAATATTGCCTGTTTCCCCCAGGCCGAACATTTCCCCGGTATCCCAAGCCAGTACAGCAACCCCTTCTTCCTCTAGCTTCCGCTTCAGCGGTCTCAAGGTGTAACAAGGCTCCACCAGGTCCAGGTCTACCAGGGTCACCTTGCGCCCCAGATGAGCAAGATCCAGGGCACGGTTGACAGCGTTCTCACTTTTCCCACTGGCATACTCACCAATATACGCCTCTAGCACACGATACGGCAGTTTTTCCGGGTTCATGGAGATTACCTCTAAATTTGAGGAGCACCGGTTTGGTGCTCCATTGTAGTAGAACAACTACAGATTCCGGAATAATTTGATTATATGCAAAAGAAGGGTGTAAGGTCAAGAACTGACAAGCATAATCACACCAAAAATTTTAGAGCAGCCAGCAGCAAAAAACCCGGGAAAACCAGCAGTCCTAGAGTTATGATGCTGGCCGGATTGATACCAAATGTAAAACCCATTGACCCGGCGCAACAATTAACCAAAAAGAGAAACAAGCCACCTAAAACCATACGCAGCCCGATGGAAAGCAGAAAGCGTATCTGTCTCCAAAAGGCCTGTCCCACTAAAAACAACAAAAAAAGGCCAAACAGCACCCCTATAACACTACCGGCCATTATTTTTCCTCCCTAATCCTTCCCAGCCCGTATCTTCTTCCATAAATAGACATAGCGTTTTTCCGCGGCTTTTAAGGAAAGGATGGCATACTCCACTAGATCGGGGTCCGTTGCCTCTTCGAAAAATTCTCGGGCTGCCAGCCATTCGCGGTGAGCTTGCGCCAGAGCTATGTGATCATCATTAAGCTCATTCCGCTCTTCACTCTGGAACACCCTGGCAAGGTTACGGGTTTGGTTTACCAACCAGCCAGTCATCAATAATTCCCCCTGAGCAACTTTTTTGAACTCTCTTTATAGTCTATGACTATCAGCCTCAAAAATTGCCCCCAGGAGGAAAAAATTACTTTAAATGACCTGCCTGCCCAACAGGGACCTGCTCAAAGTAGCTGTATCAGCAAACTCCAAATCCCCTCCCACAGGGAGCCCATGAGCAATCCTGGTCACCTTAGGAACTATAGGTTTGAGCAGTTGAGCCAGATAAAGAGCAGTAGCCTCCCCTTCCACATTGGGATTGGTAGCCAGGATCACCTCTTTGAGATCCCCTTTTTTTACCCGCTTTAACAGCTCTGCAATCTTTAAATCATCTGGCCCTATGCCATCCATCGGGGAAAGAACCCCATGGAGTACATGATACACACCGGAAAACTCACCGGTGCGCTCAAAGGCTATTATATCTCTGGGCCATTCCACAACACAAAGCAAAGACCTGTCCCGTTTTT
>JAAYWP010000042.1 GCA_012516535.1 Syntrophomonadaceae bacterium | reverse complement strand
ATTTTTGTAGTACAATGTTGTTCACAAGAGATCCTCTCCTTTTGGTTGGTTTGTTTTGGTGCATTCAATTTTACCAAAAGTGATGATCTCTTGTCTTTTTCTTCTTGTTTTCTCCTATAAAAACTTTACACTATGAAAAAGAGAACAGAACAGGCTCCCTATTGGGAAGCCTGTTCTAATCACTGCAACCTATTATTAACTTAGGTGCTACTTATAATACAAACCTGCCAGTTTCATATCCTTGTTAAAGCTTATCGTATATGTGAAGGACCTTTTTTCATACTTTGCTTTGGCAACAACAACCGCGTACTCTGTATCGTTTTCAGTTGCACCAGCCACCTTCATGTCTTCCACTTTTTCGAAAGCTCCTGCTTCACCAATCGCTTCATACATCTG
This sequence comes from Syntrophomonadaceae bacterium, assembly GCA_012516535.1. GTDB lineage: Bacteria > Bacillota > DSM-12270 > Thermacetogeniales > Thermacetogeniaceae > DTU068. The sequence goes on along the minus strand of JAAYWP010000042.1, from coordinate 4,904 downwards.
ATTTAATACATCATCTGTAAGGGCAGCTTTCACTTGGGCAGTAGACATTTCTCTCAAGCCTTCAGAATCCTTCTCATTAATCATTGTGATCACTTTTTGAGCAGCTGACTTTACTTCAGCTTCATCAAAATCACTGGACAAGCCCTGTGCGCAGCCGGTTAACAATCCAAAACAGATCATCATTGACAGCACTAAAATAAAAACAGAATTGATTTTCAACTTTTTCATTAAGTCTCCTCCCTGAGATAATATTTCCGTGAATGGAAAGCATAGAGCACCATGAGAATATCAAATGCTAGAATTACGCAATAAAGCAAAGGAAGCGAAATGCTGAAAAATGAGAAGATGGGAATTAATGCATCCAGCAATCCATGGAGAAAAACTGCTAACAGCAAATACAGTGCTTTCTTATTTCTTTGAAATCCATTCCACACCACAATAGTTGCTGTCACATGAAAGACTACTGCCAGTACCCGCTCAAGTAAAGCCAGAGGTAATTGGCCAGTCATTAATAGGGCGTTAATGGAGGGCAGCACTATGACACATACTTCTGATATTCCATGCCCTAGTCCAAAAATGATTGGCTGGCTGATCTCACATTTGTCTGGCCTCATCAAAAAGAGTTTAAATAAAAACCGAAAGCTCTCTTCAAATATACCGGCAGTTAATGCAATTAAGATTCCTATGAGCAAGGGATTCGCTATTGCTGCAAGTGTGAAATCAGGGTTCTGGTTTAACTTCTCTAAAAGTGGAAAACGCAACAAAGGCTGTGAAATGATAAAACAAAGAAATCCGAGCACAAAATAAAGGGCTTTTTTCGCAACACATCACCTCCATCAATAATCTTACTCAAGGATCTGCAGTATCAACAGTACTGTGTTGGCCTTTTCCCTTTGTCTGTAGGGTTTTTCGATTAGGCAAGTAAAAGGTGTCTGTAATCTTCTATTATATTAAATTTTCATATTATCCATATTTTCCTGCTTTTGCTGTTATATGTTTACAATATGAATTAATTGGCCACCATTACTCTACAAAAAGAGGAGTAGACAGGTAGCGTTCACCTGTATCAGGCAGCAGTACAACGATTATCTTGTCTGCGTTTTCTGGCCTTTTGGCAAGATCAGTTGCAGCCCAAAGAGCGGCACCTGAAGATATACCGACAAGCAGCCCTTCTGTTTTAGAAAGCTCTTTACAAGCTTTGAAAGCATCTTCATCTTCAACAGGGATGACCTCGTCATAGATCTTCGTATTCAGAACTTTCGGGATAAATCCTGCACCAATTCCCTGAATCCCATGGGAACCAGTAGTTCCTTTCGACAGCACCGGAGATCTTGCGGGTTCGATGGCGATGATCTTCACATTCGGCTTCTTTAATTTTAAAAACTCACCGACCCCAGTTAATGTACCACCTGTACCGACTCCGCATACAAAAATGTCAACTTTTCCACCGGTGTCCTCCCAGATTTCGGGTCCTGTTGTCAATCTGTGTATTTCCGGATTTGCAGGGTTGACAAACTGACCAGGAATAAACGAATTTGGGATCTCATTTGCCAGTTCTTCAGCCTTGTCAATTGCTCCCTTCATCCCTAAGGCTCCCTCAGTCAGTACAAGCTCAGCACCATATGCCATCAACAGTTTTCTACGCTCGATGCTCATTGTTTCAGGCATGGTAAGGATAACACGATAGCCCCGTGCTGCAGCGACAGATGCCAACCCGATTCCTGTGTTACCGCTGGTTGGTTCAATAATGACTGAATCAGGCTTTAAAAGCCCTTTTGCCTCGGCATCATCGATCATGGCTTTGGCGATTCTGTCCTTAACGCTTCCCGCTGGATTGAAATATTCAAGCTTGGCGATAAGTGTTGCTTTCAGACCATTTTTCTTGTTATAGTTTGACAGCTCCAGAAGCGGGGTATTACCGATCAGATCGGTCAAATTTTTATATATTTTTGCCATGCTTAAACCTCCATTCACTTAACATATGCATGTTTTATACTGTCTGATATGCTCTTGCTGTTGGTATCAGGGGCTCTAACTTTTTGTGTGCTGCTCAGTGTTTTGATTGTAAGGGTTTTTCCATCAGAAGTAATGATTACTGTTCCTTGTGCATCTGTTCTGTAGACCTGCACACCGGCTTTTTTCAATCTATCCAGGGTTTCCTGGTGGGGGTGTCCATAGCTGTTGCCTCTACCGCATGAAATAACAGCATATTTTGGAGAAACCGAGGATAGAAACCCTTTCGTTGTTGAACTTTTACTGCCGTGGTGGCCTATTTTCAGCACATCCGCTTTAAGGTTTGCACCGCTGGCAATCATCTCCTGTTCAGAGACAGATTCAGCATCACCAGTCAGTAAAAAAGCTGTACTTCCATACTGTACCTTAACTACTGCTGAATAGTTATTAAGATTATCATAACCTAAACTGCAGGGTGCCATGAAACCTGCTTTGATGCCATCCTGATTAATAATGGTGACTCCAGCCTCTGCCTTGTTGATTTTTAACCCTTTTGTTTTAATCGTTGCTAATAAATTTTCAAAGCTTTTTGTGGTATGGCTGACACGAGGCATATAGACCCTTTCAACCGCCAGTGCATGAACAACAGCTGCCATACCACCTATATGGTCTGCATGGGGGTGGGTAGCCACCAGGTAATTGATTTTATTAATACCCTCTTTTTTCAAATAGGAAACAACAGCTCCCCCAGCCTCACTCGTTCCTGCATCGATAAGCATGGTCTGTCCATTGGGGAACTGGATCAGAATGGAATCACCCTGGCCAACATCTAGAAAATGAGCCTTTAACTGCCCTGATGTACCTTGTTGAGCAACTTCTTCATCATCTGCTGTCTCCGGTGGAAGGCTAATTTCCTCCTGCTTTTCAGCCACAGTTTGAGGCGGCTGTATGTTTTCACCAGGAGGAGCATTTGCTACACCTACAATAAAAAGTACAAAAGCTACACCTGCAACAGCCAACCACTTTTTCCGGAAGGATTTGCGTTTAAAGGTAGAAACCCCTGTTCCAATAATTGCAATAATGAAAGCCAAAAAACTGAGTATAGCAACAATATCCCACAAATTAACCCCTCCTGTGATACGCATTAATTTTATTAGATAATGTTCACTATATTTCCTGCAGTTTAGCATATATATAAGATTAAATCACATATTGTTATTTTACTTTCTTTTTTATTTTATGTTTGCTCCAGAGTAATAATTGCCACAACTGAGTTGCATAAGCCATAGATCCTCTGCCATAATAGGAAGCAGGTGGATCATGATGACAAAAATCGCTCTTATAGCTACAGCAACATTTGGATTAGAAGCTGTGGTAGCCCGGGAGGTCCGGGAGCTGGGATATGATACTACTGTGGAAAACGCCAGAGTGATCTTTCAAGGAGATGAGAAGGCCATCTGCCGTTCCAATCTCTGGCTGCGTTCTGCGGACCGGGTCCTGATCCGTGTCGGTGAGTTTACAGCACTGACCTTTGATGAACTATTCGAGAAAACCAGGGCCCTGCCCTGGTCTGACTGGCTGCCTGAAAACGCTAACTTCCCTGTTGAGGGAAAATCAGTTAAATCAAAACTCTTCAGCGTTTCTGACTGCCAGGCTATAGTCAAAAAGGCGATTGTGGAGAGTATGAAAAAAAAGTACCACAGGAATTGGTTTGATGAAACAGGACCCCGCTATACCATAGAGGTGTCACTGCTCAAAGATGTGGCTACTCTGACTATCGATAGCAGTGGTGCTGGCCTTCATAAGCGCGGTTACCGCAAACTCAGCACAGCTGCTCCTTTAAAGGAGACACTGGCTGCTGCCATGATCAATCTCAGTTACTGGAATCCTGATCGGATATTGCTGGATCCCTTCTGCGGTTCGGGAACAATACCTATAGAAGCTGCTTTGATCGGAGTTAATGCTGCACCAGGTCTTAATAGAGGGTTTGCTGCAGAGAGCTGGCCAAATATCAAAAAGCGTTTATGGGATGAGGCCCGGGAGGAAGCTGAGGATCTGATCCGTCGAGACATTAAATTAAATATCAGGGGAACTGATATAAATAACAAAGTGATGAGCATTGCTCGCTACCATGCCAAACTGGCTGGGGTCAGCGACCATATCTCTTTTCAGCAGATGGATGTGGCTGATCTGCGTACCAAAAGGAAATACGGCTGTTTGATCTGCAATCCACCTTATGGTGAGCGTCTGGAGGAAATCAAAGAAGTGGAGAATCTTTACCGTCTGATGGGCCGGGTCTTTAAAACTCTGGATAGCTGGTCCTTCTATATAATCACTTCTCATCGGGATTTTGAAAGGCTATTCGGGCGAAGAGCTGATCGCAGGCGTAAGCTCTACAACGGCAGGATCGAATGCCAGTATTATCAGTATTTTGGACCCCCTCCCCCAAAAAGGAATAGTTCTCATTGACACTATTCTTTTATGAGGTATAATATGTTGCATCTTTGATTTAGGAGAGGTAGAAACAGTGTCAACAAAGCTCAAAATCAATCCAACCATAATATTAAAAAGCATTTGGCAGTTCATAAAAAAAATATTCCCCATTATCATCGGCTCTGTACTTATGGCAGTAGCGTATAATGTACTGGTTGTACCTTATGGACTATTGTCCGGTGGGCTTTCCGGTATCGCGCTCATTGGGAAGTATCTGCTCAATATACCACTTCCGATTGGTATCTTAATCTTAAATATCCCAGTGTTTATCATTGGTTTAAGGGAATTAAATCTTAGTTTTATTCTGTATAGTCTCATTGGAACACTGATTTTGACAGCTGCTCTGCCGCTTACAGAACCCTATTTGCCTGTTCCTGAACTGGATCTCTTCCTGGCTGCAGTTTTTTCAGGAGTTATCAGCGGTATAGGCGGTGGTATTATTTTAAGGTCCGGGGCCT
>JAAYWP010000005.1 GCA_012516535.1 Syntrophomonadaceae bacterium | reverse complement strand
TGCTTAAATGGCCTACGAAATGGAAATGGTGTTTTCTAAAATCCAAAAGTCTATGATGATCTCGAAAAATAATATCCTATAAAAAGTTGACACCGTCCAAAGATAATAGGATATTGATATTGATTATTATAAGGCATATAATGATACACACATAATGCTACAAGGGCTTCGGAAAAAGATTAAAAGGTGGTAGCTATGCAGGAGAAATTTGATTTATATTGCGAGTTACTTCAGGAAAAAAGCTATAAAATTACTCCTCAGAGACAGATAATTTTAAAGGTGTTGCTGGACAATATTGAGGAACACCTGAGTGCTGAGGAGATTCATACCATAACGAAACAAAAAGATCCTGAGATCGGCTTGGCTACAATTTATCGTACTTTGGAAATACTCGCTGATCTGAATATTCTGCATAAAATTGACTTTGGTGATGGCTGTATCAGATATGAATTTGCAGATCAAGAAGCACATAATCACCACCACTTGATCTGTGTCAAGTGTGGTAAGGTAATAGAGGTTAATGATGATTTTTTAGAAACGCTGGAAAATTGGATTGAAAAGCAAACAGGGTTTAATATCACCAATCACCAGTTAAAGTTTTTTGGCTATTGTAAAGAATGCCAATAAAAAGTATAAAAAGGGAACCTCGCAGCTGTGCGGGGTTTTTTTATTTTGGCAAATGGCAACAATGATTTTATTGTTGACGAATATGGGCAGAATAACATGGAATATTTTGGGAGGTGCTAGCTGTTCAGATGTAGAATATTTTTTTTATTTTACAGGGAGGAGTGATAATATGATGAATTTGTTTGATCATATTATGCAATTTGTACGCAGTATTTTAAAGAGAAAAGCTATCAACAATTATCAGGGTCTCTATTATTTACAGACTGCTGACTTAAAAACTTCAGATTTTGTTCTTTTAGATGATTATCAAAAAAATGAATTAAAAACAATGGATCAATGGTACCTCAAAGGCAGGGAATTAATGAAAAAATCCCGTTATCAAGAGGCCAGTCTCTATTTTGATCAAGTATTAGAGCAAAAAAACAAACATTTGGGGGCACTCATGGGTAAGGGGTATTGTTTGTTCAAAATGGACCGCTATAGGAATGCTCTGGCTTACTTTTTCGAGGCCTTAAATTGCCGTCCTAGAGATACTGAACTGCTGAATATGATCGGGGTATGCTACTGCAAACTTCAGGAACATAAAAGGGCTCTCCAGTATATTGAAAAAGCCCTTAACTATGACCCCAGATCAGCTGTGCTCTGGAACAATAAGGGATATTGTCTGGCCTGCTTGCGGTGTAATGATGGTGCCTGTGCCGCATATCAGAAAGCTCTCGATGTCAGTGAGAACGAAGATGCTCACCTTCTTTGTAATGCTGCTTCTGTGCTGATGAAAGCAGGTAAATATAGAGATGCGATGTATTTTTTTGATAGAGCACTGCAGCTAACTCCACAGGATCCCCTGCTCTTAAACAATGTAGCGGTCTATCTAGCAGTTCAGGGTAATTATGACAGTGCCGTAAAATGCTGCTCCCAGGCCTTAGCTGTTGAACCTGAGAACCCCGTCTTTTTATGTAACAAAGGGATGATGCTCATAGAGATGGGTAAATCTGATGAAGCTGTTTTGTACCTTCGGCATGCTCTTGATAAGGACCGGACAAATCCTGCTGCTTGGATGGGCTTGGCAGTAATTTATTTAAGCAAAGGATCCAATGCTAAAGCACTGGACTGTTTTAATAGATCTCTTGGATTGGAATGAAGCAGTTTGATAAAAGAACATTTATTTTTGCAGGATATCCTCAATTATTAGCGAATATCTCTAAGGAGTAAATATTTCTCTTAAAATTTTGGCTAGAAATAAGAGAAACATTAAAGCAATCTGGGGGGGCAAAAAAATTAATATGGATAAAGAAAAGATATTGCAAGGTGTTCGTTTACTCCTGGAGGGAATAGGGGAGGATCTCGAAAGGGAGGGGTTGCAAGGGACACCTGAGCGGGTTGCCCGTATGTGTGAAGAGATTTTTTGCGGTGTAGGTATTGATCCAAAAAGAGAACTCAGTGTTTGTTTTACCGAAAATCACAATGAGATGATCCTGGTAAAGGATATACCCTTGTATTCAATTTGTGAACATCATTTGCTGCCGTTCTATGGGAAAGCACATGTTGCTTATATTCCAAGGATGGGGAAACTGACGGGTCTCAGCAAGCTTGCCCGGGTGGTGGAAATTCTTTCGAAGAGGCCACAGCTGCAGGAAAGGTTGACTTCTCAGGTGGCTGATACGATTATGGAAGCTCTTAACCCAATGGGTGTTATTGTTGTTATAGAAGCAGAGCATATGTGTATGACCATGCGGGGAATAAAGAAAGCGGGGGCCAAAACTATAACATCTGCAGTGCGTGGTTTATTTATAACCAATGAAGCCACAAGGGCAGAAGCATTTTCCTTGATTAAAGCCTCGTAAATGTTGCTTTTTTAAATCAAATGCAGGTCTAGAAAAAGAGCGCCATTTTTGGTGCTTTTTATATAGGCGGTCTTCATTGCTTTAAGTGCAGTTGAGGTGTAGACTATTATGTGTGAGATATGATTGGGCGTGATATTATATAATATTTTATATTTTTTATTAAGCAATAAATAACGGAAAAAGATAAAAGGTCAGGGAGTTGTCAATGAAAATACTGCTAACAAATGATGACAGTATCTGGGCAGAAGGCCTTGCTGCTCTTTGGTCTGCGTTAAAAGATATTGCAGATGTTGTGGTAGTTGCACCAGATAGGGAGCGCAGTGCTACAGGGCATGGAATAACTATGGACGTGCCACTGCGGGCGGAGAATACTTCACTTTTTGATGGTCAGGGCTGGATGGTCAACGGGACTCCGGCGGATTGTGTTAAATTAGCTGTCAACTGTTTGCTCAAAGAAAAACCGGATCTTGTTATTGCAGGTATTAATCGGGGTCCAAATCTGGGAATCGATGTTTTTTACTCTGGTACAGTATCAGGAGCTATGGAAGGGACGATTCTTGGTTTTCCTTCTATTGCTGTTTCAGTTGCGAGTTTCCAGAACCCTATATACGACTTTGCGGCTGAGTTCATTAAAAAGATCGCACCTAAAGTTTTAGAACATCACAATTTGAAGGATGTATTATTGAATATCAATGTGCCATCTCTACCCTCTGAAAAGATATGTGGGGTGAAGATCACCAGATTAGGCAATCGAAAGTATATTAATTCTTTCGATGCTAGGGTGGATCCCTGGGGCAGGGTTTACTACTGGCTGGGTGGAGATGTTGTTGATGATGATACAGCAGGAAATGATACTGATGTTGCCACGATCAAGGAAAATAAGGTTTCCATTACACCGATTCAAATAGACTTGACCAATTACAAAGCGATGAGAAGCCTAAATGATGTTTTGAATGACCTGTTCTAGGACAGTGCAAAAACTGTTATAGCTTAAAAGGAGTGGAGCATGTTTTTTGTTCGTTTAATTATCTTAACAGCAATCTTTTTTCTTATTTTGAACTATTCTCAGCTGCGCAGCGGCAATTTCAAATTTCAGCCTGGCTCTCTAATACTACCGTTTTCCCTGAGTTTTGCTTTAGTAATAGTGGACACCTTTTTAAGAGCAGCTTTTTTTTATGCTCTGCTTATTTTTATCGTTGTTGCCTTGTTATGCTATTTTTTGCTGCGCAGTTGGAAAAGAGGCTAGCAAATAGAGGAGGGATATCATCGATATACAGCTAGAAGAACTGAGAGATGGCTTTAAGCAAAGGTCTTACTTTATAAATGAAGAAACCCTATCAACAATTTATCTGGCCCTTAAGCTAGAGAAACCCCTTTTGATCAGCGGGCCTACAGGTGTAGGGAAAACAGAGTTGGCCAAAGTTTTGAGCGCTATCCTCAATGCCAGGTTGATACGTTTGCAGTGTTATGAAGCACTTGATGAAAGCAAAGCCCTTTATGATTGGAATATTCAGCGCCAGCTGATCAAAATACACCTTTCCCATCAAAAGGGAGATTTTCAAGAAGAGGAAGAGGATCTTTTTTCTCTATCTTACATACTTCAACGGCCTCTGCTTGAGGCCATAACACAAAAAGAGCAGGTTTTGCTGTTGATAGATGAGATTGACCGCTCAGACCCGGATTTTGAGTCCCTTTTGCTAGAACTGCTTTCTGATTTCCAAATCTCGATACCTGAAGTCGGTACGATCCAAGCGGTTCGCAAACCGGTAGTTGTGATCACAAACAGCGGGGAGCGTGAGCTCACTGAACCTCTTAGACGCAGATGTGTTTTCTTATATCTTGATTATCCTGCTATTGATGAAGAAGCTGCAATAATCCGGACAAAAGCTTCTAATGAACTTGAGATCCTAAAGGAGAATATCGCCCTTGCTGTGGCTAAGGTCAGAGATCAGGGAGCTCAGCTGGGGTTTGCATCACCTCAGCTTGTTGATTGGGCAAAAACGATTCTGATGCTCAATGCTGGACATTATCAAAAGGATTATGTTGATAACCTTTTAGCAGCTCTGGAACGGTATAAGGAAAATTACAGTTCTCTAGAATCTTCTATGGGTTGAATTCAATTTGCCTGTGTGAATCGGCAGGAAAAGCGAGTAAAAAGGGTGAAGTAATAAGATAATCAGATATTATGAAAGGAGGCGGGGCTTTGGAGTTATTACCTGGGGAACTTGAACAGATAAAAGCAGAAACTGCTGAGATTCTGCAGCAGCATGGTACCGAACGCCAGGAACTGATTCCTATCATCCAGGAGATCCAAGAAAGGTTGGGCTATCTGCCGAAACCAGCCATGGAACAGGTTGCCAGAGCGCTTGATATACCTGAGGTGGACGTCTACAGTGTTGCTACCTTTTATAACCAGTTTCGTTTGAATCCACCTGGCAAACATCAAATCAAGGTATGTATGGGCACTGCCTGTCACATGATGGGCGGTCATATTGTTATGGATTCTTTTGAACGGAGGCTGGAGATCAAAGAGGGAGAAACCACTCCTGACAGGGAATTCAGCCTAGAGCGTGTTGCCTGTGTAGGCTGCTGTGCTCTTGCTCCTGTTGTTTTGGTTGATGAAAAGGTGGAGGCTAAGGTTTCACCGATACGTGTTGACGGTATCCTGCTGACCTTTGAGATAGAGAAAAGTGAGCAGGAAAAGGTAGAGGAAAAAGAACAGCAGGAGGGAGGGGTAGAGGAGTGAGCATTGCTGATAAGTATAATGCAATTAGGATTGCTGCTGTAGAAAAAATAGATAAAATGAAGGAAAAACCGCATGTTCTTGTAGGAACAGCAACCTGTGGGAGGGCAGCAGGGGCCTTAACTATTCTTGATGTTTTTCGTGAGGAAGCTGATAAACATCAGTTAGATATAATTATTGATGAAGTAGGTTGTATGGGTCATTGTTATGCAGAACCCCTGGTGGTTATTGCCAAGCCAGGTTTTCCAACTCTGTGTTATGGGCCAGTAGATGAAGGTATTGCCAAGAGGCTTGTTGTTGATTTTCTTGTAAATGATGACCCCTGTTATGATTTTGCAATTGCTGCATTGGAACCCAATGATGAGTTCCCTACTTTTGAGGATTTTCCAAGGGGTGTCATTGAGAAAAAAATCATCCTGGCGGACTGCGGTTTTATCGATCCTAATGACATAGATCACTATCTTGCCCGGGATGGATATGCCGCCTTGGCTAAGGTTTTAGAGATGGAGCCCTATGCTGTTATCGAGGAGGTTAAGTCTGCCAAACTGCGGGGCCGAGGTGGAGCTGGGTTTCCTACGGGTGTTAAATGGGAAAGGTGTTTTAAAGCAGAGGGGTCCCCTAAATATGTTATCTGTAACGCTGATGAGGGTGACCCTGGTGCTTTTATGGACCGGGCTATCCTGGAGTCAAACCCTCATCAGTTAATTGAGGGTATGATCATAGCTGCTTATGCCATTCAGGCTTCAACCGGTTATATTTATGTGCGTGCTGAATACCCTCTAGCAGTTGCTCGTTTGCGCAATGCTATAAGCCAAGCTCGTGAAAAAGGGCTGCTTGGTGATAATATTCTTGGCAGTGATTTCAGCTTTGATGTGATTATCTTCCAGGGATCTGGGGCCTTTGTGTGTGGGGAAGAAACCGCTTTAATTGAATCTATTGAGGGTAAACCAGGGGTGCCTAATCACAGACCTCCTTACCCTGCCACCTGTGGGTTATACGGTAAACCCACTGTGATCAACAATGTGAAAACACTTTCCTATGTGCCTCATATATTGCGCAAAGGTGCAGACTGGTTTAGAAGCATAGGCACAGAAAACAGTCCAGGGACTGCTGTTTTTGCTCTGGCAGGAAAGGTTGTTGGTACTGGTTTGGTGGAAGTTCCTATGGGGACTACCATCAGAGAGTTGGTTTATGATGTGGGAAGCGGGATTAAAGATGACAAGATGTTCAAGGCAGTACAGATCGGCGGGCCTTCTGGGGGATGTCTCCCTGAATCATCACTTGATCTGCCCATCGATTTCGATTCTCTTCAAGAGGCAGGGGCAATGATGGGGTCAGGAGGGCTGGTGGTCCTGGATGAAGATGACTGTATGGTGGAGATCGCCCGCTTTTTCCTTGATTTTACCCAAAAAGAGTCCTGCGGGAAGTGCACCTTCTGCCGCTTGGGAACCAAACAGATGCTGGATATTTTAACTGATATTACACAGGGTAAGGGCAGTTTAGAGGACTTGAATATACTCCAAGACCTGGCCGAGGATGTCAAAATGGGATCGCTATGCAGCCTAGGTAAAACTGCGCCAAACCCTGTGCTGACAACACTTAAATATTTCAGGGATGAATATGAGGCACATATCAATGAAGGGCGCTGTCCGGCATTGATGTGTAAGGATCTGATTACTTATATAATCATCCCTGAGAAGTGCAGTAAGCTGTGTGATGTCTGTATCGGCAGCTGTCCTACTGAAGCTATTTACACAAGGCCAGATATGCTCAAAGCTATTTATCTGGATAAATGTGTTAAGTGCAACAACTGTATGGTAGCCTGTCCGCCTCAGTACAAAGCGGTCATCAAAGTGTCGCCTCCTATTGTTGAAGAAAAGGAAGAAACAGTGGAAGGGGGCAAGGAAGATGAGTAAGGTTAATATTACAATAGACGGACAGCAGTACCAAGTGCCTGCAGGAGAAAAACTGCTCTGGGCGGCGCTGGACTGTGGGGTTTATATCCCTCATCTGTGCGCCAACAAGGATAAAGAGCGGCCAGATGCCAGCTGCAGGCTATGTTTTGTTGAGATAGAAGGATTCAGTAATCCTGTGACCTCCTGTACCCAGGAGGTGTTTGAGGGAATGGTGGTTAGAACCCGCACACCTCAAGTGGACCGGCTGGTGCAAACAGCTTTTGAACTGCTGTTGTCCAACCATAAGCTGCGCTGTGGTAAGTGCCCCCAAAACCGCCAGTGTGAGCTGCAGAAGATAGCCAGGGAGCGGAAATTGAAATTGAAACTGACCCGGCTGCGGCCGCTGCTCACTGAGGAAAAACCGGTGGATGATTCAACAGATGTTTTTATTTATGATCCGAACAGGTGTGTACTTTGCGGGCAGTGTATCTGGGTGGATCATAAAATAGTGGAGGTAGGTGCTATCGGGTTCATTAATCGCGGATTTAAACGAAAAATGGGCACATTTGGTGATGTCCCCTTAGCGGAATCCCGCTGTACACAGTGTGGTGAGTGTGTGAAGGTATGTCCTGTGGGAGCATTGGTATTTAAGGAAAAAACAGAATAAAAGCCGGGGTTTTATCCCCGGCAGGGTGCACCTGGTTTTAAGAGCGAAACTGGTTAGCTGTCTGGAGACTGCGTTCGGCTCTTTCAATGGCGAGTCTTACCAGGTTACCACAATCACGGGAGGGAACACTTCCCCAACCCTCTGACTGCACCAGATCCAGAACTCCCATTTCCTTAGCCAGTTCGTACTTCAGCGCTTCAGACATCAACCCTCTGTTTCGACGTCCCATAAAAACCTCCTTTGTGCACCCATTATTATTGTTCAATTACTGCTGTATGATTATACAGCTAATTTATGCTTTAAACTGTTGTTTTTGACTTGAAAGGCAAACTATAATATAATGAGTCAGTAAAATATTTATTTAATCAATAATCATGTACACTTTTCTGGTTTTTTCACAACCTAGAGGAGGGAAAAACTGCTTTGAAAGTATATGACTCTTCCCGCATACGCAATATTGCTGTAATTGGGCACGGTGGTGCGGGTAAAACATCTTTAGTTGAAGCAATGCTTTTTAATGCTGGGCATACCAGCAGATTGGGCAAAGTAGATGACGGCACAGCCACCACAGATTTTTTCCCGGAGGAAATAAAACGCAAGATTTCTGTTAGCACCGCGCTGGCACCCTGTGAATGGAAGGATTGCAAGATCAATCTTTTAGACACACCAGGTTACGCGGACTTTTTTGGTGAAGTCAAGGGTGCTGTACGGGTGGTGGACAGTGTACTGGTAACTGTATGCGCTGTTTCAGGTGTTGAAGTGCAGACCGAAATTGGCTGGAAAGAAACTGAACAGAAAAAAATTCCCAAAATAGTTTTTGTTAATAAGATGGATCGGGAAAATGCCAATTTCGATCGTGTATTACAGCAGCTGAAGGATTTTTCTAGAAATAATATTATCCCTCTAGCCCTTCCTATCGGAAGTGAAGCAGATTTCAAAGGTGTTGTAGATATATTAAAGATGAAGGCCTGTATCTATAACTCCAAGGATGGCAGTTATCAGGAGCAGGAGATCCCATCTGATTTAATCAGTGCTGCGGAATCTGCCCGGGAGGCTGTTGTTGAGGCGGCTGCTGAAGGTGATGATGAACTTTTAATGAAATACCTGGATGGGGAAACCCTTTCTGACGAAGAAGTTAACATTGGACTGAAAAAGGCATTTAAAGCTAACAGTTTTGTTCCAGTTCTATGTGGTACAGCACTGAACAATATGGGAATTAGACACCTGCTTGATTTTATAGTTGATGTGGTTCCCTCTCCTGAAGTAAAAGCTGAAGAGCCATTATCTGCACTAGTTTTTAAAACACTGGCTGATCCCTATGTGGGCAGGCTGAATTTCTTCCGGGTTTATGGGGGAGAAATTAAAAGCGACAGTGTTGTCTATAATGCCAACAAAGAAAAAGAGGAAAAGATCGCACAGATCTTCACCATGCGTGGAAAGCATCAGGAATCCCTTTCCTCAGTTAAGGCTGGTGACATAGCTGTTGTTGCCAAATTACAGGTTACAGAAAGCGGTGATACACTCTGCAAAAAGGATAACCCTGTAATACTGGAAGGGATAGATTTTCCGGAACCGATGCTCTCTATTGCCATTGTGCCCAAGAGCAAGGGTGATGAGGACAAACTGAGTGGTGCCATAGGAAAGCTGACTGAGGCTGATCCCACACTGCGTATTGAAAAGAATACAGAGACAAAAGAGACTATTCTGACTGGAACAGGAGAAACCCATTTAGATATTGTTCTTGAGCGGCTCCATCAGAAGTTTGGAGTGGAGGTCACATCCAGGACACCAAAGATACCTTACAGGGAAGCCATCAGAGGAACAGTACAGCAGGAAGGCAAATATAAAAAACAGACCGGTGGACGGGGTCAGTACGGCCATGTGTGGATAACCTTTGAACCCACAACTGAAGCAGATTTCGTTTTTGAAGAAAAGATTTTTGGTGGCGCAGTTCCCAAGCAGTACTTCCCAGCTGTGGAAAAAGGGCTCAGAGAAGCGATCACTGAAGGAGTTCTAGCAGGGTACCCGGTCATTGGAATTAAAGCCACTCTCTATGATGGTTCTTACCACCCGGTGGATTCTTCGGAAATGGCCTTTAAGATTGCAGCTTCTATGGCCTTCAAAAAGGGTATGGAAAAAGCGGATCCTGTTCTGCTAGAGCCGATCATGAATGTGGAGATCACTGTACCTGAGCAGTTTATGGGTGACATAATGGGTGACCTCAATGGAAAACGCGGCAGGATTTTGGGGATGGAACCACAGGCTGATGGCATGCAGTTAATCAAAGCCCAGGTTCCCCTTGCCGAAATGCAGGATTATCCCATTGTTTTAAAGTCAATCACTCAGGGACGCGGCTCCTTTAAGATGGAATTCTCCAGTTATGAAGAGGTTCCAGCCAAATTGGCAGAAGAGATTATCGAAAAACACAAGGCGGAACAGGAAGAATAAAAAAATAATAAAACAGGCTGTCTTATTTAAGAGGCAGCCTGTTTATTTTTTCTACTACTTTTACGGTGCCAGGCTTGCTTTTTTGCTTTATTTTATTCATATCGATAATTGGATTGGAGATGATTACAGTTTATTTTTTTGAGCTATAGGATAATCCCTTTTCCGACATCTGACTTCTGGTATTCGACCTCTAATCTAGTAGGCCTGCTTTTTTGCTTTATCTGGAATATAAAACTATCAGATATAGCTTCCTAGTGTCACTACAGGCAAAAGTGACCTCTTGTTCCAATGACTAACGGCCAACAACAACCACCAACTGGGTTACTATTTACCTTTATTTAACTGTCCCGAATTCAACAATAAAATGCCTAAACAGGAAGGTATTATCGATTTATTAACGAATAATACCAATATTGACTTCTTCTCCATTTCATTTCTTCATCAATTTTTTCTAAAATGGAGGGAACGGGTATCAACAAAAAAAGGATCTTGTCATGGAATAATAAAAAGATTTTGCTGCTGATCATGGCTCTGCCCTTATTAATGATCGGTGCTTTCTTCTTTATGAAACTGCCGGTTGTCAGCAATGCAATGGATGGACCAGGCTTCTGCGGAAGCTGCCATGTTATGCAGCCCGCAATTGATACTTATTTAGCGTCATCTCACCGGGAGGTGACAACCTGCGGTTCCTGTCATGTACCAGATGATGTTTTGTGGGGTGGAATCTATAAATCTTATACAGGTACCAAGGACCTGTTGGCTGTTTTGACCGGTAGAGATGAAAATATTCGTATATCCAATCTCGGAAAGGGTGTGGTGCAGGAGAATTGTTTGCGCTGTCATAATACCCTGATGAGAGAAATAGGTGATACTACGGAGAACTGCGGTAGTTATTGTTTTGATTGTCATCGGGGTGTTCCTCATATGAAATAAACAGGGGGAGGTACTATGAGGGATAAAAAAACACTTTTTATAGTTACATCTGTTGTCATTGTTTTTTTGATCGCTGTGGGGTCTGTTGTCTTTTATTATCAAAATAAGGAATTGGCTGAGGAGGTTATTCTTCCCGCGATTGGGGAAGATGAAGCAGATCCTGCTGTCTGGGGCAAATACTACCCGCGCCATTATGACAGTTACCAAAAAAATTTGATTGTGGACACAGTTGAGGAATACAGTAAATATGGAAAATATGGTGGGGCCTTTGAAAAAGAATCCCACCTGGATAGGTATCCATATATGAAAAACCTCTTTGCTGGATATGGTTTCTCTGTAGAATACAATGAGGACCGGGGACATCTGTATTCAGTGGAGGATGTGCGAAACATTACTCCGGTCAGACAAAAAGCAGGGGCGGTATGTAACACCTGTAAATCAGCCCAGATCCCATCATTGATAGATAAGTACGGAGAGGACTATTACTTAATGGGATTTGAAGAGATAAATGATCAATTAACACACCCTATTGCTTGTCTGGACTGTCATGACCCCAAAACCATGGAACTGAGAATCTCCCGTCCGGCCTTACTGGAGGCTTTAAAGTCTATAGGGAAAGACCCAGATAAAGCAACAAGGCAGGAGATGCGCTCCCTGGTCTGTGCTCAGTGCCATGTAGAATATTACATGCAGCCTGAGACGAAAAAGCTAACCTTCCCCTGGGCTAAGGGGCTGAAACCGGATGAAATGCTTGAATATTACGACAATCTAAATTTCAGCGATTGGCTTCACCCTGATAGTGGAACTTCACTGCTCAAAGCCCAGCACCCGGATTACGAGCTTTTTGTTAACAGCACACAC
Organism: Syntrophomonadaceae bacterium; assembly: GCA_012516535.1. Taxonomy (GTDB): domain Bacteria; phylum Bacillota; class DSM-12270; order Thermacetogeniales; family Thermacetogeniaceae; genus DTU068. The sequence continues at coordinate 6,891 of JAAYWP010000005.1, read as the reverse complement.
TATGCAGCAGGTGTATCCTGTGCTGATTGTCATATGCCATACGTAAAAGAAGGGAATGTTAAGATAACATCCCACTGGTGGACCAGCCCACTCAAACACATGGAACAAAGCTGTTTGGTATGCCACAGAGAGAGTGCCGAAGAATTAAGGGATCGAGTTTTTTATACTCAGGACCGCACTTATGAAATGAAGAACCTGGCTGGAACAACAATAGAAAAAGCAATTCAAGAGATAGCAAAAAGTGCTCAAACAGCAGGGGTAAATGAAGAAATCCTTGATCAGGCCAGGACACTTCACCGGCAAGCCCAGTGGTACTGGGACTGGATGGCTGCTGAAAACTCCATGGGCTTTCATAACCCCCAGGAAAGCTTGTATATTCTCGGTAAAGCTGTTGACTGCGCTCACAAAGCTATAGAAAAAGCACAAGAGGCGAGAACAGCGGAGAGATAAGATATGGCATTTAGAAAACATGATGTGAATAGCTGCACCGGTATGGGTTGGGGCACCTTTTTGTGGAGATTATTAACTTCTGTAAGGATTGCCCTCCTACTATTTAGCATACTCGCTGTAGTCTGCTTGCCGGGGATCTTCATCCCTCAAGGTGAAGATCCCTCATTTTATTATCACAATTACGGGGATCTAGTAGGCTCTTTGATCACTGCACTTGACTTTGATCAGGTTTTTACTTCCACATGGTTCTTGGTATTGTGCTTGCTCCTTTTTATTAACCTGTTGGCCTGTACCATCAAAAGATGGCAGAACTTTTATCGCTTGATTATCAAAAAACCTTCAATTACTGCTGTTCTGCATTTTCTGGGGTCTCCTTTGATTCACACAGGCCTTTTACTTGTTTTATTGGGCGCTTTTATCGGAGCATTTTACAGTTTTGAACATTACTGTGAAATAGCTGTACCCGGGTCTCAAGGGATCACTATAGGGGAGCAGCGCTATGAATTGCAAGCGGTGAGCTTTGATATAGAGCACCACCCAGATGGTTCTCCCAGCCAGTACTATACCGACTTGAAACTGGCCAAAGATGGCAGAAATTTATATGAAAAAACCATATCTGTTAATAACCCTCTTTCTTATCAAGGATTTAAAGTTTATCAGTTCAACTACGGATGGCTCTTGGCTCTCTCTCTGGAGAAGGATGGCAGTTCCCGAAACTTTCATGTTAAAGATGGGGATCAGCTTGCTCTTAATGAAGAGGGCAGTGAAATCCTACAACTAAGGTTTTATCCGGACTGGGCAAGGGATGCAAAAGGGCGCCCGATTTCCCGTACACCACAAGCAAACAACCCACAGCTGGCTTTTCTACGGACATCAGGCGGTTTACCGGTTGACATAGGTATGCTCAAGCCCCAGGACTCAGCGGAGTTGGGTGATGGGTTAAAAATTACTTTTTCAGGCTACAGGAACTATACAGGACTTCATGTTAAAAAAGATCCCGGAGTTCCTATAGTTTTTACTGGCTTTGTTTTTCTTGGCTGTGGTATTCCAATGTATTACCTGCTTTCCAAGAGGGGAAGGAAAGGTGAGTGACCTTTGGAGGAGAATCTTGTTTTAATAACTTTTTGTTTTTATTTTATTGCTGCTCTAATTTGTCTTGTAGTATTGTGGCACAAACAGTACATCCTGGAAAAGATGGCCATCTTGTGTACTATCACCGGTTTTATTCTCCTTAACATTTTATTGATTTACCGCTCTCTGCTGGCAGGGAGGTTACCAGGTAGCAATCTTTATGAGTTTTTGCTGCTTTTCGCCTGGGGGATGAGCGCCACTTACCTGTTTATCACGATTAAGTACAAACTCCAAAACAGTGGAGTGTTTATCCTTCCTCTGATTATCGGAGTTTTGGGTTGTGCTGCATTGTTTTCCAGTAAAATAGAACCGCTGATGCCCGCCCTGCAAAGTCCCTGGTTAAAGTTTCATGTGTCTGTTGCCATGATCGGTTACAGTGTTTTTGCTGTTTCTTTTGCTCTAGCCCTGACGTCTTTGCTAAAAGTGCCTGTGATAATCAGCCATCACAAGGGTCTTGATGATCTTATATATGGGTGTAATGCTCTTGGTTTCTCCTTCCTCACTCTGGTACTTATTACAGGGGCAATTTGGGCAGAGCAGGCCTGGGGAACATGGTGGGGCTGGGACCCGAAAGAAACAGCATCATTGGTTACGTGGCTTGTCTATGGCTTTTACTTGCATTTGAGGCATACTTCTATTTGGAGTAACAAAGGTGGTGCTATCCTTAGCTGTCTGGGGTTTTTCGCAGTTATTTTTACTTTGATGGGAATTACCCTTTTGGTACCAGGCTTACACAGCTATATATGATAGCAGTTCTTCATAATTCACTGGTTCTTACCGGATTTAAAAAAGTTAAAAAATTATCAAAAATATATTGACAGGTAGATCAATGTGGACTATAATAGTCCACATAGGGGTTGGTGTTAGCATGGAAATTATCAGACGCAAAACAGAATACGGTATCAGGGCACTTGTACATCTGGCACTTCATCCCGGAAAGGAAGTGACAGCTGCAGAGATCGCTGAAGAGCAGGATGTTCCTCTTGAATATTTGCAAAAGATTCTGCAGAAGCTGACTCGTGGCGGTTTTGTGGGTGCACAAAGAGGAGCTTACGGTGGCTTTTATCTGGCCAAGAATCCCGAAGAGATCAATTTGCTTGAGGTTATTGAGCTTATGCAGGGTAAATTGGCTATGAACAAATGCTTTTTGGGAAAAGACGGATGTAATCGCGCTCCTAAGTGTGTGCTCAAATATAACTGGCTGCAGTTGGAACAGAGAATTGCCGGTTTTTTAAGTCAGATCACCCTGTTGGATTTGGCGGAACAGGTGCGTGAAGGCGGCCTGCCGGGAGGTGGTGTAAAGAAATAATACATTTTTTGCCCCTAATATGGATGTAATTAGTCTTGTATAATTTGTTTAAAGAAAACGGAATAATTGTTTTGTGTTGTTTTTTTAATCTAATTTGGATTAAATTAATCCTGTATAAAATGAGGAGGGAGAAACATGTTTTGTTATCAGTGTGAACAAACCGCTAAAGGAACAGGGTGCACCAAATCGGGTGTCTGTGGGAAGGATCCGGATATTGCCAGCCTTCAGGACACACTTGTTATTGCTCTCAAGGGGATCGCAGCCTATGCCTACCATGCCCGGGAGCTTGGTGCCCATGATGAACAGGTAGATGCCTTTTTTGCGGAGGGGCTTTTTTCCACACTGACCAATGTCAACTTTGATTTGGAGAGCCACATCAAACTGCTGTTTAAAGCTGGAGAAATAAACCTGCGGGCTATGGAGATGCTGGATAAGGCGCATATTGAGCGCTTTGGACAGATGGAGCCTACAAAGGTACAGGTAGGAACAAAGGAAGGTCCCGGCATCCTGGTTACCGGCCATGATATTTTGGACCTTTACGAACTGTTGAAGCAGTCAGAAGGCAAGGGAGTTAATGTTTATACCCATGGGGAGATGCTGCCGGCTCTAGCCTACCCTGAATTGAAGAAGTTCCCACACCTGGTGGGGAACTACGGCACTGCCTGGCAGAATCAGAAGAAAGAGTTTGAAGAGTTTTCAGGTGCCATCTTGGGAACCACCAACTGTGTGCTGATACCCCGGGAATCTTACAAAGACCGGATGTTTACCTGTGGGATCGCTGATTTGCCGGGTGTTGTCCATATAGAAAACCGTGATTTTACTCCAGTAATCGAGAAGGCTTTGTCTTTGCCTCCACTCAAAGAGAATATCGGGCCTACAACCATGACCGGTTTCCATCATCAAGCTGTTCTTCAGATAGCAGACAAAGTAATTGAAGCAGTTAAGTCAGGCAAGATCCGCCACTTCTTCCTTGTTGGTGGTTGTGATGGAACACGCTCCAGCAGGTCATACTATACAGAGTTCGTACAGAAGCTGCCGCAGGACTGTGTAGTCCTGACTCTGGGGTGTGGAAAGTACCGCTTTAACTATCTGGACCTGGGCGAGATCGATGGTATACCGCGCCTCTTAGATATGGGGCAGTGCAATAATGCTTATTCAGCCATCCAGGTGGCAGTTGCCCTAGCTGATGCCTTTAAGTGTGGGGTCAATGATCTGCCATTGAGCCTTGTTCTCTCCTGGTTCGAACAGAAAGCTGTGTCTATCCTTCTGACACTGTTACATCTTGGGATTAAAGACATCAGGCTAGGCCCGACATTGCCTGCATTCCTGACACCAAATGTGCTTAAGGTACTGCAGGATAATTACAATATTCAGCCTATTACCACACCTGAGGAGGATATCAAGGCTATCCTGGGGTAATGATCTACAGAAGTTATTGAATTTCCTAATCATTTGAGTGAGAGAAGCTGGTTCTTCAAAAGAGGCCAGCTTCTCTTGTTCTCAGGTTTATAGTGAGACAGTAGTTCTATAATTTAAATAAATATCAATACAGTTATCCCCGTTGCGGGGTGCGTATATTTTTAGGGGGTAATTTTCGCCTGAAATAACCACAGCTCTGTGCCTCAGGCTTAGCTCTGCTCAATATTTCCTGCAGTCCCACTCCTCCCACCAGCTTTAGGAGAACAAGCACATCTATCTTTTCCGGTGGTCTTGACCACAATTCTTTGTATTTTTCGATACAACCCTGTCGAACCTCTGTCTTGCCCTGAATCGAAATATAATAACGGCAGTCCCGGCATTTGTGTATTACTTTTTCCCGGAACTCTGGGAGGATAATCCGGTGGCCTTCCCAGAGTTTGTTATTGTTATAAATGCTCATTGTAACCAAACCCCCAAAGTATTAAAGGTAGCGCACATGTTCCAGGCATCCTTCCTTCAGTGAGACTGCCCGGAAAACGGCTGTTCTTCCGTAACGTTCCCGCACCTGATCACATGCCTTTTCTATCCCCCGGAGCTTTTTCCTGTTGCCGAATAATTCTGTCTGTTCCAGCTGGGAGGGGAAGAGGTTGGCCAGGGATACTCCCACCATGCGCACAGGCCAATGGGGGGACCAGTGCTTCTGCAGCAGATCAAAGGCTGCTGCTGAAATATCTGCAGCAAGATCGGTGGGCCTCTTTAGGGTCTGCATCCGGGAAAGCCAGCAGAAGTTGGTGTCCTTGAGGGTGAGTGATACAGTCCTCCCAAGGTACCCTCCGGCCCGCACCCGGTGAGCCACCAGATCCGCAAGTTCCAGGATAACCACCTTGATTTCATTTCCCTTATAGTCCCGGGGGAGAGTAATCTGCTGGCCGATGCTTTTCACCCGGTTGAGGCTATCGGGATCAACCGGGCTAGAATCGATGCCATTGGCGCTCAACCACAGTATTTCACCGTAAAGGCCGAACTTTTTTTTGAGAATAGCTGCCGGGTATCTGGCCAGATCCCCGATTGTATAAATATTCAGCTTGTGAAGATGCTGCTCATAGCGGGGCCCCACACCGAAAAGCTCCCGCACCGGCAGTGGCCATAGGAGGTGAGGTATATTTTCACGGGTTATCACTGTCAAACCGTCCGGTTTTTGTAGACCAGCTGCCATTTTAGCTAATAATTTATTATGGCCAATTCCGATACTGCAGGTGATCCCAATTTCCCGGCGGATCCGCTCCTTTAACTGTTTGGCGATCTCCACGGGAGAACCGAAGAGCTTCTGAGAGCCGGTAACATCCATAAAGGCCTCATCAATGGAAAAGGGTTCCACAAGTGGTGTGAAATCACCCATTATTTGCAAAACGCGGCTGGAAAAATCCACATAAAGGTGATACTGGGGCTTGATAAAAATCCCCTCAGGGCAGCGCTGCCTTGCCTCCCAGACCCCCATTCCTGTTTTGATGCCCCTTTTTTTGGCTTCAAAACTGGCGGCGAGAACTATTCCATGGCGCTTTTCCGGATCCCCGGCAACAATAACCGCTTTGCCCTGCAACTCTGGATCAAGCGCCTGATGCACACTGGCGAAAAAGGAGTTCATATCTGCAAGCAGGATAGCACGGTTCATTTTGATCTCTCCGAACATGTGTTTCCTTTATTATAAGCCAAACAGATGTTCGTTGCAAGGGGGTTGAGCAACTGATAAGTCTCTCTAGCAGGAAATCCTTTTCTTGTAGAAGAATGTAAGAAATAATGGGAGGTGTTTGTTATGTCAGATGTATTATCTATCAAGTATTGTTTTTATAATGAAGTGCCGGTTCCGAAGCACATGGAGGATCTACTGGCTCCACAGGAAACACCCCTTTTTGCGGTGAAAACTATCCGGGATGCCGCAGTTTTCACTGACAAGAGGATTTTGATTGCTGATAAACAGGGATTAACAGGAAAAAAGATCGAATACTGCACAATCCCTTATAAGTCAATCGTTGCTTACTCCATCGAAACCGCTGGCACATTTGATTTGGATGCTGAGATCAAACTTGTCCTGTCTGGCGGGATATCGGTTGAATTGCAATTCTTTAAAAGTAAGCAGATGTCTGAGCTTCTTTTTAAGGTTTATGATACTATTACAAAATACATATTATCTTGTTGATTAATCGGAACTTGAATCAGAGTGGGATAACCCGGTAGGAAATTCAGATTTATCATTGGGCGTCTAAACAATAGTAAAAAAATGACGGAGCGTTCAAACTCCGTCATTCTTGGTTTCACTGGCAGGGGTGGCAGGATTCGAACCCGCAACCAACGGATTTGGAGTCCGCTACTCTACCAATTGAGCTACACCCCTGTATTCGCTTACTATTATAGCGAAAAAGAGAATATGTGTAAAGAAGGTTGACATAGTGTAAAGTTTTTATAGGAGAAAACAAGAAGAAAAAGACAAGAGATCATCACTTTTGGTAAAATTGAATGCACCAAAACAAACCAACCAAAAGGAGAGGATCTCTTGTGAACAACATTGTACTACAAAAATGTGA
>JAAYWP010000004.1 GCA_012516535.1 Syntrophomonadaceae bacterium | reverse complement strand
TGAGTATGTAATTACCCCAACAAACTGAGGCTATTGAGGTTAATTTAAAGGAGATCCAGTGATCAAGTGGATCAGATTCAAAAGATCATGGGTGGATCACTTTCACTGATCAACTGGATCAGTTTCGAGTTGACGTTCGCAGGGGGGTTTTCTTATTGTCAGTTTTTTTATTTGCTAGTTTTATCGCAGATTAACAACAGATTTTTTTCAAAAGTCTTGCCAATCTAAAAAATCTAATATATAATAAATACTGCAATCGTGAGGGCAAGTGGCGAAGTGGTAACGCAGCGGACTGCAAATCCGCGATGCACCGGTTCAAATCCGGTCTTGCCCTCCATTTTTATTGCCGGGGTGGCGGAATTGGCAGACGCACGGGACTTAAAATCCCGGGAGCCTTTGCGGCTCGTGAGGGTTCGATTCCCTCCCTCGGCACCACCAAGTGGCAAGGGTGCGTTAATAAAGGCTGCTGCATTGTGAACCGAGTGGTTTAAGTGCAGTAGCCTTTTGTTGTTTTCTGTTATTATCAAGTTTTGAATTAGAGGTAGGTAGATGTGCCTGACGATAATTAGGAGGTTTTTTATTATTCCTTGACGAAGGATAAATGGTTAAATGATTTCAGAAAGGATAGGTTCTAGATGACATTGGTCAAACTAGGAATCGGGGCTTATAAGGAAAGATTTCTTGAAAATTGGGATTTTTGTCTCAACAATTTCGATGTTTTGGAACTGCAGGATTTTATTATGCCTGATCAATTGGACAATCCGAAGATTATAGATGAGTACCTGGGGATGCTGTCCGGTTTTAAAGGAGAAGTAACAGTACATGGCCCCTATTTGAATCTTGTTCCCACAAGTATTGACAAAAAGGTGCGGGGGGTAGCTGAGTACAGATATCTGCAGGCTGTTGATGCAGCTGTCAAATTGGGAGCCCGCCAGCTGGTTATTCATTCCTTTTATGATACAACTACAGGTTATGCAAAATATGATGAGCTTTGGTTCGAGGAAAATGTGCGTTTCTGGAATGCTTTTTTACCGAAGATCATGGACAGCGGAGTAACCATCCTGCTGGAAAATGTTTATGATAAACTGCCTGATACATTTGCCAAATGCCTGGAGGTTGTAGATTCCCCTCACTTTTCTTCCTGTGTCGATATCGGGCATTGCAACTGCATGTCCAGTTACAAACCGGAGCTGTGGATCAGCAGGGTTAAGGGGCATTATTTTCATATCAATGATAATGATGGGACAAGGGATGGCCACCTGGTGCCGGGGAAGGGAGATATTGATTTCTATCATGTCTCAAAGGAGTTGGCCGGTTTACAGCTGGTCTATTTGATCGGTGAAATGTGGGATGGTTTTGCTGATCAATTTGAGAGTTTGCAAAAACTGCGAGAAATGATTATCGCACAAAATCAAATAACAGTGCGGTAAAATAGATTTGAGTGTTTTGGTTAACTGGAGGCATCAGAATGGATAAGAAAAGGGTTTGTGTGATTGGGGCTGGCCCTGCGGGTCTATCAGCAGCAGTGGAAGGTGCTAGATTGGGCCTGAAAATTGATCTATTTGAGCGCAGTGAGATCGGGAAACACATCAGGTGTGCAGAGGGTTTTTATGATTCAATGCATTTGGTGGATAAACCGGAGGTGGGGGTGCGCTATAAAGTAGATGAAGCTCTGCTCAAAGTCAAGAATGAATACCGGGTTGGCTGCCGGAATATTAATCTGTGGATGATCGATAGAGGGGAGTGGCAACAGGGTTTAGCTGAGCAGGCGAGAGCGGAGGGAGCAAGGATCTTTGAAAAGGCCCGAATTACATCTGATCAGCTTGCAGATTTGGAGTCTGAGTATGACTGGATTATCGATGCCACTGGTGTTCCCTCTATTACATCTGTGAGGTATGGTTTTCGCGATTATTATAAACGCAATGGTGCGGTTACTGTTCAATATATTTTAAAAGGCGATTTTACCAGCCTGGGAGAAAGACTGAAGTTTTTAGCATTTCCCCATTATAAGGGTTATTTTTGGGTTTTCCCCAAGAGCAGCACAACAGCTAATGTTGGTCTTGGTTATTTTGACCCCGAGTGTAAAGATAGAAATTTGTCTGGCAAACAACTGTGGGCCAGGCTGGAGCAATTAATGGCTCAGGAAAGAATCACTGGTCAAATTATAAAAAGGACTGGGGGTATTGTTCCCATCCGACTGCGTGAGCAGCTTCAATATGGCAAAGTATTACTTGTCGGTGATGCTGCCGGGTGCGCTTCTCCACTGCACGGGGGCGGGATTGACACAGCATTGATTACAGGGAGAGAGGCTGTACGGTGGATTGCCGGTAATAAAGGAAAGAAAAGCAGCTTTTCTGATACCATTTGGTGTATTCTTTCTCCAAAGCTGGATGTGGAAAAAGGTCTTTGTCAAATATGGAAAGAACTTGATCTGGAAGCTCTGGATAAGGCAGCAGCTTTCATTGCACAAAATTGGCAAAACATAGGTATTATGAAACTAATGCGCTATTCTATTAGACTGCTGCCTAAGCTCTCAACAGGACTGCGGCTTCGCCGGGGATTAATTGGTTAATAATCCTGTTCGAAAAGGCCGACCATTTCCTCTAGATGTAACCTGGTTTTTTCATCTACCTGTCCTGTTACAGGAAGTCCTGTATGTAGTTGATATGACCGCACCGCAAATTCGGTCAAAGAACCATACCAACCATCACAATAAAAGGGATTAAAACCAGCTTCTTTTAAAAGCAGTTGAATATAGACCACATCTTGACCGCATAATCCCTTTTTAAGGGTTCGGCCGCAAGATCCCGCCAGCCAGATGAGGGGTGCATGTATTTTTACCCTTGTTCCAACATTTACCCACTCAAATACCTCGACTACATCTTCATTGAACATTCTGATACATCCTGCAGAGACCGGATTGCCGATGGACCATGGCCTGTTTGTCCCATGGATTCCATAGTTTCCCCAAGGGACATTGAGCCCCATCCAGCGTGCTCCGAAAGCACCACCCCAGTCATAGTCTTTCTCGATAATTTTCCACTCTCCGATGGGCGAAGGGGTTGAGGGTTTTCCTGCAGCTATAGGATACTCTTTAAAAGGACGCTCACCCTCTCTGACGGTCAGTGTCAGTTTTTCTAAATCTACAAGGATGTTTACATTTCCCTGTGGTTTTTCGGGGAGGGCGTTTGCTGGGCGCTCAAAGCCCTCCCCCAGTGCAGCCCAGGTGCTGTGGTCAACCTTTCCTGTAACAGGTTGTTTTCTTGATTTTTGGAAAGAGCGCACAGCATTTGCAGTGTTTTTATCGTAGATTCCATTACAACTGCCTTGATAAAAACCTAACTGTTTGAGCCGGTACTGGAGTTCTACCACATCCTCTCCCTTCATCTGTGGTGTGGTTTCAAATAATTCTCTGTTATATAAGGCGCAAGGACAAGGTTTTTTATCAGAAGCCAGGAGTGTTTCAAAAGGGATCAAACAGAAAATAAGCAGGAAGAAAGCGGTCAGGATAATTTTTCGCACAGCATCTCAACCCCCTATCAAGTCTATTTTTCTTTTTCTAAGGGATTATTATTCCGGCCATCTAAAAAAAGACGGCACTCTTGAGGTGGTATATCGAGGAGTCTGATAAAAACCGGTTGCCTCAGTTTTAGATCTGGGGTCCACTCCTGAAATTCAACTTCTGCTGTAATGAATGGCTCTACCCATTGAATATCTTTTTTTAACTTTGGTTGTGACGCAAAAGGTGCGCAACTGCTGGGCACTTTTTGCAGCAGACCAAGAAGAACCTTTTCTATTTTGGCAAAACCCGAACCAACCCGCCCCACATAACGCAGTTTATTATCCCAATAAGCTCCCAATAATATGCTGTTCAATTGCCCTGAGGAGAGGGTATACCCACCGATTACAAATGCCTGTCTTCTGCGATACTTGATCTTCAGCCAGTACCTGCTTTTCTTTCCAATGAGATAAGGTGTGTTCTTTCCTTTGGCAACGATTCCTTCCAGGCCACGTTCTTTAATCATTGCAAAAAGGGAAATGCCCTCTTCCTGGAAGATGGGGGAGAGCATAGTATTTGTCCCTCCTTCAAAACTGTCAGCCAATAATTGTTTGCGCTCGATAAGAGGGGTTGTTGTCAGGTCCCTTCCGTCCAGATAGAGAATGTCAAAAGGAATATATACCAGCGGAATCTGATCAGCCAAGGAGGCAGCTTTCACAGCAGAAGCGGTACAGCGTTTCATTAAAAGGGGAAATGATGGTTTACCATTTTCCAGTGCCACCAGTTCACCATCAAGAATACCTTCCTTGGCATGGAATAATTCATGGAGATTTTTCAGTTCTGGAAAAAAAGCTGTTCTCTCTTTGAGATTTCTGTTTTGTAGGCGCACTTCATTCCCCTTGATAAAGGCCAGCAGCCGCATCCCATCCCATTTGATCTCAAAAAGGTGTTCCTTTGAGTCAAAAGGGGCAGGGTGGGGAAAAGGTTCCATAGGTTTTAGCTGGCCTGGGGACCACTTCATTTGCTGCACCTCCTGGATGAAGATAAAGAAGTTGGCAGTGATAGTTTTTGCGCAATGGTGAAATTTATTTAGTACTTCTTTTGTACCATTCCTAACGCCGGTGTTTTGCCAATAATCCCCCTTCTATATGCGGCAACATCTTCTTATTAAATCTTTTTCGTGAAATATCTGCGGTTGACTTGACCGAAAGCAAAGATGCAGTTATAATATGAAATGTGATTTGGGCGCGTAGCTCAGTGGGAGAGCACCTCCTTGACGCGGAGGGGGTCATAGGTTCGATCCCTATCGCGCCCACCATTTGTTTTCTGGGGAAGTTTAGGGAAAAGGGATTCGGGGACTACCACGCTTGAGAGCGTGGTTTTTTTATTTTTCTGAAATTTGCTTATATAGAGGGTAATTACAACATCTGTAGGATACAAAAAAGACTAGACTATTTTAGCCCCATACAATGGCTGAGGTGTTGGCGTTGGGAGACAGACACCTATCAGAAGTTGCTTAGCAAAATGTCTGAGGTAAGGTTAAGTAGGTAAAATGGGATCAAAATTAGAAGAAAGACCTCAACAAGTATTATTTAGATAAATACTGATGTGGTTTCAGAGTAGGCAAACAAAGATATTGTCTAGCTCGGTTCTAGTCCGCCTGAAAGAGACAGCTGGAAGTGTAATTTAGGCTTCAGTACGATCGTTGTGCCCTCTTTACATTATAATCATTTATTTTGCTATGAACCGTTCAGATCTTTATCGGGTTTATTTAACCCGAGTTTTTTTATTTTTCTGTATAATGTTGCACGACTTATACCTAGAACCTCTGCAACCTTATCTTT
>JAAYWP010000041.1 GCA_012516535.1 Syntrophomonadaceae bacterium | reverse complement strand
TGCCCTTACCATATGCGATCTCCAGGCTGATCCCGGCTAAAGCTGCCACCTGCCCTGCCCAGGGGCCGGCAGCATTGACCACAACTTCAGCCTCTATAGGGTAGCTCTCTCCGCTGTGCATATCCTTGACAACTGCACCGCAGATGCCTCTGCTGTCTGACAGCAGTTTTTCTACTCTAGTGCCTGTTAAAACATGTGCCCCCTGTTCAACAGCACCCCGCACATTCATTAAAATAAGCTCAAAGGGATCTATCGCAGCATCAGGCACCCGGAAGGCCCGCTGAACATCGCTGCTCAGCAAAGGCTCCATCTGGCGTGCCTCTGCCAGATCTATCTCTTCATATGGGAGGCCTGCCTCTTTTGCTGCAGCTGCCCACCGTGCAGCATAATCAGGGTCATCTCCCTTTAAATAAACAAAAAGGCCGCCTGTGTCCTCAATTGCTGCAGCCGCAACCCTGCGCAGGATTTGGTTTTCTTCATAACACTCCCGGGCAACTTCACTATCCTTAACCAGATAGCGCCCCCCGCTGTGGAGCAGCCCATGGCAGCGCCCAGAAGTCCCATAAGCCAACTCCCGTGCCTCCACCAAAACAGCATCAATACCCCGCAGGGTAAGATCCCACAAAATCCCGGCCCCAGTTGCACCCCCACCGATGATCAGCACCTGCGTCTTTCCACATGTTCCCCCTTTTCCACGGTGCCAGGCTTGTTCCACGGTGCCAGGCTTGCTTTTTTGCTTTATTCTAAAAAATTCGCACATCCAACCTCACACTTCCCACTTCTCAATTGCCATGCCTCCACGGTGCCAGGCTTGCTTTTTTGACTTATTTAAATCAGAAAGTCACCTATTCAGGCTTCTGACATCTGGCTTCTGACTATTCCAGTTTATTCTTTTTCCGACATCAGACCTCCGGCATCTGACTTCCATTTTAGCCGGGTTTGCTTTTTTGCTTTATTCCAGAGCAATCTTTTCTCTCACCTCTAACCTCTCACTTCCCACATCTCAACCACAACACCACCATCTAATCATACCACAGACCTCACTAGATGCCGACCGATCAGGGGGACAGGTTGACCGCGCGATCAGGGGGACAGGTTGACCCACAGATCGGCTGCCCGACTAATAACCAACGACCAAATAAGGTGACGCGACCCCTGTCCCCCTGTCACACGCCCCCTTGTCACGCCCGTGTCACACGCGGCTTCCGCACAACTCTATTCCACTGCGTATAGCAAATAATCGTCATTTGTATATATTCTCATCATCTCAACTGTTTGGTCAAGTTCTATTGTATCAGGTAGTTCATCCCGTTGAAAGAAACTCTCCCCATAAATCTTGTCCTGCAGTAGAATCAGGCTGCCTTGGTGTTTTTTTAAATACTCAGGCTTGACACCAATCCCATTAAGTGGTGTTATGCTGTTTTCATGAGCCATTATCAAAAAAGGATAACGCTGCATCCTCATAGAGGCAAAAACCTTTCTTCCTTGAGCAGTTTCCCCCAGAAAGTCGCTCACCAAGTACTGCCCATCATCCCGGTGCCAGTAGGAAATCAGGTCCTCTTCCCCAGGAACGGTTTGCAAGGGGGCTTTATTCCCGATGATATAATCCGGTTTTTTCATCACATTGGCTGTTATGAAACACAAGAT
>JAAYWP010000040.1 GCA_012516535.1 Syntrophomonadaceae bacterium | reverse complement strand
ATAGGGGTAAAGTAATACCTATGTTTCGTTGCTTAAATGGCCTACGAAATGGAAATGGTGTTTTCTAAAATCCAAAAGTCTATGATGATCTCGAAAAATAATATCCTATAAAAAGTTGACACCGTCTTTGTTGTGCTTATATATTTGTGTTATAATATTTCTCACAAGAATTGAGATATGATGGACAGGTGGTGCAGTATTCTAGTCGTAGCGGCTAGTTTCGAAGGCGGGCCTAAAAATCCGTCACGGGCACATCGATGAAGTTCCTGGTGCTGGCTTTCGACGCCCAGTCGGGGGCTTGTGCTGGGAGTTAAGGAAGAGGGGCGATCTACAATGGCATGTAGGCGTTGACCCTTCTTCCGCGGAGGCTCAAGTGCGTGGTGTAATACTACGGCTTTGAGTTGAACCTGTATGCGGTACCTGGTAGTGCTGTGTGCAGTGTAGCCTGCCTTGAGTGGTGTTGGTGAATGCCAAAAAAATGGCCTGCTGCTGTAGGGCCCTGCAGCAGCAGGCCAGGGCTGAAACCTTCACTGCAAAAGAGGCTAGAAACTAGCCAATACGTCGAGGAAATCTCCTAGACTGTCTGCCTAGCAGCTCCTGTTGGGGATTAAAGTGTGGACTAAGTGGTAATCTAGCCCTGCTCTCGGCAACGAAGCAGAACAGGGATGAAAGGGAAACCACCAGGACGGCGACGTCCTGGATCCCTGTTGGGAAAACCTGCTAGACCTAAGCCACAACATTTACTCAGCAGGAGACCACCTGTTGCATTAAGATCTTATCAGGTTGGAGGTCGAGGTTAATAAACCTTACCCCAACCTATTTATTAATAACATTTCGTGGTGACCTGAATGCCTGAACAAAACCGGTGGCTGCGTCGTGGTCTGGGCAATGCTTTATTAACATTTGTTCTCAGCCTGCTTTTTAGTTACTTATCTGATATTTTCCTGGGAAAAATCACTACTCTTATATTAGCATTGCTGCTTTTATTAATTATTATACTGATCGGTGTACTCTTTGATATGATAGGATTTGCTGCTGCAGCTGCGGAAATAAGCCCCTTAAATGCTCGGGCTGCCAACAGGGTGTGGGGGGCGCGTCAGGCTGTTAAGCTGGTTAAAAATGCAGATCAGGTTTCAATTATTTGTAATGATGTGATGGGTGACATCTGTGCGACAGTAGGGGGTGCAATCGGGGTATCTATTGTGTTTCGACTCTTGACAGGAGGCCCGAGACTGGATACTACACTCTCGACAACGGTGATGACCGCATTGGTTGCTGCCCTTACTGTAGGGGGTAAGGCGATAGGAAAAGGAATTGCTTTAAAAGAGGCAACAGAGATCATCTTTCGCATCGGACAGATCATTGCATGGTTTGAAAAACTGACTAAACGAGAACTATTTTCGAATAAAGGAAAAAGGTGAAGCTTTTGATGTTGGAAAAGATTCGTCAACCATCTGATCTCCGCATGCTGTCTATCCAACAGATGTATGTTCTTGCACAGGAAATAAGGGATTATATTCTGGAAATCGTATCCTGCAACGGGGGCCATTTGGCTCCAAACCTGGGTGTTGTGGAACTTACCTTAGCACTTCATTATGTTTTTGATTCCCCTAAAGATAAGATCATCTGGGATGTGGGACACCAGAGTTATGTTCATAAGATTCTCACCGGCAGGAGTGAACAGATGAAAACCCTCCGGCAGTACAAGGGTTTAAGCGGCTTTCCCAAATGTGGGGAAAGTGTTCACGACTGTTTTGAGACCGGCCACAGCAGCACATCCATCTCAGCTGCCCTAGGCTTAGCTCTGGCCAGGGATCTGAAGGGTGAAGACCATTCAGTGATCGCGGTGATCGGGGATGGGGCACTGACCGGGGGATTGGCCTTTGAAGGGTTAAACCATTCCGGCCAATTGGGAACCCGCCTCATCGTTGTCCTCAATGATAATGAGATGTCCATTACCAGGAATGTGGGTGCACTTTCCGGATATTTGAGCAGGCTGCGAACAGATCCCTTTTACCACAGGAGTAAGGGGGAAATTAAAGAGGTTCTGCAGCGCATACCCAATATAGGGCCACGGGTGTTTAAAGCTGCAGAGCGTTTCAAAGGCAGTGTGAAATACCTGCTGGTGCCGGGAATGCTTTTTGAGGAATTGGGGTTCACCTATTTGGGTCCCATTGATGGACATAATATAAAAGACCTGATCAAGGTATTTATAAGAGCCAGAATGTTGACTGGGCCTGTTTTAGTGCATGTAAATACAAAAAAGGGAAAAGGATATAAACCAGCGGAAGAATGTCCTGACAAATATCATGGTATTGGCTCTTTTGATCTGAAAACAGGGCTCCCCAAATCCAAAGGTCCTGCTCCCTCATTTACAGAGGTATTTGGTAAAGCGGTTGTCGATCTGGCTGCAGAACATCCCAATATGATAGCCATTACTGCAGCTATGTCTGATGGTACAGGACTGCGGGATTTTGCCAGGAAGTACCCTGAACGTTTTTTTGATGTGGGTATAGCTGAAGGACACGCGGTGACCATGGCTGCAGGTTTGGCTCGAGCAGGGTGTCTTCCGGTTGTGGCCATTTACTCTACTTTTTTGCAGCGGGCTTATGACCAGCTGATCCATGATACAGCTTTGCAGGGCCTGCACGTGATCTTCGCTCTCGACCGGGGGGGAATTGTGGGAGAGGATGGAGAGACCCATCAGGGGATTTTTGATCTATCCTATCTGCGCCATATCCCCGGGATGACCGTTATGGTGCCCCGGGATCAAAATGAGCTTGTCGCTATGCTGAAGAGTGCTGTTAACTATTCTGGCCCTGTAGCTATACGCTATCCCAGAGGGGCAGGCCCATTGCTTGAGGTTGATTACCAGCAGCAGGAGATCCCACTGGGTCAAGGGGAACTGCTCCGGGAAGGGTCAGATATGGTTATACTTGCGGTTGGTCCCCTTGTTTATCAAGCCCTCGAGGCAGCAGAGCAGTTGTCCTCATGTGGAATAGATGTGGCAGTTATTAATTGTCGGTTTGTCAAACCCCTGGATGAACGGTTGATTCTGGAGTGGGCAAACAGGACAAAAAGGGTTATCACCCTGGAGGAGAATGTTTTGGCTGGGGGGTTTGGGAGTGCAGTTTTGGAAATGCTATCAAGCCATTCTTTCGTTGGTGAGGTGGCTAGAATAGGTATTCCTGATTGTTTTGTGGAACATGGTGCAGCTGATATTCTGCGCCGCAATCTGGGCTTGGATGCGGCGGGTATCGTCAATTTCATTAAGGAGAAGGGCTGGTTGTAGCACAAAGTGAGTAAGAAGAAACGGATTGATCAGCTCCTGGTAGAAAAGGGCTTTTTCCAAAGCCGTGAACGCGCCAGACGCGCCCTGATGGCAGGTGTGGTTTATTATGAAGGGAAACGAATAGAGAAGCCTGGAACATTTGTGGACCCCCAAGGGGAGATCAGGGTAAAGGAGGATCCTTGCCCTTATGTGAGCCGAGGTGGCCTTAAGCTGGAGGGTGCGCTGAAGGAATTCAAAATACCTGTCCAGGGGCGGTTGGTTCTGGATGCAGGGGCTTCAACAGGCGGTTTTACCCAGTGCCTTTTAGCCATGGGTGCTAAAAAGGTGTATGCTGTTGATGTGGGTTATGGACAGCTTGCCTGGGAACTCCGCCAGGATCCTCGTGTTATCGTTATGGAAAGGGTGAACCTTCGCTATCTAACACCTGAGCAGCTGGGAGAGAAAGTGGATCTGGTAACACTTGATCTTTCCTTTATCTCTTTGGGTAAAGTACTTTCACCGGTAAGGGAACTACTGCACAGCAATGGGGAAGTGGTTGCACTAGTCAAGCCCCAGTTCGAAGCAGGGCCAGAACAGGTGGGTAAGGGGGGTATCATCAGGGATCCTGTGGTACACAGGCAGGTTCTCCTTGATGTGATTCAAAAGGCCCTGGAGAGTGGTTATTCATACAGGGGGCTGACCTATTCACCTATAACCGGGACAGATGGCAATTTAGAATTTTTTTTATGGCTTGCAGTCGATCAGGACGGGATAGAGCGGGATTTTGAAAAGGATGTAGAAAGAGTGGTCGATATGGGGCACTCCCTTTTGCTGGATAGGAACTGAAAGTCAACTTGAGGAGGCGGAGATGAAACAGGTAGGCTTGGTTGTCAATATGCGCAAAACAAGGAGGGGCAGGTTTTTGCAATCCCTCATTGAGTGGTTTAAGGCAAGGGATATTAAGGTGGTAATCCCTCAATCCACACAGAGCATGTATATACCCTCCTTTTATTGCCCTGAAATCGATTTTCAGGAGGATGTTGATCTGATCATGACCCTGGGTGGGGATGGAACAATTTTGGGGGTTGCCCGTCAAGTTGCTGAGAAAGGGATTCCTATTCTGGGGGTTAATCTTGGCCATCTTGGATTTTTGACTGATTTGGAGATACCTGATCTATTCCCCGCTTTAGGCAAACTTCTGAAAGGTGATTATGAAATCGAGTCCCGAATGATGTTAGCAGCCAGGGTCATCCGTGAGGGTACACCGCTTAAGGATTTTATTGCTTTAAATGATGTTGTGATCAACAAGGGCCCCATCTCCCGGATAATCAAATTGGAAACCTATTTGGGCAGCGAATATTTAGCAACGTATCGAGCAGATGGCCTTATCGTTGCTTCCCCAACCGGATCCACTGCCTACTCACTTTCTGCAGGTGGCCCTATTGTGAACCCTCAGTTGGAAGTGATGATCGTTACACCGGTCTGCCCCCACAGCCTTAATGCCAGGCCCTTTGTTCTGTCCGATGATCAGGAGATCAGAATTATAATGAAAACAGGTACCAGCGATGTAATGCTTACCATCGATGGGCAGATAGGTTATCCTTTAAAAAAGAATGATTGTGTTGTGGTCCGCAAAGCAGATGTTTATACTAATCTTGTCAAGGTAAAAAAGAGATCCTTTTCCGAAGTTGTGCGCTTAAAATTTCGGGGAGGAAATTAGTAATATGGAGGATTATGGTGCTCTATGAAAGCGCTAAGGCAGCAGGCAATACTGGAAATAATAGCTGAAAAAGTTGTGACTACCCAATCTCAGTTGGCTGAGGAACTGTTGGCTAGAGGCATTAAGACCACTCAGGCAACTATTTCGCGGGATATTAAAGAATTACAGTTGGTTAAGGTGCCTACAGGGCCTGATTCTTATCGCTATGCCAGGCCGCAGCAGTTTAATCATCCCCGGGGCCATGAACGTTTGCGCCGGTTGTTTCGGGAGAATGTGGTGAAGTTTGATTATTGCGAAAATCTGATCCTGGTCAAAACCATGCCCGGTGCTGCACATAATGTGGCATCCGCCCTGGATCAGGTGGGTTGGAAGGATTTAATGGGAACAATTGCCGGAGATGACACTATTTTGATGATCATCAAGCCCAAAGACGCTGTTCCACAGGTGGTATCCCGGCTGGAAGAGTTGTTAAGGTGAGGTTTATCTATGCTGATACAGCTTGTGATCCGGGACTTTGCTTTGATTGAAAGTGTTGAGCTGATGTTCGGCCCTCAGTTGAATGTGCTTACCGGAGAAACCGGAGCAGGTAAGTCAATTATCGTGGATGCTATGAATTTGCTGGTGGGGATGCGGGCTTCCAGCGACTTGGTGAGAAAGGGCGCGGAAAAAGCGCAGGTGGAGGGCCTGTTTGACTACAGCTGCTGCCCCTGGGTTAAGGAAAAACTGATTTCTCTAGGGTTGCCGGTAAGTGAAGATGACACTCTGCTGCTGAGTAGGGAGATAAGTGCTGAGGGGAGGAGTGTTTGCCGGGTTAATGGACGGCTTGTTCCCCTCAATATGTTCCGGCCCTTTGGTGAGTATTTGGTGGATCTCCACGGCCAGCATGAGCACCAGTCATTGCTGCGGGTCAGTGAGCACCGGGAACTGGTGGACCGCTACTGCGGGGCTCAGCTGCTGGAGCAGAGAGAGGTTGTGGCTGAATTATATAAACGGTTGACGCAGCTGAAAAAAGAGCTGGAAGAGCAGCAGTTGAGTGAAAGTGAAAGGGAGCGCCGTTTGGATTACTTGAGATATGCCTTGGAGGAGATCGACCAGATCAATCCTGTTCCCGGAGAAGAGAAGCAGTTGCGTGAAGAAAGGGAGCGCCTGCGCTATGGTGAAAAATTAGCGGTTTTTGTACAGGAAGCGATTGACCAGTTATCAGATGGTGAAGGGATCCCCCCCGCTTATGATCAGCTGGGAGAAGCCGCAGCAAAGATCAGGGAAATGGCCCGTATTGACAAATCAGTGGAGGAACTTGCTTCATCTATTGAAGATCTTTTATATCGATTAGAGGATATCATTTCCAAACTCCGATCCTACAGGGAACAGCTGAATTTTGATCCTGATCATGCCCGGAATATTGAGGATCGCCTTTTTGCTCTCCATGATCTGATGCGCAAATATGGCGCTTCCCTAAAAGAGGTTTGCGCCTTTCGGGAGGAAGCAGCAGCGGAAATGGAAAGGTTAGAGGGAGCAGCACAGCGGAAAGAGCAGCTTGAAGCTGAATATAAAGAGACATTGGAGAGATATGAAGAGGAAGCCGGCAGGCTGAGTGCTATGCGGCAGGAAGGGGCGCACTTGCTGAGCGAAGCTGTGGCTGCTGAACTGCGCAGCCTGGGTTTGGAAAATGCCCGTTTGGAGGTGGGTTTTACCAGGTCAGCTGAACCAACCGCTGCAGGATATGATATTTTGGAGTTTCTATTCAGTGCCAACCCTGGGGAACCGCTAAAACCCTTGTCCAAAATTGCTTCAGGTGGGGAAATGTCCCGGGTAATGCTGGCATTAAAGGTGGTTTTGGCTGAAAATGATCAAATTCCCACACTGATTTTTGACGAAATTGATGCTGGTATCGGTGGATTGACAGTACAGGCGGTGGCTGAGCGGCTCTGTTATGCGGCAGAGAACAAACAGGTTATCTGTGTGACCCATGCCCCACATATAGCAGGGCGAGCCCAGACCCATTTTTATATCAGTAAAAGCGCTGCTGGTGGAAGAACAAGGATTAAGGTACAGCAATTACAATCTGATGATAGATTGGGTGAGATTGTGCGCATGCTGGGCGGTACAGCGGATGAAGAGGCAACACTAAATCATGCCCGGCAGATTTTAAAATATAGAGAGGAGGGATAATTGGGGTATAAAGATATTGAGAAAAGGTTATTTTAACAACTAACGGAGGAAGAGTGTGACCAGGAGATCACACAGGAGTTGAAGCGAGATTAAGACCACAAACCTAAAAAGGATAATTGGTCTTTTTTTCTTTGTATTATTCACAGTATCAAGCTATATGATCCTGGTTCAATTTGCTGCTTCCAATCCGTCACATCTACGGGTTAATGTGGGGGACAGAGTGGCCCTGGAAAATCTTTTCCCAGATTATTTATCAGAGGGGCTTACCGCTCTGGTGCTTGATGGGGAAGGAAAGCTAAAATTGCAGGCAGGGTCAAATCAGAAAATCCTGCAGCAAAATGATTCTCTTATAGCTGATGTTCCAGGGAATATCGACCTCTATTTGCGCCTTTTTGGTGTGATCCCTTTCAAAAAAGTTACCCTACAGGTGGTAACCCCTGTAAAAGTGATGGTGGGAGGCCATTCCATCGGTGTCCTCCTCAACGCAGAGGGGGTTATGGTGATGGGTTACTCCCAGATTACACTTCAGGATGGCAGTAAAGCATCACCAGGTAAGGATGCTGGCATAAAGCCCGGAGCGATTATTTTGAAAGTTGAGGATACAGCGGTACAGAGTGATAGCCAGTTAAGCTATTTGATCGATCAAGAAGCCAGAAAGAAGAAACAGATCAGGCTTAAGATCAAATACAGGGGAAAAGTTAGCGAAATTAAGGTAAAACCCCAGTTCTGCGGTGAAACCGGGCGTTACCGCATCGGGCTTCTGGTGCGTGATGCTGCTGCCGGTGTGGGTACCCTTACTTTTATCGAACCCAAAACAAAAAAATTCGGGGCATTGGGGCATATGATCACTACTTCTGGGCCCGAGGATTCCTGGGTCTTTCAAGAGGGCAGGATTGTTTCTGCTGTTGTGCAGGCAATCCAGAAGGGAGAACGGGGTAAAATCGGCGAAAAAATCGGTTTTTTCGGGGGAAATGAAATTTCGGGGAAAATCAGTAAAAATACAGCATACGGCATTTTTGGCCGTTTACAGCAAGAGGTGACCAATCCTTTATTCCCGGAACCGGTTTCAGTGGCCATGAGTCACCAGGTTAAAGTAGGGCCGGCAACCATACTCACGGTTATCAATAACCGGACCATTGAGGCCTTTAAGGTGACCATCGAAACTGTTTATCCTAGACCGCGGGCTGATGGTAAATCTATGATCATCAAGATCACTGACCCGGACCTTTTGCGCCGGACTGGCGGCATAATTCAAGGGATGAGCGGGAGCCCTATTATTCAGGAAGGGAAATTGGTGGGCGCGGTGACCCATGTGTTGGTTAATGACCCTTCACGGGGGTATGGGGTTTTTGCTGAGATGATGCTGGAAGAAGCCGGCTTGTTGCCAGGCAGAACAAGCATGATCCCAAGTCAGGAGAGGCTGGCAGTATAATATTGATAAATCTATAATAAGTCATCTTTTTCTATATTTCGATGAAGGAAATATTTGTAGGGTTGTCGAAGTAACTATAAAATCAAAGATTAGAAAATAAAGTAATTTGTATTTAGGGGGCGAAATCCTTTGGTAAGTCAGATTAAGATAATGATAGTTGATGATAACAAAGATTTTTGCGAAATTTTGAAAGAATATTTTGAGGGGCTTGAGGATTGTGTTGTTACCGGTGTGGCTCATAACGGATTACAGGCCATCGAGTTGCTGAAAGAGGATTTTCCAGATGTGATTATTCTAGACTTGATCATGCCCCATTTAGATGGAATTGGTGTACTGGAAAGGCTTTCCATGGACTATGGTGAGGACCGCCCGCGGGTAATTATCCTCACTGCTTTTGGACAGGAGGCTATGACAAGGCGTGCAGTGGAGTTAGGTGCTAATTACTACATCCTCAAACCCTTTGACCTAGAGATACTGGCCAACAGGGTGCGGCAGTTGGCCAATAAACAGGTGGGGAGTGTAAAAAGCCCTATTTCTAAATCCCGCAACCTGGATGTTGAGGTCACCAATTTAATGCACCAAATGGGGGTTCCGGCGCATGTGAGAGGCTATCAATATATCAGGGATGCCATACTGATGGTAGTGGAAGAGATGAATCTCTTGGGCGCTGTTACTAAAGAACTCTACCCTGCCATTGCCGAGAAATACAACACAACGCCCAGCAGAGTGGAAAGGGCAATCAGACATGCCATCGAGCTGGCCTGGGATCGGGGTAATGTGGAATTGATGAACAAATTCTTCGGGTACACAATTGATGTGGAACGGGGTAAACCAACCAACTCAGAGTTTATCGCTATGGTCGCTGACCGCTTGAGGGTGGGAACCAAGGTGAGTTAGGCAAACTTGCATGTAATTGTTAATTGATTTAGAATTAATAGCGAGTCAGAATGGCGAGGCAGGGTTAGGTCATGGAGATTAAAGGAAAAGCAAAAGTTGATGGTCGCACAAAAAACCTCGTCAAACGCTTGTCCAGTCATGAAATTGCTGTTATTGATCATACAGATATTGACGAGTTGGCCGCAGAATCACTGATCAACTGCCGGCCGAAAGCAATAATTAATGCTAGTCCATCCATAACCGGCAGGTATCCAAATGCGGGTCCCCTTAAGCTAATCATGGCAGGGGTCCCGCTTCTTGATAATGCGGGCCAGGATGTGATGCAGATGATCAGTGAAGGGGATGAGGTTGTCATCTCTGGAGAGGATATTTTCTGCAATGGTGTTTTTGTGGCCCGGGCTTCTCTCCTCACTGAAGAGGCGGTGAGGGAGAAAATGGCTGCAGCACAGGATAATGTTAAGCAGGAATTGGCCAGGTTTGTTGATAACACCCTGGATTATGCCCGCAGGGAAAAGGGATTAATTCTTGGGGAATTTCCCGCTCCCCCAATAAAAACAACAATAAAGGGCCGGCATGCCATGATTGTGGTGCGGGGGGCCGGCTACCAGCATGATATTCTCACAATAAGATCTTATATCGATGAAATAAAACCTGTGCTGATCGGTGTGGACGGTGGGGCTGATGCCCTGTTGGAACTGGGTTACCGGCCTGATATAATCGTAGGAGATATGGATAGTGTTTCTGATGAAGCGCTGCTATGTGGTGCTGAAATTGTGGTCCATGCCTATACAGATGGAAGTGCCCCTGGTTTAGCGAGGGTGAAGGAACTGGGTTTGGATGCCGTTGTTTATGCGGCTCCTGGGACCAGTGAGGATATTGCCTTCCTGCTGGCATATGAACATGGTGCTGAATTGATGGTAGCTGTGGGGACCCACTCCAATATGATCGATTTTTTGGAAAAGGGCCGTCCAGGGATGGCAAGCACCTTTTTAGTGCGGCTCAAGGTTGGTTCCATTTTGGTTGATGCTAAAGGAGTGAGCAAACTTTACCGGCAGGGTCTGAAGCTGAAGCATGTGTTGCAGATATTCCTTGCCGCTCTGCTGCCTATTTTTGTTATTGTCATTATGTCTCCAGCTACCAGGGGTTTTCTTAAACTGTTGATTATGCAGGTTAAGCTGTTGCTGCGCATTTAGTAGGAGTTCTACCGGTTATGGATGTATGAAAACGGAAGGAGTTTTTCAGCTTGATTGTTGATATTAGATATCATATTGCTTCTTTGGCTGCTGTGTTTTTGGCTTTGGGGTTAGGGATTTTGATCGGCACTTCAATGATCAGCAGTGACGCGATCACTCAGCAGCAGAAGAAGATGATCGAGGGGTTGGAAAAGGAATTTACTGTTCTGCGTGAGGAAAATAAGGTGAATGCTGATGCTCTCATGCAGGCTCAGGAAGTGATCGCCAACCAGCAGAAATTCAATGAGAGTGTATTGCCTGTACTGGTTAAGGGAAAGCTTGAAGGACGAAAAATAGCTGTGATCGATATCAACTATAATAAAAAGCATGACGGTTTGCTCAGCGCCCTCAGATCCGCTGGGGCCGAGATACAGTCGGTTACGGTGGTCAATCTAGGGCTGCTTAATGATTCCAGTTTAAGCAAACAGACAGCAGGCATGCTGGGTAAAGATGACCCCGATCCCGATGAATACCTTGCTAATCTGGCCAAGCTGTTGGGAGAAGCGGTGACTACCGGAGCACACAGTGAATTAATTGTTTTTTTAGATGACACTGAAATCGCCAGTGTCACAGGGACCTACGGCCATCCCCTTCAGGATGTTATTGTGATCGGGGGATGCAATAATAAAGATGAGGATTATGCCAAGATCTTTGATTTGAATTTGATAAAAACGCTGCAGAAAGAGGGATGCACTGTTTATGGGACTGAGGACAGTGATGTAGAGATTTCTTATATGCGCCATTATCAGAATGTTCGTTTGACAACAGTCGATAATATTGACACAGCCCATGGACAGTTGGCTTTAATTCAGGCGATGAATGGTTATCCGGGGCATTATGGAATTAAAGAGACCGCAGAAAGTTTTCTTCCCCCTTTACAGTAAGGAAGTGACCTTGATTTGATTACTGTATTGATTCCAGCATTTAATGAAGAGGATTTAATAGCTGAGACAGTGAAAGCAGCTTTGCAGGTTCCTGATGTTGGGCAGCTGATAGTGGTAGATGACGGGTCCCAGGATGGAACAGCACTCAAAGCAAAGGAAGCAGGTGCCCAGGTGATCAGCTTGGGCTCTAATTATGGTAAGGGAGAGGCCCTCAATCGGGGTATACCTTATATTAATCAACCGGTGGTGGCCCTGCTGGATGGGGATCTGGGTGAAAGTGCAGGTCAACTGGAACTACTGGCAGGCCCGGTTTTAGCTAATAAGGCAGATATGACTATCGCTACATTTCCTCCTGTTAAAAAGGCAGGAGGTTTTGGTCTGGTCAAAGGCTTGGCCCGCGCTGGGATCTATCTGCTTACAGGGCTGAAGATGGAAGCCCCCCTTTCAGGCCAGCGGGTTATGCGCAGGGAGGTGCTGGATGCAGTAGCACCTTTTGCTGCCGGATATGGTGTAGAGCTAGCTATGACCATTAAGGCAGCACGCCGCGGTTTTCGCCTCCAGGAGGTTCCTACAACAATGTTTCACCGGGTCACCGGTAGGGATCTTTCCGGTTTTATGCACCGTGGCAGACAATTCAAAGATGTTCTGCTGGCTCTGATCAGTTCCTGGAAAGAGGTGGCCCAATGAAGATCTTGATCGGAGGTGGAGCAGGTTATCTTTTAACCCTGATACTGCTTCCTTTTTTTATTCATTTGCTTAAGGAGACAGGAGCTGTTCGCCCCAATTTTCGCCAGGAATTCATTCCTGTAGGGATAGGCTTGGTTTTGGTTATTGTTTACCTCCTGGCAGCTTTTCTTTTGCTGCAGTGGTTTTCAGCAGAGGCTGTTCTTATTTTTCTGCTGGCTGTTCTCTTTTTCGCCCTGCTGGGTCTGATCGATGATCTGCTGGGGTCCAGGGACAGCCGTGGGCTAAAAGGGCATTTTGGTGCTTTATTTCAGGGAAGGCTCACCACAGGTGCCTTGAAGGCTTTAGGAGGGGGATTAGCAGCCTTGTTCCTCTCGCTGCTGTTGCTGAGGTCACAGCCCTGGTGGGAAATATTAACTGCAGCTGTACTTATTGCGCTGGCTGCTAATACCATCAATTTGCTGGATCTGCGCCCTGGTAGGGCGATCAAGGTGTTTTTCCTGTGGTTTTTTGTTCTGCTGGCTGTTTTCCGGAGTAAAATGCCTCTGGTACTGCTGTCTCCTATAGCAGGCGGCCTCTTGGCCCTAATTCCCGTTGATTTGAAGGCAAAGGGGATGCTCGGTGATACTGGGTCTAATCTGATGGGTGCTGCTCTGGGTTTGGCCTGTGCCTGGACCATGTCCTTTAAAGCTCAACTGATTTTGGTTGTGTTTTTGCTATTGCTGCATCTATTAACAGAGAAGTATTCACTTACCGAGATTATAGAAAACAATTCTCTGCTGCGTTTTTTGGATAATTTGGGCAGAGCTAAATGAGGGGGTTTGTAATGGCTGTGAGCGTAAACGAGGAAAGGCTTTTTCAGAAGTTCATCAAACTTGCCGAAATTCCTTCCCCATCCTTAAAAGAGCGGGAATTGGCCGATTATTTGATATCACTTTTAGAGGGCTTTGGTTTTAGTGTTGAGGAAGATGAGACAGCTGCCAAAATCGGAGGCACAACCGGTAATCTTCTCGCCCGGCTTCCAGGTGATGAAAGGTACCAATCCCTTTTTTTCTGCTGTCATATGGATACAGTTGTGCCTGCTGATGGTGTGAAGGTTATATTTGAGGATGGTGTATTCCGGAGTCAAGGTGATACTGTTCTTGGTGGGGATGACAAAGCAGGGATCGCCGCCCTATTGGAGTTATTGGAGATGATCAAAGAGCAGGACCAACCCCATGGAATGCTGGAAATTCTCCTGACCGTAGGGGAAGAGAGGGGGCTTTTGGGAAGCAAAAACTTTGACTATAAGAAGCTAGAGGCGGATTTCGGCTATATCCTGGATTCAAGCGGCTCACCGGGAGCTATCATTATTGCTGCACCAGCCCAGAATATTCTTAATATCACTGTCAAAGGAAAGTCAGCTCATGCCGGTTTCGAACCGGAGTTAGGAGTTAATGCCATCAGGCTCGCCAGTGAGGTGATCTCCCGGCTTCCCTTGGGCAGGATCGATGAGGAGACCACATCTAATATCGGTATTATTGAAGGAGGTAAGGCTACCAATATCATCCCTGATTCTGTTTTTATTCAGGGGGAGACCAGGAGCCTGCAAAGGGAGAAGCTGGATGATATTACCTCCAGGATCGTTAAGGAGTTTGAACAGATCAAAGAGATCCCAGGAGCGGATTGTGAAATAAAGGTGAGGCTGGAATATCCCGAATACTGGCTTGATCCCGAACAGCATGTGATTGAATTTGCCGCCAAAGCAATGGAAAGGGCTGGGCTCAAGCCGCGCCTGGAGCCTACCGGAGGCGGCAGTGATGCCAATATTTTTAATGCAGCCGGAGTGCAGGCAGCCAATCTATCAATAGGGATGCAGAAGGCCCACACCACAGAGGAATGCCTGGATTCCCGGGATCTGGTCAGTGTTGTTCAGATTCTCTGGGAGATGATTTTATTGAGCACAGAAGGGATGCAACCTTGATCAGCTGGAAAAAAGGAAAGGTTATCAGGATCATTGACTCCTCAGAGCAGATTCAGGAGCTGGAAGTGGAGTGTGAAGGAGATACTTGCCTTGCTTGGAACTACCCATCGCTCAGCGGAGAGGCGGTTGTGGGGGATCTGGTTTATCTTAACATAACAGCTGTGCAGCTGAAATTAGGCACCGGCGGCTATCACTTTGTGATTGCTAACCTTAGCCGTACTCCGAAGAATGAACCGGGCCCCGGCCATATTATGAAGCTCCGCTATACCCCTTACCAGCTTAAAGTGCTCAGTGTAGAGGAGGAAGAGAGCCCACACCACAATGATATCAAGGAGTTTACATCACTGGAAGGAACACCTGTGGTTGTGGGGACACTGCATAGTATGCTTGCTCCCGCTGCTGCTGGCTGTGTAGTAGGAAAAGGGAAAGAGTTGAGGGTTGTTTATATAATGACCGATGGTGCTGCCCTGCCTCTTCCTTTAAGCAGGATGGTGCGGACCCTCAAGAAAGAGGGGATCATTGCCGGAACTGTTACCACAGGGCATGCCTTTGGCGGTGATCTGGAGAGTGTGAACATCTATTCCGGGCTGATCGCAGCTTATCAGGTCCTCAAAGCAGATGTGATTATTGTCACCATGGGGCCAGGTATTGTGGGTACAGGCACAAAGTGGGGGACAACCGCGCTGGAGCAGGGTGAGATCATTAATGCAGCAAGCATTCTGGGAGGCCGGCCTGTGGCTGTTCCCAGGATCAGTTTTGCTGACCCGCGACCCCGCCATCAGGGGGTCAGCCACCATACCCTGACTGCCTTGGGACATGTTGCTCTCCGCCAGGCTGTTATCGCCCTGCCGGAGTTGGTCAACGGTCAGCAGAGTGATCTGATCAAAAAACAGCTGGAAGAAGCGGGCATCTTTGAGCGCCACAGAGTTGTGATCCGGGATGGAAGCCCAGCACTGGGCTATCTTGCGGAAATGGGGATCAGGGTGAGCAGTATGGGACGAGAACCATCAACCGATCCGGCTTTTTTCCTGGCTGCCGGTGCGGCGGGTTTGATTGCAGCAGATCTTTGTAAGAGGTGATATAGATGGAGAAGGGGCTGGAAGGCAGGCTCAAAGAGAAACTTGTCTCATCAGAGGAAGTATTCCAAGGAAGGATCATCAAAGTTCAGGTGGATACTGTTGAGCTCCCAGATGGGAAAACCGCTAAAAGAGAGGTTGTCAAACACCCAGGGGCCGTGGTGATTTTACCCTTGACCGATGAGGGTGAAGTAGTAATGGTGCGGCAGTACAGGCATGCTCCCGGGGAGATCCTGCTGGAACTGCCGGCTGGTAAAAGGGATGGGGGTGAAGAACCGCTGGAATGTGCCAAGCGGGAATTAGAGGAGGAAACAGGTTATACAGCTGAACAATGGCAAGTAATTTGCTCCTTTTATACATCACCGGGCTTCTGTGATGAACTTCTCTACCTGGTCCTGGCCAAAGGGCTGATCAAAGGTGAGGCCCGACCAGATGAAGGGGAGTTTATCGATGTGGTTACCATCCCCCTTGCTGAGGCCGCCCAGATGGTTTTGAGCGGAGAGATCAAAGATGGCAAAACATGTTTAGGGATTCTGGCAGGGTGTGCACTGCATGACCATGATGAATAGATACTTCCTGGACCTGCATGTGCATATCGGCCGAACTTTGAGCGGTTATCCGGTGAAAGTGACCGCAGCCCGCAGCCAGACCATCCCCGGGGTCTTGGATGAGGCGGCCCTGCGGAAAGGATTGAACATACTGGGGATTGTGGATGCAGCCTGCCCCAGGCTCTGTTCTGAACTGGTGGAGCTGGTCGCTGAGGGCAAGGCCCGGGAGCTGACGGGTGGAGGCCTGCGCTACCGGGACTCTTTGACCCTGATCCCAGGTGCTGAAGTGGAAACAACTGAGGAAAACGGAGCAGCCGCACACTGGCTAGCTTATTTTCCTACATTGGAGGCGCTCCGCTCTTTTTCCTCTTTCCTGGCTGAACATATTACAAACCCGGAACTGAGCACTCAGCGCTGCCACCTTCCAGCAAAGGTGATTTTAGATGAGGTGATTGCCCGCTCCGGGATTTTTATGCCTGCTCATGCCTTTACACCCCATAAGGGTGTTTATGGCTGCTGTACCCATCGCTTGACAGCAGTGCTGGGAGAGAAAGGTTTTAGCAAAATATTTGCTCTGGAACTGGGATTGAGCGCTGATACCGGTCTGGCAGACCATCTGTCAGAGCTTGCTGAATTGACATTCTTGAGCAATTCAGATGCTCATTCTCTGAAAAATTTGGGCCGGGAATATAACCTCCTTCTCCTGGCTGAACCCAGTTTTGCAGAACTGCTAATGGCTCTGCAGAAAAAAGAAGGACGGAGGGTTTTAGCGAATTTTGGGCTTGACCCCAGGCTAGGGAAATACCACCGCAGCCAGTGTCTTTCCTGTGGCAGAATAGCTGAGACATCACCTCCTGTGGCGATATGTCCTGACTGCGGCAGTTCAAGAATGGTTAAAGGAGTCCTTGACCGGATCATAGAGATCGGGGACTGGAAAGAACCCTCTTCTCCCCAGGGACGCCCCCCTTACCACTACCAGGTTCCTCTGCACTTTTTGCCAGGGGTGGGGCCAAAAACCATCTCTTTGCTCCTGGCGTCCTTTGGAACTGAGATGAATGTTTTACATCATGTCGGTTATGAGGAACTGGTATCTGTTGTTGGCGAAAAAGTGGCTCTGACTATCCGACAAGCACGGGAGGGTGAGTTGGTTTTCAGCGCTGGGGGTGGGGGAACCTACGGAAAGGTAGTTTCTGCTGTAAGGAGGGAAAGGGGTGTCAGGGATGGGTAAACCCTTGGTTACAATAGGCAGCAATGCCAGTGGCGCCTACCAGGCCGCCTGTAGGGGGCAAGTTGTTGTGGTGGTTGATGTGATCGATATGAGCACAACCCTTGAGGTTGCTCTTCAGGAAGGAGCTGTTTGCGTACTGGGGGCCAGCCCTATCCCCTGTAGGGCACCGGTCCCAGTGGACCCCGAGGCTGTGGGCAGGTATGCCGCACAAAAGGCCAAGGAAATAAACTCTGAAGTGGTTGTTATTGCAGAGCCTAGAGTGGGACAGGCAGCTGAACGGCTGCAGAGGGCCTCTGGCTTACTGGAAGGGCTGCACAGCGCAGGCGTTAAAGAGGTGGGGATTTACCCCAACCAGGGTGCTGAAACCGCTAAACTTGTAGATTTTAAAGATAAAATTGTTATTGCTGTGACTGATTGTGGTGGGGCTGC
This sequence comes from Syntrophomonadaceae bacterium, assembly GCA_012516535.1. Taxonomy (GTDB): domain Bacteria; phylum Bacillota; class DSM-12270; order Thermacetogeniales; family Thermacetogeniaceae; genus DTU068. Next base: position 12,209 of record JAAYWP010000040.1, on the reverse strand, counting down.
TTTTGATGCTGCGTTCAATGCTGGTGCACCGGTCCTGACCGCTACTGTAGCCCGCACCCCTGGTTTCACAGGTTGGGAGAATGCCAGGAAGGGCTTGAAGAGAGCCTGTGAACTGGCAGCAAAGGAGGGGCGGGATATAGCTTTGATCGCAGCCAGCAGTAAGGCCCCGGAAGATGTTTTGGCTGTCCGTTGCCTGGCTGAACTGCTGCTGGATAAATAATTTGTCCCTTCCGGTAATTGGTTTATTTTTCCCGGCATAGACTTTATTGGAGGAAGTTGTTATGCCGGGGAGGATTCTTATGCGTTTAGCCAGGACATCTGCTGTTATCGATACCCATAAACAGCTGCTGATTCCCGTTCTATTAGCTGTGGGTTTTTTTTTAAGCGGTTTAATTATAGGTGCTGTCAGTTTGCGCAGCATAGACCCTTTAGTGCAGCAAGAAATGCGTCAGTATCTCACTTCTTTCCTTGAAGAATCATCTCTTCTTTCCAAACACTCATTTTCTGATCTAAAAACTTGGTATCAGATTCTCAAAACACAAGTGGTAACTGTTGCCCTTCTCTGGTTTTTGGGTTTAACAGTAGTGGGGACCCCGCTGATCTTATTATTGCTCGGTGCTAAGGGGTTTACTGTAGGTGTAACAGTTGGCTTTTTGGTGCAGGAAGAAGCAGGGAAGGGTATTCTCCTAGCCCTACTTTGTGTCCTTCCCCAGAACCTCTGCTATATACCGGCATTATTAGGTGCGGGAGTCCTGTCTTTTTATTTTTCCTTTACACTGCTGCGCACTATCCGGGATGCTCCCTTGCGCAGTATCGGTGTTTATTCATTTATTTTTCTCTTTTTTATACTGCTGGTTCTGCTGGGATCATGGGTGGAAACCTATTTGGTGCCAAACTTTTTGAAATTGATCTGTTCCCTCTACCAGTGATCGACTGATACTGCCGTGATTCATTAATTCAGATTTTTTGGTTCTAGCTGATGGGAAGCATTGCATAATATAAATCAGGGGTTGTCCAGAAGCTGTGATGTTCACAAATTGGAGGGTAATATAATGCTGATGATCACGATCACTAATTGGAAACAGAAGTGTGCTGTTATTCTCAAGCTGCTGTTCTTTTTGCTCTTGATCGGCCTCATCATACCGCAATTCCTTTCTTTTATTGCAGCTGAAATCGGGGATATAGACAAAAAGCAGGATTTAATGAAGGTGGAAAACAGCAGGGTGCTGCCGGCAGAAGAAAGCTCTTTAATGAATCAGCTGCGGCAGCTTTATAGTGATGAAGAACAGCTAATACCATGATTTAAACCTTTCTGGAGTACAGAGAGGAATTTTTTTTTATATGTAGAATTCTTCTCAAAACAGGAAAATATTAACGGGGGTAGATTATTGAGTGAAAATCATTATTTAGATGAGTTTTTAACCTTTTTACGGGTCGAGCGGGGACTTGCTGATAATACCATCAACTCTTACCGCTATGACCTGGAGCAGTATGTCTCTTTTTTATCTGCACAAAAGCTCAAACTTTTTCAAGCAACACAGAATGTCATTTTGAGTTTTCTGAACCAGCAGCGCCTCTTGAACAAAAGCGCCAGAACCAGGTCCCGCATGCTGGCCGCCCTGCGTGGCTTGTATCGCTATCTACTGCAGGAGGGGCTGGTAACCACAGATCCTACTGAAAATCTCACATCTCCTAAATTGGAGAAGAATCTGCCGCGGGTGCTGAGTGTCCAGGAGGTGGAGAAACTCCTTTCCCAGCCCAATAGTGGAACATTAATAGGACTGAGGGACAAGGCTATGTTGGAACTGTTGTATGCCACTGGGATGCGGGTTTCTGAAATGCTCGGTTTGGATACTGAGCACCTGAATTTGGAACTGGGGTTTGTCCGCTGTATGGGGAAGGGTTCCCGGGAGCGGATCATACCTATTGGTGAAATAGCTCAAAATTATCTCAGAGAATATCTATCCCGCTGTTGGTTAAAGTTAAGAAAGAGCACTGGGGAACGAGCTCTTTTTTTAAACAAAAACGGCAGGCGGTTGACTCGTCAGGGCTTTTGGAAAATACTCAAAGCTTATGCCAAAAAAGCAGGAATCCAGAGCGAAATTACCCCCCATGTGCTGCGCCACTCTTTCGCCACACACCTGCTGGAGAACGGCGCGGACTTGAGGGCTGTCCAGGAAATGCTGGGACATGCTGATATCACAACAACACAGATTTATACCCATTTGAGCAAGAGAAAGATGAGGGAGGTATATGAAAAATCACATCCCAGAGCCTAGTGTGAACAGGGTATTGGTTTTAGTCATGGATGGGGTTGGTGTGGGAGAACTGCCTGATGCAGCAGATTTTGGGGATGAGGGTTCATCCACTCTGGGAAATCTGGCAGAGAGTGTAGGGGGGCTTCACCTCCCCTTTCTGGAGCAGTTGGGACTGGGCAACATTGTCCCTTTAGCCGGTGTGCCAGCTGCCGCTAACCCAAAGGCAGCTTACGGAAAGATGGCTATGCGCTCTGCAGGCAAGGACACCACCAGCGGTCATTGGGAGATGACCGGTGTCATCTTGGACAAACCATTTCCTACTTATCCTGAAGGCTTCCCACCTGAGATTATCATCCCCTTTGAAAAGAAGATCGGGAGAGAGGTCTTGGGGAATAAGGTTGCGTCAGGGACAGAGATCATCAAGGAATTGGGTGCTCTCCATGTGAGAACAGGAAAACCCATTGTTTATACATCTGCAGACAGTGTGTTTCAGGTTGCCGCCCATGAGGAGGTTATCCCGATTGATGAATTATATCAAATATGTTCTATTGCCAGGGGACTGCTGACAGGGCCTCATGCTGTAGGGAGAGTGATAGCCCGTCCTTTCTTGGGTAAAGATGGTGATTACTGGCGTACACCACGGCGCCAGGATTTTTCCCTCCCTCCACCGCGGCCAACACTATTTGATGCTCTCAGCAACAGGGGTTTTCAGGTTGTGGCTGTGGGCAAGGTAAATGACATTTTTGCCGGCCAGGGTGTAACCAAATCAATACCTGTGGCGGGAAATCAGGAAATATTTCTTGCTGCTAGGAAGGCTTTTCAGGAATTGGAGAGGGGCCTTGTTTTTGCTACTCTAGTGGATTTTGATTCCCTTTATGGGCACCGCAATGATGTAAAGGGTTTTGCCAAGGCACTGGAGGCCTTTGATTCATGGCTTCCTGAACTCTTTGAGGACCTGCAGCAGGGGGATCTGCTGGTTCTGACCGCTGATCACGGCTGTGACCCCACAACAGCCAGCACCGACCACTCCAGAGAATATGTACCTCTGATGATAACAGGTCCCGGAGTAAGAACAACTTCTCTCGGGGTGCGCTCTACTATGGCTGATCTAGGAGCTACTTTGGCAAAGGCTTTTGGTGTGGAACAGGGGGATGGAACCCCCATAGCCGGTATTTTTAAGGAGTGAAGGACTATGCGTGCGGTTGATCTGATCATTAAGAAGCGAGAGGGGGGAAGGCTTACTTTTCAGGAACTGGATTACCTGGTCAGGGGCTTTGTTGGGGGAGAGATTCCAGATTACCAGATGTCCTCTTTTTTAATGGCTGCCTTTTTGCGGGGTCTCAACTACGAAGAAACAAAGTATTTAACCCTGGCTATGATTAAATCAGGTGATCTGCTGGATTTGAAAGATATCCCAGGGATCAAAGTTGATAAGCACAGCACAGGAGGTGTTGGTGACAAGACCACCTTGGTGCTTGTGCCATTGGTGGCAGCAGCAGGCTTAAAGGTGGTCAAAATGTCAGGCAGGGCTCTCGGCCATACTGGAGGTACCCTGGATAAGTTAGAGTCCATACCTGGCTTTAGGACCGATCTGTCATTAGCTGAGATGAAAGAAATAACCAGCAAAATCGGGGCAGTCTTGGCAGGCCAGACCGCAGATTTAGTGCCTGCTGACAAAAAGATCTATGCCTTGCGTGATGTGACCGGAACAGTAGATTCCCTCCCTTTGATAGCCAGCAGTATTATGTCTAAAAAGATTGCAGGGGGTGCGGACCGGATCGTATTGGATGTCAAGGTGGGGACCGGTGGTTTTCTTCCTTTTATTGATCGGGCAAGGGCTCTTGGTGAGCTGATGGCAGCTTTAGGGAGTGATTTTCGCCGCAAAACTGTGATCGTGATCAGCAATATGGAACAACCCCTGGGGCTGGCTGTGGGAAATGCCCTGGAGGTAAAGGAGGCTATCTCCACACTGAAAGGCAGAGGACCTAGAGATCTTGTTGAACTCTGCCTGGTGCTTGGTGGAGAGATGCTGGCAGCAGCAGGTACAGCAGCATCTCCTGAGGAGGGCAGAATACTTTTAGAGAAACTGCTGGAGCAGGGAGCAGGGTTCGCTAAGCTGCGAGAGATCATTATAGCTCAGGGAGGTACTCCTGAGGTCCTCGATAACCCAGATCTCCTTCCCAGGGCTGCTGAGCAAATCGAGCTGCTGGCAGATAAGGAAGGCTTTGTTCACTGGATCAATGCCCGTGAGATAGGCTGGGCATCACTGCTGCTGGGAGCCGGCCGCCTGCGCAAAGATGATAAGATCGATCCAGCTGTAGGGATTGTTTTACGAAAAAAAATGGGGGATGCGGTTGCTGCTGGTGAACCCCTTGCTGAACTCCATGTGAACAGCAGGGATAAGCTGGATGAGGTGAAGGAGCGTGTAAAGAAATCCTTTGTTATTGGCCAGGACAGCCCGCAGCTGCCGTCTCTGATCCATGATATCATTTACTAGCTTTTAGCTTCCTCTTTTTTTGGCAGCCTGTCCCAGGATTAACAGGGTACAACTTGCAGATACTATGAAAAGAAAATACTAGAGGGAGGTAATAGTGCCATGTGTTATCGTTTGATCATACCCGTAATCCTGGTGTTTTCTTTTCTGCAATTGTTCCCTGCCAAATATGCCTGGGGCAGCACACCGGAAACTGATGCACCATCTGCAGTGCTGATGGAGGCCAGTACAGGCAAGATTCTTTATCAAAAAAACCCCCACAAGCGGATGGCACCTGCAAGTGTGACCAAAGTTGCCACACTTTTGGTTGCTATCGAGGCCTTGAAAAGCGGTAAAGTTGATTGGGCTGACAAAGTTGTAACCAGTGAGGCAGCCTGGGAAATGGGCGGATCAGAGATATGGCTGGAGCCAGGGGAAGAGATGTCTTTTAGGGAAATGATGATCGCTATTGCGGTGGGCTCTGCCAATGATGCTTGTGTGGCTGTTGCTGAACATATTGCCGGAAGTGAAAAGGCTTTTGTGGATTTGATGAACCAGAAGGCTAAGGAGCTGGGATTGAAAAACACGCATTTTGTCAATGTTCACGGCCTGCCTGCCAAAAACCACTATACATCTGCTTATGATATGGCTGTGCTCTGCCGTGAGGCTGCAAAACACCCTGAATACCTGAAGCTGACTGGTATTAAGCATTACTATAAACTGCGTGGGGGAAAAACAAAACTGGACAACACCAATAAACTGCTGTGGTGGTATGATGGTACAGATGGTTTTAAAACAGGCTGGACTACTGAAGCTAATTACTGTCTGGCCTCTACAGTGAAGCGTGACAATCTGCGCCTGATCTGCTGTGTTTTCGGTGTTCCAGAACCAGGTGGCCACTTTAATGAGTCAATTAAACTATTAAACTGGGGGTTTGCTAATTTTGCATACCAGGAAGTGATAAAAGCCGGTGAGGTGGTTGGTAAGGTTCGTGTAGGAAAAGGAACAGCTGATTATACTGGTTTAGTTGTCCCTGAAGGTGTGGGTGTGCTGACCCGTAAAGGTGAGAAAATAGATGTAAAAACTGAGCTGACGATTCCTGAGATCATCAATGCACCTGTTGCTAAAGGACAAAAAGCAGGGGAATTAAAACTGATTGTTAATGGCAAGGTCCAGCAGAGGATTCCTCTGACGGTGCAAAAAGGTGCACCTAGATGTGGATTCTGGCAGCAAATGCAAAAAACATTGAAGACAATGGCTGGATAGAGAGCAGCAAAAGTATTAGGCTTAAAATTCCCCGAGAACAGGGGAATTTTTATTGCCATTTTTTAGCAGGATTATTTCTTTTGTATGTTGAATTACAAATGAAAAATGTTGGGAGATGGGAGGGGCGGTTATTGAATCTGGAGATCAAGAATATGGGAGATACCCTTATGGTAAAAATTACCGGGGATTTTGACTTGGAACTGGCTGATCACTGCCGCCGGGAAATCGACCGCAATTATGAAAAAGAGGCGGTGAAAAATATCCTTTTTGACCTGACCGGAATCGATTTTATCGATAGTTCAGGTTTGGGTGTTATCCTTGGCCGCTATCGTAAGGTTAAGGAAAATGAGGGGAGAGTGGTGATAGCCAGCGGAGATTCCAGGATCATTAAGCTTTTGAACCTTTCCGGGATCACCCGACTGATACCGGTATACCCCAATACAGCCCAAGCCCTAAAGCATTTATCCGGGAAGGTGATGTGATATGAAGGCAATTAACCACATCAAGCTTGAATTTCCAAGCATACCTGCAAATGTTAGATTAGCCCGCGTTACTGTTGCTGCTTTTGCTTCTGAGCTTGATTATGATGTGAGTGTTCTCGAAGAAATCAAAGTTGCTGTATCTGAAGCGGTAACCAATGCCATTGTTCATGGCTACCAAAAGGACCCCAAGGGGCTTGTTACCCTAACAGCCTCATTGTATGATTCCAGTCTGGAAATTGTTGTAGAGGACAGGGGAAGGGGGATCAACAACCTAGAGCGGGCATTAGAGCCAGGTGAAGGAACTGAGCCGGAACGGATGGGGCTGGGTTTTGTTTTTATGCGCACCTTTATGGATGAGCTGGAGGTGAATTCAGAGCCTGGTCAGGGCACCACAGTTATAATGCGCAAGAAACTGCCCGGTGAAGTAAAAGCAATGTGGTTTAATGAAAATTAGAGGAAGATCATGGGTTTACAGGATATGAGTCTGCCTCGCTTTCCTCTCCTCAGTGAAGAAGAAACTCTGCGCTTGTTGAAAAAAGTGCGGCAGGGTGACAAAAAGGCGAGAGAAAAACTGGTCAATTGTAATTATCGTTTAGTCTTTAATATACTCAAGCGTTTTGAGGGGCGGGGTTATGATGAAGAGGATCTCTTTCAGATCGGTGTGATCGGTTTAATCAAAGCCATTGATAATTTTGATCCCTCTTTTAATGTTAAATTTTCTACCTACGCTGTGCCGATGATTATCGGGGAGATTCGTCGCTTTCTCAGGGATGACCACCCGATCAAGACGACCAGGGCTTTGAAGGAAAAAGCTGTTCAGGTCAGTCAGTCCAGAGAAAGGTTAGTGCGCAAACTAGCCCGTGAACCTACTGTTGAAGAGATTGCCCGGGAGCTGGGAATGGAAAAAGAGGAAGTTGTACTGGCAATAGAGGCAGCCCAGTTTCCTGTCTCATTGTTTGAAAGTGTTGGACAGGAGGGTGAGGACTCATCCCAGGTAATCGACTATCTGCCCGGTTCGAGTGATGAGGAATTGAAATGGTTGGAGAGGATAGACCTGAGGGATGCTTTGCTCTGTCTGCCGGAAAGGGAACGGCAGATCATTTTATTAAGATACTTTCAGGATAAAACCCAAGCAGAGGTTGGCTCACAACTGGGCCTGTCACAGGTCCAGATTTCCCGTTTGGAAAAGCGAGCATTTGCTAAACTGCGCGCATACTTAAGCTGATTTGCTGTCTTTTTTATCATTCAATCTTTGTTCTAGGGGGTTTTGTCACTCCCTATACTTTTGAAAGGCTTCTCTGCTCAGAACCATCTGAGCAGCTTTTTTTTGCGTATATTTACCAGCAAGGAAGGTAATAATAGTAGTAAAAATTAAGGAGGGGTCAAGTATGGTAGTTAAAGTTATGGATCTTGTAGGGGAATCAACAAATAGTTGGGATGAAGCTATCAAAGGTGCTGTTCAACAGGCTTCTAAGACTATAAACAATATAACCGGTGTAGAGGTTGCGAACCTGACAGCTGGGGTTCGGGATGGTCAAATCTTTGAGTATAAAGCTAATGTGAGAATAGCCTATAAAGACTCATAAAGCTATTGATGCCAAAGCTTAAAGAGTACCATTTTTGGTACTCTCTCTATCTTTTATGAGAAATAGGGATGGTAGCTGTGAAGGGTAATATCGAACAGCAGCAGGAGCAAGAAAGCCAAAGAGAAGAATACAGGCTGCTGGTGGAAAGCGTCAAACCTCAACATAATGTTTTGAAAAACTGTGTGATGGCTTTTTTAGTGGGTGGCACTATTTGTGTCATCGGACAGCTGTTTCTTGACTTTTTTATCAGTCAGGGAATGGGTGAGCGGGAGGCTGCAGCTGTTACCGCTGGCACAATGGTTTTTTTGGGGGCCTTTTTAACCGGTATCGGTGTTTATGACCAGATAGGGAAGATTGGGGGAGCTGGATCAATTATACCGATCACAGGTTTTGCTAATTCAATAGTTGCTCCAGCAATGGAGTTTAAAAGAGAGGGTTTTCTTTTTGGAGTAGGGGCGAAGCTTTTTACAGTGGCTGGTCCAGTGCTTGTCTACGGGATAATTACATCTTGTTTGGTTGGGATCATCTACTATCTGCTGCAGTAGAGGTGATTGCTGGATGGGGGAAAAAGTAGGACAGCAGTCTGTTAGTTTTTCTCAACCGCCTGTTATTACCTCCAGTGCGGCTATTGTTGGACCAGAAGAAGGAGCAGGGCCCCTAGCTCAATATTTTGATTGGGTTATTGATGATCCTCTTTTTGGCGAAAAGAGCTGGGAGAAGGCTGAATGTAAAATGCTGGAGGAAAGCGGCAAACTGGCTTTAAAAAAAATCAATCTGCAGACCCAGGATGCTGACCTCTTTTTAGCAGGGGATTTACTTAACCAGATCGTCAGCGCCAATTACTCAGCACGGGGTCTGGAAATTCCCTTTTTCGGCTTATTTGGGGCTTGTTCCACCTTTGTGGAGGCGATGCTGCTGGCCAGTATGCTGGTTGATGGTGGGTTTGCTAGGTGTGTTCTGTTGGCTTCCTCAAGCCATCACCTTACTGCAGAAAGGCAGTTTCGTTTCCCTGTAGAGCAAGGGGTGCAGCGGCCGGCTACTGGTCAATGGACAGCTACTGCCAGTGGTGCTCTTGTTGTAGAAGCTCAAGGGGATGGCCCCCGTATTGTTTGCGGAACTATAGGCAAAGTGGTGGATATGGGTATCACCGATATGAATAACATGGGTGCGGCTATGGCTCCTGCAGCGGCTGATACTCTTTTGACCCATTTTGAGGATACAGGCACTAACCCTGATTCCTATGATCTGATTGTGACTGGGGATCTGGGAAAGGTGGGGCAAAAGCTGCTGATAGAACTGCTGAAAAAGCGGGGCTGTGATCCCGGTGATAAACTGCGAGACTGCGGCCTTATGTTTTATGACACAGAAAAACAGGATATCCATGCGGGCGGCAGCGGTTGCGGGTGTTCGGCAGCTGTCTTCTCAGGATATTTTTATTCAGAGCTCAAGGAACAAAGGTATAAAAATATACTCTTGATGGCAACAGGTGCTTTAATGAGCCCGATTACCTGCCAGCAGGGGGAATCGATCCCTGCTATTGCACATGCTGTTGTTGTTTCCAGTTGAAAGAGGTGAGCTTTGCTGAAAATATTATTGGCTTTTGTTGTGGGAGGACTGATCTGTGTAGTTGGACAACTCCTGATGGATCTGACTAGATCCTCTATCACCCCTGCCCATATCCTTGTCGGCTTTGTCACCGGCGGGGTTTTGCTGAGTGCACTTGGCCTTTATCAGCCTTTGGTGGACCTGGCGGGAGCGGGTGCAACCATTCCCCTTTCAGGATTTGGACACAGCCTGGCCCAGGGTGCCATCAAAGCGGTAGAAGAAAAAGGGCTGCTTGGTGCTTTTTCCGGAGGGATAGAGTCCACAGCAGTAGGTGTTGCTGCTGCTGTGACTTTTGGTTATGCATTTGCTGTGCTGTTTAACCCGCGCAGCTAAGGTTTGGGGGTGATAAAAATAAAAAAGGTGGGTATTCCTCGGGCGCTGCTGTATTATTATTACTTTCCTCTTTGGAATGAGTTTTTTACTAGGCTAGGCTGTGAGGTTGTTCTCTCTCCAGAGACCAATAAGGCAATACTGGATCAAGGTATAAAGAGCACTTTGAGTGAGGTATGTCTGCCGGTCAAGGTGTATTTTGGACATGCTGCCTACCTTGCCGGCAGAGTGGATTATTTGTTTGTGCCGCGTATCACCAGAGTGGAGGCGAAAGAATATATTTGCCCTAAATTTATGGGTATCCCGGATATGCTAAGGGCGCGTATAAATAAGCTCCCTCCTCTGATAGACACAACTGTGGATGCCGGCAAGGAGGGAAACCCTGTCCAGTGTTGGGCGGATTGTTTGCGGGAGGCGGGGAAAAGCTTGACCGCTGATCGGAAGCTAATAGAAGATGCCTTGGATGCTGCATTGGAGGCACAGGAGTTTTTCTGGAAGCGGCTGAATTCTGGGCTGATTCTTCCTGATGCCATAAAAGGTATAGGTAATCCAGAGATTCCTTTATATTCCCACAGCAAACATCTGCGCATCGGTCTAATCGGACATCCTTACAATATTTATGATCCATATATCAGTATGAACCTCATCAAAAAACTCCGTCAACTGGGAGCGCTTGTTGTAACACCCGAATCCCTGGCAGCTGATGAGATAGAGGAGGAAGCCGCCAGCCTTTCCAAGCGGCTGTTCTGGACCCTTGGCAAAAGGATGATCGGGTCTGCATTCAGATTTATTAACTCTCAAAAACTGGACGGTGTGATATATTTAACCTCTTTCGGCTGTGGCCCGGAAGCGCTGGTTGAGGAATTGGTGGCAAGAATAGCCAAGCAGCAGAATATGCCTTTGATGATGCTCACAATTGATGAGCATACCGGAGAGGCCGGCATTAATACCCGGCTGGAGGCTTTTACGGAAATGATTGTTTGGAGGAAAAAGTATGCGCATCACATACCCCCATATGGGGAATCTGTACATTGTCGTTAGGGCTTTATTGCTTAGTCTTGGCCTGGATGTTGTGCTCCCACCTCCAACTACAAGGAGGACAGTGGAATTAGGGGTTCGACATTCACCCGAATTTGCCTGTTTTCCTTTTAAACTTAATCTGGGAAACTATTTGGAGGCTCAGGAAAATGGGGCAGATACCATTTTAATGGCTGGTGGTGTAGGACCCTGCCGGTTCGGGTATTATGCCCAGGTGCAGCAGCGGATCCTATCTGACCTGGGAGTTGATATGGAAATGGTGGTTTTGGAACCCCCTGATGTGAGCTTCCAGGAGGTAAAAGACAAAATACGCTATCTGGTGGGCGATCTTTCCTGGTGGCAGATCTTCAAAGCTGTGAGATTTGCCTGGTGCAAGGCCAGGGCTGTTGACAAAGTTGAAGAGCGATTGCTTAAGCTGCGCCCCCGGGTGGCTGATCCTCTGCTGTTGGAGAAACTGTATCGAGAGGCTTTACAGGAGATTGATGGTGCCCCAGATCGAAGAACAGTACAGCGTGTGGTTGTTGATTATCAACAGAAAACAGGAAAGTTGAAGAAGCGACATAACAAACCACTGCGCATCGGCTTGGTGGGAGAAATTTTCACGGTCTTGGAGCCCTTTGCTAATTATGAAATAGAAAAACGCTTGGGTTTATTGGGAGTGGAGGTAAACAGGAGCATTTGGTTAAGCGTCTGGATCAATGAACACCTGTTTGGGGGGCTGTTGCGGGTCAAACATCAAAGCGTTCATGATAAAGATCTTGCCTCCCCATATCTGAACTCCTTTGTGGGCGGGCATGGTGTGGAGACTGTTGGGTGTACAGTTGGCTTCGCCCGCAGGGACTATGATGGTGTTATTCAACTGGCACCTCTGACCTGTATGCCGGAAATAGTTGCCCATTCGGTGTTTCCGGCTTTAGCAAAAGATTATGATATTCCATTGCTCACATTTTATTTGGATGAACACTCAGGAGAAGCGGGAATTCAGACACGACTGGAGGCATTTCTTGATCTGGCTGCTGCTCGCAGTAGTAAAAAGACGTGCTATGAAAAGTCAATAGACTAAGGCAAAAAGATCTTTGACAATCACATAGGGATCCTGGTCAAACATTATCGCCAGGTGGTGACCATTGATAATCAGGGTCATAGGCACGGTTATTCTTCCAGAGAGAGT
>JAAYWP010000039.1 GCA_012516535.1 Syntrophomonadaceae bacterium | reverse complement strand
ATCCAACAACTACAACGCCCAAAAATGTAGCAATAGAAGCTGAGATAACATCTAATTTATAGAATATTACGAACAATATGATCAAAAAAAATGCGATGCACAAGGTGCTCACTATTGGCAGCAGTTGAAGTGATTTAACTACCGCTGCAAAAAGAGCTTGGATAATGCCAATGATCACCAATTGTTTCCATCTAATCTTATATCCCGCTAATATCAAAGATAAAGCGGGAAAAATAATCATTTCAGGTAAAAACTGAAACAGAAGTAAAGGCAGCATGTTTTTATCAAACACCATACAAACTGCCTCCTAGTAGCCAAATCCCTAAAATAACTTAACAAGTATATTATTCAACATTTTCCGCCAAATTCCTGCATGTTGGGAAAAGTCTTATTCAGATACCAACAAAATTATAGAGACAAGCCATAGCTGCTATCCCTGCCAGTAAAGTAACAAACAGGTTCTTGGTCTTAACCGCTGCAATCACTGTCGGTAAAAAAGCCCAGATGTATATATTATTGATACTGATGTCAATTACCCCTTCAGGGGCAAGAACACTCACTGCGGTAAGCCCCGCTAGTACAGCAGGGGCTACAAAGGACAGCCATTCCTCGATAATAGCTGGAAATTCAAAACGGGATAACAAAGCGACAGGCAAAATGCGCGGGGATAGGCTGATAATAGATACCCCGATGATTATTAACCAGATATTAGTGTTGTCCATTGATGATCACCCCCAGAGTTGCCGCGATAAGAGTGGCAAAGATAATATTGGAAAGGTTGCTCATAGTAGAAGGCGCTAGATAGCCGATTACCAGACAGATCACCGCTGCAGATACTGCCACCCAAATATCTGCCCTCCGCTTGATCATAAAAATCAAGAGACAGGTATACATGGCAGGCAGCGCAAAACCCAACCCAAACTGGTCGGTGTTAGTGATAAAACTGCCCAACACCGCCCCTAGCAAGGAACCGCCGATCCATCCCAGGTGAGAGGTCAGGTTCAACCCCGCCATATAGGCTGAAGTGGCAGGATGATCCTGATAGTGGTTCATAGCCACAGCATAAGTTTCATCAGTCAGTCCATAGGACAGCAAACTAGCTATTAAAGGTGGCACATGCCCCTTTAAATAGGGAACAGTAGATGTGGAAAAAAGCAGGTAACGAATGTTGACCAAAACATTTGCAACAAAAATAGTTATTATGGCACCGCCTGCCTGTATGAGCCCTATTGTAATATACTGTCCTGCCCCTGTAAAACAGAGCACAGACATCATAGTTGCCTGTATTACAGACAATCCTGCCTCCTTTGCCAGTACCCCAAAAGCCATCCCTAAAGGAAGATAACCTAGAACGATTGGTAAAGCATCTTTGATACCCTGTTTGAGTTCTTTTTGCATCATAATCCCCTCTATTTTTCTTATATTGTCTAAAAGCAATACCTTTCTACAATGGGCTGGCAGACTCCTCCCTGTTAACAGATCAGCAGGGATTGCGCCTTTAACATTATTACAGAAAATACACCAAAACATTTAGTTGACATGTTAACTATCCCATTATAAGATTATATGGATAGTTAACATACTAACTAAACCCTCTTCCTCTAATAACAAAGCCGGTTTAAATCAATACAAACAGGATGGTGATCCCTTTGCAGAGCTGGTCTAATCTCGTGGTCAAATACAGAAAACTGCTGCTTATAATTGCTACAATTCTGCTTATACCCGCCCTATTAGGCTATCTACAAACAGAAATAAATTATGATGTTACATCTTATCTACCCCAACAGCTGGCATCCAAACAAGGCCAGGATATTTTGGAAGAAAATTTCCATATTGCAGCTAACAGTTATGTAATGGTTGAAAACTGGGAGACCTACCAAATCGTCCAGTTAAAAGAGCAGATCGAAAATGTGCCCGGTGTGGAAAAGGTTAACTGGCTGGATGATCTCTATCATCCCAGTATCCCTACATTTTTTATACCAGAAAACGTTAAACAAAACTTTGAAACTGGTGATGCATCAATTATCCAGGTACAGTTCACTCACAACTCCATATCTTCTGTTACCCAGAGGGCTGTCGACGAGATCCGCCGGCTAGCAGGGCCAGATGCCGCAGTCAGTGGTTTTCCGGTCATTATACGAGACCTTAACATTGTGTTCAACACAGAGCAATACTTGTACATTATAATAGCAGTAATCGCCATCTTCATCATACTTTCCCTTTCGACCAGCTCTTACCTACTGCCTCTACTGCTTTTGGTCGCAGTAGGATATTCGGTGATCTATAATTTGGGAAGCAATGTGCTTTTGGGCTCTGTTTCCTATATCACTCAGGCTATAGCAGCTGTTTTACAATTAGCAGTTACTATGGACTACGGTATTTTTCTGATCCACCGCTTTGAAGAGGAAAAGGAAAAACACGATGATCCAGAGGAGGCTATGTCAGTAGCGGTTTCCCGTACAAGCACAGCCATTGCCTCCAGCGCTTTTACTACAGTTGCCGGCTTTACGGCACTGATCACTATGCGCTTTGGACTTGGACAGGACATGGGATTGGTTCTGGCCAAAGGTGTTGCTTTTAGTCTCATTTGTATACTGCTGTTACTGCCGGGACTGCTGCTTATCTTCCAAAAACCCATTGAGCGCACCAGCCACCGCATTCTCATCCCCAGTTTTGCCAGAATTGCCGATCTAGTAGTCAATAAACGGGCTGTCTTTATCGTTCTGTTTTTGGTCCTGATCATCCCCTCATTTCTGCTAAAAAACAATGTGGAGGTTTTTTATAGCTTAGAAAAGGGGCTATCTCAGGAGATTCCTTCAATAGCTGACAGCGAAAAGTTGAGAGAAAAACATGGTGTAGCGGAAGTGGCCTACCTTATTGTCGAAGACAAAGGTTTAAACACTGAACAAACCCTTACAGAACAACTGAAAACCATCCCTGAGGTTAAATCGGTCAATTCCCTGGTTGAATATACTGGAGCCCAGATCCCTGAGCAATTCATCCCTGACGATGTACTGAAAGAGTTCCGCGCCGGTAATTATGCCCTCTGCACCATAGAGCTGGGGATCGGACAAGGGGACTCAAGAATCGACAGCACACTCAAGCAAATCAAGGATACCGCAAATTCACTATATGATGAGGTTTATCTGTGCGGTGAAGCATCCCTTACCCAGGACCTAAAGGAACTTACTACCGAAGACCTGTCCAGGGTAAATAAATTTTCTGTGATAGCCATCGCTATAATAGTTGCTCTAACTTTTACATCACTTTCACTCCCTATCATTCTAGTACTTGCTATCCAGTTTGCCATTTGGGTCAACCTATCTGGAGCGTTTCTGAGCGGCACTGAACTCTATTTTGTCACCTATCTGGTGCTGGGATCTGTACAGCTGGGAGCAACAGTTGACTATGCTATTCTGCTCACCAGCAAGTATAAAGAGGCACTCCAGGAACACCCACCTAAAGAGGCTCTGCGCCAGGCAGTAGAAAAGAGCGGGCGTTCTATTCTGACCAGTTCACTGACACTGACTACAGCTACAGTAGCTGTGGCATCCTTTTCAAAAATAAAAATGGCAGGTCAGGTGTGCGGCATGCTGGGGACCGGAGCTTTTATCAGCATGCTTACCATCATCTTCATCCTGCCCTCTATGCTTTTGCTCTGCAATAAACTGATCACCCGCACCACCTGGAGGTGGCCCATCCATCAGAGGGACAGTTCCGCGGCGCGGTGATGATGACACCGGTTCACTGATCGGGCATCAATGCCGAGCTCCGCTTTTAGGATAATTGGTAAATAAAAAAAGACGTGCTATGAAAAGTCAATAGACTAAGGCAAAAAGATCTTTGACAATCACATAGGGATCCTGGTCAAACATTATCGCCAGGTGGTGACCATTGATAATCAGGGTCATAGGCACGGTTATTCTTCCAGAGAGAGT
>JAAYWP010000038.1 GCA_012516535.1 Syntrophomonadaceae bacterium | reverse complement strand
TTACAGCTTCAGGCGTATCGTCAATTATCAAGTCAACCCCTGTCAGAGTTTCCAGTGCTCTGATATTCCTTCCCTCTCTCCCAATTATTCTTCCTTTCATTTCATCATTGGGCAGAGGAACTACAGAAACAGTAGTTTCAGCCACAATATCCACAGCACCTTTTTGGATAGCCAGAGCTACAATTTCACGCGCTTTCTTTTCAGCTTCCTCCTTAGCCCGTGCCTCTTCTTCTTTAATAATCTGGGCAGTTTCACGTTTTACCTCTTCCCTGACATTATCAAGAATCATGGTACGAGCCTCTTCAGTTGTCAGACCGGAAATGCGTTCCAGTTCAGCGGTTTGATTCTGTAGAAGTTCATCAAGCTGTCTATTTTTATTGGACAGTTCCTGTTCCTTTTTGGCTAAGGCTTCTTCTTTCTTCTCCAGACTTTCCATTTTCCGATCCAGCGATTCTTCCTTCTGCAGATAACGGCGTTCCAAACGCTGAATCTCATTACGCCTTTCCCGGTTTTCACGATCTGCTTCAGTGCGCATGATATGGATCTGCTCTTTGGCTTCCAAAATCGCTTCTCTTTTTCTTGCTTCTGTTTCTTTTTCTGCTTCTTCTAGAATACGTTTAGCTGCCTCTTCTGCTGAAGTTATCTTGGCCTCAGCCAGATACTTGCGGAGGAGGTAGCCAAACAGTACCCCTAACAGGAGTGCTATAACTGCTAAAATAGTGTAAACTAATGGCACCTGATTAATACCTTTCACCTCCCTCCATTATCATACCCTCATCTAAAAACAAAACCGAGTAGAAACTCGGCCATTCATAGAAACTTCCCCACACCATGGTATTCAGTTTTATATATTATTCTCATAAGCAACCATTTTATGTAAAGAACTTGTGGAAGAAGTTCTATTAAACTGTTTCTGCATTTAAATTTTATTATCGTTTCCGGATCATGTCAAGAATTATCATCAATAGAGCCGTTTACTGATGGCTGCTTAGCCTCTGAAGTGTTTACATTCAACTTGACATTCGCCATCTCCCGTATTTTATCTTCAATCTCCTGGGTGATTTCCGGATGTTCCTTTAAAAATGTTTTAGCATTCTCCCTGCCCTGTCCCAACCTCTCTTCACCATAAGCAAACCATGAGCCGGATTTGGTGATGATATTGTAATCTATGCCAAGGTCCAATAAATCTCCTTCACGGGAAAAGCCCTTACCGTACATAAGATCACACTCGATCTGTTTGAAGGGTGGTGCAACCTTGTTTTTGACAACCTTTATTCTGGTACGGCTTCCTACCACTTCAGTCCCCTGTTTGATTAGGTCCACTTTCTTCACTTCCAGCCTGATGGAAGAATAAAATTTCAGTGCTTTACCACCTGTTGTGACCTCAGGGTTCCCAAACATCACACCGACCTTTTCCCTGATCTGGTTGATAAATATAGCGGTAGTCTTTGATTTACTGACAATACCTGTCAGTTTCCTTAAAGCTTGCGACATTAACCTAGCCTGCAGACCCACATGGGTATCTCCCATTTCACCTTCCAGTTCCGCCCGAGGTACCAGTGCAGCAACAGAATCGATGACAACCACATCCAGTGCACCACTGCGCACCAGGGTTTCTGCGATCTCCAGTGCCTGCTCCCCTGTGTCAGGTTGAGATACATAGAGATTATCTATGTCTACACCTAAACTCTGGGCATAAACCGGATCTAGGGCATGTTCAGCATCAATAAATGCTGCCATTCCTCCTCTTTTTTGAGCTTCAGCAACAATATGCAGGGCCACTGTTGTTTTACCTGATGCCTCAGGCCCATAAATCTCAATTACCCTTCCTCTGGGAATTCCCCCAACCCCTAAGGCTAGATCCAGTGACAGTATTCCTGATGGAATCACCTCAATATTGAGCTGTGTGGGTGCATCCCCCAAACGCATAATTGCCCCTTTGCCAAAGGCTTTTTCGATTTGATTAACAGCCAGCTCCAAGGCCTTGAATTTATCGCTCATTTCTCCCCATCCCTTCAAAACAGATGTTCGAAACTGTAATAATTATATTGTAGATGGAAAAGGTTGTCAACTAATAAAAAATTCATGATTCTTTACTAAAAGGTATGGCAGCCAGCGGTGAGTAGATAGGACCACGGGGAGTCAATTTGCTGGCCATCATATGAATTTTGTCAACCAATATTTTGTCATCAGGAAAGGGATCAGCATTTTTTGTAATCACTGCCCAGTTGCCCTTACTGCGGAATCTTCCCAGTGTGATATGAGGAGGATGAAATTTATTTCTTTTCTCTTTAGGAAAGCCTGCAGCAGCCAGGGTATTTTCAATCCTCTGCCATAAGGACTGCAGTCTGTCCAGCTCTCCTTTTAAAGAAAGGCAAATAACTCTGGGGCGTGAGCTATGGGGTAGAGCTGTCAGTTCCCCACACTGCAGATAAAAGGGTTTCTCCTGTTCGGCTATCATTTTCAATTGGGTCACTGCTTTTTCTACATCCCCTCTGCTCAAGGAACCAAAAAATTTCAGTGTTAAATGAAGGTTGTTTTTTTCTACCCATTTAACATCCAGCGGTAATTTGTATAAAGACCCTGCACAGTCACTGATGCGCTGCTGCAGTTCAGGCTGCAACAGAACAGCTGTGAAAGCCCGTATCTGTTCACTCAAAGGGAATCAACTCCATCAGGATTGATTAGATAACGCCGCAGGAAATCCAATGCTCTTTTGGCAGCGATGGTTTTCAAGGTGAGCCTCCCCACACCGGGAAAAAATATTTTCTGGGCTAGTTCAGCATCAGGTGTGGACAAGCCCAGATAAACAGTTCCCACCGGAATACCGGACTCCCCATGAGGCCCTGCTAATCCGGTAGTTGCCAGGCCAAATGTGGAGTCAAAAACTGTGCGCGCTCCTCTAGCCATCTCCCTAGCGGTTTCCGGACTAATAGCTCCATATTGTTCTATGGTTTTATG
Organism: Syntrophomonadaceae bacterium; assembly: GCA_012516535.1. Lineage (GTDB taxonomy): Bacteria > Bacillota > DSM-12270 > Thermacetogeniales > Thermacetogeniaceae > DTU068. The sequence goes on along the minus strand of JAAYWP010000038.1, from coordinate 1,793 downwards.
GTTTACCCCCAGCAGCTTTTCTTTTATTTCATTGCTATAGGCGACAATTCCTCCCTGCACATAACGGGAACTCCCAGGCACATCGGTAAGGTTACTGGCGACCAAACCAGCTGTACATGACTCAGCAACACCAACTGTAAAACCCTGGTTCACAAGGAGTTCCCCAACTTTCCCTGACAGTGTTTCATCATCATACCCGTAAAGGTCATCACCCAAAATAATTATCATCTCATTTTCTGATTGTTGAAAAAGATCATCCTGCTTCTTAGACGAACCATCCCATTTAAATATCAGCCAGACTTCACCAGCCATGGGCAAAAAGGAGCATATTATCCCGGAATTCTGTAGGTCCGTAACCAAATACTTTAATTTTTCATAAACAACTGTTTCTCCAATACCGATGATCTTTAGAATTCGCTTCTTGATTGTTTTGAGCGGAGGATAATGCTCCAATAAATAGGGCTTAACTTCTTTGATAAACATTTCTCTGGCTTCTTGCGGCGGTCCGGGGAGAACAATGATGGTTTGGTCATTACTATAAGGGACCAATATCCCCGGCGCTGACCCCAGAGAATTACGCAGTGGAAGAGTACCACATGGCAGATAAGCCTGTTTCATACTTACAGGGGGTACATCTCTGTTCTTTTTAAGAAAAAACTGCTGAATCTCCTCCCACAGATCATCGCGAAATTCCATGGGCATCTTCAGGGCCTCAGCCACTGCCTCCCTAGTCAAATCATCAGGTGTTGAGCCCAATCCTCCGGTTAAAAAAATGAGATTAGCGCGGCGCAGTGCCTCATACACTGCGCCCGTAATCTCTTCTAACTGGTCATCGACAGTACTGAGCTTTTTAATTGTGTATCCCAAAGCTGTTAATTGATTAACAAGAAATGGAGTAGTGGTGTTTTTTACCTCTTCACTTAATAACTCACTGCCTATGGCTATGATTTCAACCTTGACAGTCATGTGACACCAACCCTTTAATGTATTACTCTGCTTTGTTTCATCATATCCCGCAGTTCGTCTCCGCTGATGTACTCCTGCTCCACCAGCAGTTCAGCTATCTCTTTAAGTGTATCAAAACTGCTGTGCAGAATCTGGTGGACTTTCTCCTCCTGCTCTTTGATAATCCTTTGCAGTTCTTGATGATAGCGTTCCTGGGGGATAATCTCTTCACAAACCACACCCAGAGATGAAAGACCAGCTGTAATGATCTGACGCGCTAGCTTAACTGCTTGTTGAAAATCGTTGCTGGCCCCAGTACTCTGAGAACCCAAAACAACACTTTCCGCTGCTGCACCAGCCAGACAGATCTGGATCTGTTCCTCCAGGTGCTCCTTAGTATATAAATACAGATCATCCTCAGGAACGGAGCGCACATATCCCAGAGCCCTTCCTCTGGTTGTCACAGTTATGTGAGATACAGATCCATTTCTTAAAATCTCACTGATCAAAGCATGGCCCGTTTCATGGACGGCAATGCGATACCGTTCCTCATCACTGGGCTTGCGATCGATTTTCTCACCCATCATTACTTTGTCAATAGCTTCCTTGAAATGGGATTGATGTATCACCGCTGATTTTTCTCTCAATGCCAGAATAGCTGCTTCATTAGCCAAACTCTCTAGATGTGCACCGGAAAAACCAAAAGTCTCTCTGGCAATATCCTCCAATGACACATCATCTGCTAGCGGTTTGTTCCGGCAGTGTATTTCCAGAATGCTCTTTCTCGCAGCCTTATCAGGCAAATCCACACGAACGATCCGGTCAAAGCGGCCTGGTCTAGTTAATGC
>JAAYWP010000037.1 GCA_012516535.1 Syntrophomonadaceae bacterium | reverse complement strand
GAAAAAGAGTGATATCTCTCTGGCTGCACTTTCCGGAGAGTCAGAACCATGGACCACATTTCTGCCGATATCGATACCAAAAGCTTCCCTGATAGTTCCTGGTGCGGCCTTTTTCGGATCGGTTGCTCCCATCATCCCCCTGACTAAGCTGATGCAGTCCTTTCCTTCCAGGACCATGGCTACAACAGGGGAGGAGGTGATGAATTTTACCAGCCCCTCAAAAAAGGGTTTGCCCTTGTGTTCACCATAGTGTTTGGAAGCCAATTCAGGTGTGATCTGTAGCATTTTCAAGCCTACTATTTTCAGACCCTTCTGCTCAAACCTTTTGATAATTTCTCCTATTAATCCCCGCTGGACACCATCGGGCTTGACCATCACAAAGGTGCGCTCCACTTGTATATTTCCCCTTTCATCAATTTCTATATTACCAATTATACCAAATCCTATATCTATAATTATACCACTCATCCCTTGTGCCCTATGCATAAGTATCACTGCGGTAAATACTGACCAAAAAAGGGGGAGCTTTTAAGCTCCCTGCATCAGTGCCTGAAATTCGCTGGCTTCTATAGTTTCCTTTTCCATCAAAGTGGTGGCAACCAGATGGAGTTTATGGATGTTGTTTTCAAGGATTTCCTTTGCTCTTTGATAACAGTTTTCTATAATGCGCCGGGCTTCCTTATCTATAGAATAAGCGATCTCTTCACTGTAATTTCTATCCCGTGATATATCCCGCCCCAGGAAAACCTGTTCCTGCGGCCTGCCGAAAGTAAGGGGCCCCAACTCCTCAGACATCCCATATTCGGTGATCATTTTGCGCACCAGTGTTGTTGCCCGCTCCAGGTCATTTTGTGCACCTGTGCTAATATCTTTAAGGACCAGATCCTCTGATACTCGCCCCCCCAGGAGAGTTGTGATCTCATCCAGCAGGCGGGATTTAGTCAGATAATGGCGGTCCTCAGTGGGCAGCATCAAGGTGTAGCCTCCTGCTCTCCCCCTGGGGATAATGGAGATCTTGTGTATGGGGTCTGTATTGGGCAACATACTCCCCACAACCGCATGCCCTGCCTCATGGTAGGCCACCAATCTCTTTTCTTCCTCACTCATGATCCTGGACTTTTTCTCAGGGCCCGCAATTACTCTCTCTACTGCGTCCTCAAGATCCTGCATGCTGATCTTCTTTCTTCCCCTCCTGGCGGCAAGGAGTGCAGCCTCATTGACCACATTAGCAAGATCAGCTCCGGTGAAACCCGGTGTGCGCCGTGCCAAGACATCCACATCAACATCATCTTCTAATTTCTTGCCACGCATATGCACCTCAAGTATATCCCTTCTTCCATTCAGGTCAGGACTGTCAACTACAACGTGGCGGTCAAAGCGTCCCGGACGCAGCAGGGCCGGATCTAAAATATCCGGACGGTTGGTGGCTGCAAGGATGATAATCCCTTCATTGGCATCAAAACCATCCATCTCCACCAGCAGCTGATTAAGGGTCTGTTCCCGCTCATCATGGCCGCCCCCAAGACCTGCTCCCCGCTGTCTTCCCACTGCATCAATTTCATCAACAAATACAATACAAGGGGCGTTCTTTTTGGCCTGATCGAAAAGATCCCGCACCCGTGCTGCACCAACCCCCACAAACATCTCAACAAAATCAGAACCGCTGATGCTGAAAAAGGGCACCCCCGCCTCCCCAGCCACAGCCCTAGCCAAAAGAGTTTTACCTGTGCCGGGAGGCCCGTAAAGAAGCACCCCTTTGGGGATCCTGGCCCCGATCTCATTATAGCGCTTGGGTTCTTTGAGAAACTCCACTACCTCTTGCAGTTCTTCCTTAGCCTCATCCACACCTGCCACATCTTTGAAAGTAACCTTTTGCTTCTCTGGATCCAACATCCTGGCCCTAGTTTTACTAAACTGCATCACCTTGTTGCCGCTGCCCTGGGTTTGCTGCAGCATAAAAAAAAGGAAACCTCCGATCAGCAGAACCGGCAGCAGCGTAGAGAACAACCCTGCCCACCAGGGAGTTCCCTCACTAGGCTGATATTTGACAGTCACTCCCTTTTCCTGCAGCTGATTATGCAGGCTTTGATCAGAAGCTGGGGCATAAAGGGTAAATTTATCTCCCTTTTTGGTTTCCCCCTCGACCTTATAATTATCATCACCAACTGATTTTAAGGTAACACTTTCGATCTGTCCTGCTGCTAATCTCTCATTAAAGTAAGAATAAGTCCACTCTGCAGGTTTGGTGTCCTGGGGCATGGTCATCTTCAATCCCATAGCAACTACTACCAGCATAATAAGGTAAATTGATATGTTTCTAAACAGATGATTATTCTTCACCATCATCCTCCTTATCTAGTTAACATCTCTTATACAGCAAATCAGTATCAGGCCCCATCTGATACCTTGGTAATTTCATCCCTCATAACAGGCAGCACCCAAGCTCCAAAAGCTTTAAAAGAGGTCAGTCCTTAAAGCTTTTTGATGCGGTCAGCAAAAGAACCCGCCTGGTATCTTCAGTAACCGGTGCCGCCGCCCCTCTCTTATAACCCACCACCCAGCAGATCTCCCCATCTGATATTACCAGAGGAACAAGATCCCGCTCACTGGGGGGAATCTTTAATTCAGCAAAAAGTTTTTTCAGCTTTTTTTTACCCTTTAGGCCAAAGGTGCGAATTCTGTCACCTTTTTGCCGTGTACGGACACACAAAGGTAATTTTATTTTATCATAATCAAAGCATACCTGGTAGTTCTCTGGCGGAAAATAAAAGTTTTCCTGATATGGTTTAATCTCCGCTTGAATAGTAACACCCAATTCTGGGATCTCTGTTATTCCTGGGATCTTTAAATCCCGCTTGATCTCCTGCATAGCTGCCGGTTTATCCTGTTTGCCAGCGGTACTGACCCAGAAATGACCACTTCCTTTGAACATCCTATTGCCGTGGGGCAGATGCATTTCCCCTTCCGTTCGGGCTTCTCGTAAAAAGGAAATACAGCTGTCAAAATGCTGGTAGCCCACATCTTTCAACCCAGCACCAGACTTTCTTATCAACAAACGCAGCAAACGCCGCTGGACTGCCAGGGGAAGGGATAAAAAATCTGTAAGAGGGAGCCGGATCTCCCCCTCCCCCCCCTTCTGCCCCATTTTTCTCAGCAGATATCGTGCCTGCTCCTCCAAAAATCTGTCCTCTTCTGAGATGATATCAGCCAGCTGGAGCACCACCCGCTCCACCTGAGGGTTAAAAAACCGGCGCAGATAGGGCAGTAGCTCCACCCTGATCCGGTTGCGCATATACTCTGTAGTCAAGTTTGTGGCATCTGTGCGCCATTTTAAACCCCGCTCACAACAAAATTCCTCAATCTCTTCCTTGGTAACCCCCAGCAGTGGACGAATAATCTCTTTGTTTTGCAGCGGTATCCCGGCAATCCCCGCCGGGCCCGTTCCCCGCAGAAAATTGAAAATCACAGTTTCCACCTGATCTCCTGCATGATGACCCACAGCGATCCTCTGGGCACCCACCTTTTTGGCTACATGCCTTAAAAACTGATAGCGGGCTCTCCTTCCCGCCTCCTCGATGCTCAGCTTATAAATACGGGAAAGCTTTGACACCCTTGCATAACCAACAAAGGTCGGAATTCCCAGAGAACGGGCAAACTTTTGTACAAAAGCGGCGTCCTCCCCAGCCTCTCTGCGCAATAGGTGGTTCAGATGCGCCGCATAGAGTTTCAAAGCATATTTAGGGGCCAAATCATTTAAAACTGACAGCAGAGCAACTGAATCAGCCCCTCCGGAAACACCGACAACGATCCTCATCTCAGGGGAGATCAAGTTCTTCTTTTTAATCAGTTGCTCCACCTTTTCAGTAAAAGCAGGCATCAACCCTCACTCCAATCCCTGCTCCCGTTCAAAACGCGCAACCAGCACTGTCATATCATCCCTGTTCTTAAAACCAGCCGTTTTCAGCGCATATTTCAAAATAAGGTCTGCTATCAGCTGTGCCTCCTCCATAGGCAGTTCCTGCAGATATGAATAGAGCCAATCATCAGCTTCCTTCCCATCAAAATTCGCTTCTGTAACACCATCAGTTGCCATAATAAGTATGTCTCCGGACTGGATCTCCCTTGCCAAAACTTGAGCATCCAGCTCATCTAAAATCCCTGCAGGCCAACAGCTGGACCTGATAACCTCAACAGCCTCTCCCCGTTTCAAATAGCTAGGAGGCGCTCCCACCTTCAAAAACTCCGCATGGCCGGCATTAAGGTCAATAATTGCTGCATCAATAGTGGCAGCACTCTCCTCCCCACCCCGCAGGTAAAGGGCGGTATTGACAATGCCGGCTGCCTTTTGCGGACTTACACCGCTCTCCACTAATTGTTCGATTAATTTTACTACAATCCTGCTTTCTCTGGCTGCATTCACCCCCGCCCCCATCCCATCACTCACAGATAACAGCATGCGGCGATCGCTGAGGTGTGCTACACCCATGCTGTCCCCACAAAGGGCTTCACCCGGTTTCGAGCGCTGGGCAAAGCCCACCTCTGCGTGGATCGGTTCACAGCTGTAGGAATCCTGCCCTTCTCTTTTGGGGAAAAAGGGCAGATGCCTCCATGCTGCCAAATAGACCACAACCGCCATCATGCTCGACAGAAAATGCTCCTGGAAATGGATCTGTCGATTGAAACTGGCGGAAAACAGCAAAACCGATAAAAAAAATCCCAGAATTACCCCGGCTGGTCCCCAGTTCCTCAATAAGCCGGAAAAAAAACCGGTGGCTGCAAAAAAACCTGTCCGCGGCAGTGCCACAGCAGGGTTTCCGGACAGCATCCCCAGCAGGACCCCTACTGCAGCAGCAGAACCGCTTCCCCAACCCCCTGCTGCCATCAGCAGAACACTCCTGCTCATTATATCCTCAATTTTTGCAGGCCCAAGCCGGAGGTCACCCAGGCCGCAGTAAACCAAAACAAAAACCAAAATAAAAAAAAGCCCTTTTTGTTTTTTATAGTCACTGAAAAGGTAATAAAGGGGAACAGTAAATATACCGGCAAGCATTGACTCACTGAGCAGTCCTGGTAAAAAGCCGGTTTGAGCTCCGCTGATCAAAAGATAGATATATTTAATGCCAAAATTAATACCCCCTGTTAACAAAACAGCGGTATACCAGTATTCTTTAAGCTGTTTCTTAAGCTTGCGCCCAGCAAACACCGCAGTGATCACCACTAAATAATCCACTGCTATCGCTATGTCGGTGAAAACAGGGGGCCTGAAAGCAATGCCGGCAAAAATTCCTATCAGTGAAAGCAAAAACAATCTTCCACAGCAAAGGGCCCCTGTTAATGCCAGGGGAGGGGCAAAGGGTGCCAGCCCGCCTAAAACCCCCCTCCCAGCGGCCAAACCCATCAAAAACAGGCAAATGTGCCAGACCGGTTCAGTTTTTATTGCCTGTATACCCAGGGTTAAATACCGAAGCTTGCTGAATACTACAGCCATATCGTTTCCTTTCCTGCCACAATATTCCAGTACATTATAAGCGATTCTTTGCGCAAAATTTGCTGTTTTCCTGCAGGAAGGGTAACGACATAATAAGCAAATATGCAAACAAAAAACCCACCGCATAAAGGTGGGCTTATATTTGGTGACCCGTAGGGGATTCGAACCCCTGTTGCCGGCGTGAAAGGCCGGTGTCTTAGACCACTTGACTAACGGGCCACATGGTAGCGGCGGCAGGACTCGAACCTGCGACACTACGGGTATGAACCGTATGCTCTAACCAGCTGAGCTACGCCGCCGAACATTTGGTAGCGGGGGCTGGATTCGAACCAGCGACCTTCGGGTTATGAGCCCGACGAGCTGACCGCTGCTCCACCCCGCACTGACATTTAACATTATGCATGATCATTTCAGATCTGTCAAGGGGGTGAACTTATTGACTTGCTGATAATTTTTTCTTTAAATTTACCTGTTCCTCTAGCCACTGTACCCAGGGCTCAAATCCCTGGCCAAGACGAGCAGATACCCGGAAAAGCTTAAGCTCATGATTGATCAATTTCAAATCCTTTTCCAATTGATCGATATCACAATCTGTATAGGGAAGGAGATCAATCTTATTGATCAATACCACCTGAGACTCCCGAAAAACCAGGGGGTATTTAGCAGGTTTGTCATTTCCCTCGGCAACACTTAAAACCGCAGCCCGGGCATCCTCTCCTAGATCAAACTCAGCAGGGCAGACCAGGTTCCCCACATTCTCCACAATCAAAAAATCCAGGCCATTCAGGTCCAGATCATCAAGAGCAGGTTGCAACATCCTGGCGTCTAGGTGGCAGGCACCTGCTGTGTTGATTTGGACAACAGGGATCCCAAATTTTTCAATCCGCTCTGCATCTTTGGTGGTATAAATATCCCCCTCAATAACCCCCAATTTCAAGCGATTGGAAAGTTTTTCGATTGTCCTCTCCAATATGCTGGTCTTACCAGAACCGGGGGAGCTCATTAAATTAAGCACAAAAAGGCCTTTCTTGCGAAAAAGCTCCCGATTTTCTCTGGCCACTTCATCATTTTGCTGCAACACCGGAGTTGCCATCCGCACTTTAACCATTTCCATTAATCTCCTTCATAATAATCTATATAAAGCTCTCTTCCAGAGGCTATTCTTACGTTGGGACTGGAACAGTTAGGGCAGACAAAAGCAAAATCTTCAACACCGAAGTTGTGGTGGCAGTCTTTGCATTCCCCACGCACCGGTTCCTTCCGTATCTCCAAAACAGCGTTTTGAAACAGCTCTTCCTCCTTAAAGGCTTCAAAGGCAAGCTGAAGAGCATCAGGCACCGCCATGGTCATCTCCCCTACCACCAGCATCACTTTGGAGATTTTCTTGATATGGTTCTCAGCAGCGCTTTTGCGCAGTTGATCGACAATACCCATCATCAGCGACATTTCATGCATAAGCCCCCACCATTTTCCTGTTATATTATCCCCTTTTCTTCATTTTAAGCCACTTCTCTATATATGACAACCGCCACACCCTGCCCCTCACCTTTTTCGGTCTAAGGGGCAGCAAGCATCTTCTCCGCTTCCTCCAATACCTTTTCACAGGCAGTTGGTACAGCAGCGGCTACCTGTGGGGATAAGCCCTCATAAAAGGCTTCTTCGCTCAGAATTTCAACACCTATGATCCGCAGTTCTGCCGGGAGCCTGCCCAGTTTTCGGGCCATATCGATGGCATCGATCACATTGAAGCCATGGAGGCAGAGAGGTAGAAAATCCCGGGGTGGCAGGGATCCCCCATCAAAAACATGGATGGTTCCCGGCCCTGACCCGCTCATCACAGCATCAACGATGACCACTTTCTCTATTCCCTCCCATAGATCAAGGAGATTGAGGCCGGGTGTTCCGGCCTCAATCACTTGAACCCTGTCCGGGAGATTTGATTTTTTTAATCTCCATGCTATATGCAAACCTACAGCATCATCTGATGAGTAGAGATTGCCACAGCAGATGATCAACAGGTCCGGTTTCATTTAGCCCTCCCGGCGTAGATTGACCTTGATGGAGTGGGTTGCACATGACTGGCAGGGGTCATAGTTGCGAATCATCATTTCACATTTTAAAGTCAATTCCTCATCAGATAGGTTGAGCAGTTTTGGTACAAAGTATTCGAAATCTTTTTCCAGGTTATAAACATTTCTAGAGGTAGGTGCAACAATATCCCATGCCTGGCAAACTCCATCTTTATCAATTTTGCCGCCGTGGCAGCAGATACCCCGGGCAGCCTCAGTAACCGCGTAGCCCTCTCCGGCTTTGATCTCGTACTTAGGCTCCTCATAGACAGGATCTCCGATTTCATCGATCAGCTCAATAGCTCTATCGATGGCATTAGTGATTTCCACTCCCCTAGCAATAATGCTATGGAAGGGGTTGAAGCTAGGAGCACTAAATCCGACTTCTCTGGCGATCGCCTGGGCATCTTTGGAAAGCAGATCAAAATTGTTGTTGACCCGGGCAAGGGGGCCTACCATGAATGAATCCCGTCCTTTGACTATTGCATGCAGGCAGTTGCAGCCGGGCACATGTTTTTCAATGAGCCACTCCGGATACTCCCAATCAGGCACATCAAGACCCTCAGTGGAGACAAGCCGTCCCTCATTGATGGGGTATCTGTCCTCACCACGGAGAGACACGTGTTCACACTTCCGAACCAACTCAGGATAGGGATCCTGAGAGGCAACCTTTGCAGCCAACCGTACAGTAGCCAGTGCGAAATCCTTTGCTTCCTTGAGCCTCTCCTTAATTTTCCTCAGCTCTGAACCGTCAGGGACAGAAGTAAAGCCTCCCACTACAGAGGTCCTATTCTGGATCTCATTGCCCTGGATCAATACACTGATGTCATTGCCCAATCTCTTGAGAGACAAAGCCTGTTTGACCACAGGCAGCAGTTCCTCATTCCCGGCCATAGCCAAAACGCTCTCATAGCCCAGGTAGTCAGGTACTGCCAGGCAGTAGACATGCAGAGTATGGCTCTGGAGCCAGTCCCCATAGTGCAGCAGTTCCCTCAATAAGGTAGTCTGCCGGCTGACCTTTACACCCATGGCTCTCTCTACCGCTCTTACTGCAGCCAAATGGTGACCATGGGGGCAGATACCGCAGATCCGCTGCACCATTTCAGGGATCTCATCATATTTTCTCCCGATCAAGAAGGCCTCAAAGAACCGCGGGGGCTCCCACACCTCCCAGCGGGCTTTTTTGATCTCACCATTGGGGCCAATTACGATATCAATGGCACCATCGCCCTCTGTCCGGGCTATATAGTCAACAAATATTCTCCTGTCGCTCATACTGCCTCAGCTCCTTTGCTAAACTCCGGTGTGTTCCCTGCATACTTGCGGAACTTGCGCACCACATCATCCCTGGAAAGACCAAGATCAATAAAGGTCCTGGCCAAAGATGCAGCATTGCAGTCACTGGCAGGGCCACGGCATCCCTCACAGGCCCGTCCGAGGCTGGGGCACTGAGCTCCACATCCGGCTGCAGTCACAGTTCCCATGCAGGGTATCCCCTTGGTCAGTACCAGGCAGTTGTTCTCTTTCAGCTTGCATTCATTGCAGACACTGTGGTAACGGAACAGCGGGTTAAGCCCTTTAAGAGCGCTTTTAACCAGCATCACGAATTCATCTTTATCCATCGGGCAACCCTTCAGGTAGGCATCAACTTTTACATAGTAGTCGATACCGTGGGCAGGGAAAGATTTCAGGTCCCACAGCTCGGTGTAGACCTTCTCTTCCATCTCTCTTTGGGTCATACCGGAGAAATTCTTAACTGATGGGATACCGCCGTGACAGGCACAAGCGCCCTGTGCTACCAGGATTTTGCACTCCTCACGGATCTTTTTGAGCTCCATCAGCTCTCTGGGTGAGGTAACAGCACCTTCAACAAAACCTATATCATATGGCCCCTCAAAGTTCTCCCGCTTTGCCATTACAAAATAGCGAATATCAACTGCACCAACGATATCAAGCAAAACAGGTTCCAGGTTAAGCACATTGAGCTGGCATCCAGCGCAAGAACTGAACTTGAAAAAAGCAATTGTCGGTTTCGCCAACTAGCACACCTCCTTAAAAGACCCCGCCAGGAAGGTCCATGATATCAGCATAACGGAATACAGGTCCATCTTGACAGACAAAAACCGGACCCATCTGGCAGTTACCACACTTCTTGATCCCGCAGCTCATGCGCCGTTCCAGAGAAACATAGATCTGTTCAGGACTCCAGCCGCGCTTCAAAAGATCAAGCACAACGAACTTCATCATAATATCTGGGCCGCAGGTAAGAACTACTGTATTAGCTTTGTCCACAGATATTTTATTAAATAAAGTTGTGACAACTCCGATACAATGACCCCATTCACAGCCCGGCGGCACCAAATCAACTGTCAGATGCAGTCTGGTGTCAGGGATTTTTCTCCATTCATCATACTCATCTGTGAAAAGCATGCCCTCAGGTGTCCTGCAACCATACAAGATCTCAAACTTACCGTACTCGTTCCGGCGTGCTTGAATATACTTGATCACCGGACGGAGGGGAGCAAGACCGATACCCCCGGCAACCAGGAGCACATCTTTACCTTTCATTTCTTCTACAGGCCAGCCGAAACCAAATGGCCCCCGGATACCGACAATATCCCCCTCTTTGAGCTCAGCAAGAGCATTGGTCACATTACCGACTGCCCGTATCGTATGCTGGAAGACCCCTTTCAGATCCGCACAGGAACTAATGGAAATAGCTGATTCGCCAACTCCAAAGACACTGATCATGTTGAATACACCTGGGTCATAAGTATATGCTTCCTGTACTTCGGGATCTACAAAGGCAAAGGTATAGGTGCGGACATCCGGTGTTTGCTGTTTGATGGACTTGATCACAGCCTTCTGGGGTTCCCAAGGATCAAGCTCAGGTTTAACTTTCTTTTCCGGTGGTGTATACAGTTTGACCTCTTTTTCCGGCTTGGGATCAGCCTGAATCTTGGCCACAATTTCCACCGGATCGATCCGCTTGATGCAAGTGGTCACACAGCGGCCACAGCCAACACAACCAGGAGCCTCAAACTGCTGCTGGTAATAGGTCAGCTTATGGTACATTCTCTGTTTAATACGGGTTTCTCTATCAGGCACAAAGATGTGGTCCATGGCAACCCGGGAAAATTCATAAAACATACAGGAATCCCAGAAACGCTGCCGTTCACCCTTCTCCAGGGTCAGGTCCACATAGTCCTTCACACCAAAGCAGTAACAGGTAGGACAAACACTGGTACAGGAACCGCAAGCCAGGCACTCTTCCTTGACCTCCCGCCACACCGGATGGTCATAGTTTTGATGAAGCAGAACACCAAGATTATCAGCATCAATACGCCTGGTGATCTGCTGCTGTGCAACTCTCAAACTCCTGTTCCTGGCAATAAAGTCTTCATTGGAAGCTGCATTAAGCCCTTTGACCATTTCTCTGCCTTTGTTACTGCCCACCTCAACCATATATCTATCCCCTAGATCGGTGAGGCAGAGGTCAAAGCCTATATCAGCAGAAGGACCAGTATTAAAGGAAGCACAGAACCCATCGGAGCATGGTGAAACACAGTTCAGAGCGACAATGGCGGTATTTTCACGGCGTGCTTTGTAATACGGGTCTGGATATGTCTCCAAAAATACCTTATCAAGGCTCAACAAACCATTCAAGTCACAAGCATGCACTCCGAAAAGAACACGTTTCCCTACTTTTTCCGGAGTTTTCCCCTCAACAACACCTTCAAACTCATAAAGAACTTCCCCTGGCATGTGGATAAACTTTTTAGCCGGAGGCAGAATAGTGGTATCATAATCAAGGCACAGTGCCTCTACGTCCTCAATGGGCGCGAAGACATACTCATCCCCTTTGGCAACTGGCCCTAATACCTCATTATCTTTCTTTAACGCGGCCACAAAGTTACCCAATTCCGCTTTCGGGAGTATATAAGCTTCCACTGGCTTAATACACCTCCTACAAATATACAGTTTTAATTGACACTCGAAAATAGTATTCTATCTAAGCAATTGCCACCCCCTTGGATTTATTTATCCATGTCAGCATTGTACTGTAGAAAGATTATTTCTACATCGACAGGTTATTTCCTTCTATAAAATTAGTTTTTTCCCTCGGAAAAAGGGTGACAAACTCAATCAGTAATTAATTTAAGCTAATATAACGACAAAAATAAAACAAAAACGAGTTATTCCAACCCGTTTTTGTTGAAATGTGGCGAAAAAGAGGGGAAAGGCGAGTAAAAGCAGTGGTTAGTTAAGCATCAGTTTTGCTCCCGCAGCCAGCAGAACAATCCCTAATAGTTTCCACCAGGTGAAGGGAATGGCGCGCAGGCCGAACAGGCCAAAGTGATCGATGATCAGGGCTGCAGAAACCTGGCCCACAATGATCACAGTAGTGGCTACGGCAACACCCAGTTTAGAAATGCTGGCCATGACCGTATAGATAATAACAATGGAGAGTATACCACCTAGGTAGGCAAACCAAGGAGCATCCCCCAGCCCGGCCAAATTGCCCTGCCCCAGGCCAAGGCACAGTATCACAAAGAGTGCAGCTGTGCCGATAACATGCACAACAAAATTCGCCTCCATCAGACCGATCACTTTACTTAATGCTGTATTGAAGGAACCCTGCAATGCCATAGAAACGCCAGCAATCGCAGCACTAAGGAAGGGGAGGAAAGCAAATTTCATAAATAAACTCCTTCCATGATTAGTTGTCCAACTGGGTCCTTTAAAATGATGCCATTTCTAAAACAATTCCATAGAGGAGATCTGCCTCGCTCACCACAAGGGTCCTGGCCTCTAGATAACCCATAATTGCCCAGAGAATAGTAACCCCAGCAACAATAATATCTGCTCTTTCAGGCTGCAACCCAGGGACCTTTTTTCGTTCCTCATTATTCTTTGCAGCAAGAAAAAACATTATTCTCTCCACATCATCCTTGCTGAGAGTATAACCATGGACCAATTGAGGATCATACAGCTCCAGCTCCTGACAAACCGCAGCTATAGTTGTGATGGTTCCCCCTACACCGATAAAAAAGGGAGCAGGCAAGAGCTTAATTTCATCTAGGACATCTTTCATAGGAAGGAGTAGTTCTGAAAGGAGACGGGGTTGCTCGGTCAAGCGAACAGCACCAAGGGGTATGCTGTGGCAGCGCAGTTCGTCGAGGCTCCCTTTTTGAGGGAGATAGGTAAACTCAGTGCTCCCACCACCGATATCGATGATCAGCCCTGTTCCCTGAGGAAAAACGGAATGGCAGACACCCAGGTAATTGAGGCGGGCTTCCTCGCTCCCGCTGATGATCTCTATATCCATCCCTGTACTCCTGTAGGCTTGATCAAGAAAAAAAGCCGCGTTTGCTGCCTCACGCACAGCACTGGTAGCGACTACTCGGTAGCGATCAACATTAAATTGCTTGATCAACTTATGGTATTCCTGCAGAACATTAATGGTCCGCTCTATAGGGCCCTTCCCAAGGATTCCCTTACCGGTCAGCCCTTCCCCAATTCTGCTGGTTCTCAACGCGGTAAAAACCGGTTTAATCCGCCCTCCCTGCAGATCAGCGATCAATAAACGGCATGAATTGCTTCCGATATCGATCGCAGCCAGCCTGTCAGTCAAATTGTATCACACCCCGTTTAGTCACCGATTACAGCATTCTCATCAGGGATCTGGACCCTACCCGGCACAGCATCACGGATCGGCACTTCACCAGGCTTAACAAGCCCCAACTCCTCCCGTGCCCGCTCCTCAACATAGGCATCACTGGAGTAGTACTCGATCTGTTTTATTATTTCTTTTCTTTTCGCCATCAACTCTTTTTCCTGGAGCTGGTAGTCTTTTAAATCACCCTTCAACTTCCAAATCTTGAGTTGAACAGGGAGCAGGAGCAGACATACTCCGCAAAAAATCAAGGCTAAACAGATGAAACGCCGCTTCCATACCGCCTTTTTTTGCCTGCTGTTGAAATTTTTATTCTTTTTCCAACTCACCTAACAACTAACCCTCCTCTTCACTCTCTGCTCCGAATAAACCAAGGTCTGTGGGGATCACAATGACCACCTCATAACCCTTGCTGCGTGCCCGGCTCAAAAGGGTTGCCACTGTAGCAGAATTAACACCCAATCTCTTGGCGATCTCCTCATTTCCCAGGCCTGTTTCTTTGAGAACTACTGCTTGTTTTTCTCGAAAACTGAGTTTTTCCGCGCCGCGAATTTCTATATGCATGAGGCCCCACCGTACTGGCTATTTAACTTATCCACAAATTGTGGACAAATTGTGGATAATTTTATTACATATTTCTATACTTTCTATATTCATTATAGAATCCCTTCTCCAACAAAAAAAATTTTGAGGCCAGCCTAATAATTTATTAACAACTCACTGTTTATTTCTTCGTGAAATATTTTGAACAAACCCTGCTCATCCGGTTGAACAAAGGGGTTAGCGAACAAATCCACAAGGAAATGCTGCATCAAAATAGGGTTTTCCACATTACCAACAAGGGGGGATTACCCCTTTCTCCGCCATTCCCAAATCCGGCGTCTGATCAAACGCCAGCAGTAAGAGAAGGGAAGCAAAATAAGGCGAAAAACCCCGCAGATAAACTGCATAGCAAAATTTAGCACCCAAACGACCAAACGGAAAGGAAAAAGAATGATCTGGCTGCAGATGATTAAAATTTTTAACAGCAGGCGAAAGAAGCGCCCGATCTGAAGAAAACAATAGTAGAGCGGCTCTCTCACATAGCGGCTGACAAATTTGAGATAAGCCACCATACCGACAGGCAGGAAGAGGATGGGTAAAAAGCGCATCACCCCTCCTGTGAACTGGAAAAAGACATAAAAATCTATAGCTGCACATATAACCCAGAAAAAAAGGTCACTGAACTGTGTGGATAAATATCCCTGCCTGATCTGCCTGCGCAGTAAGCGGTAGCAGTCAAAAAGAAGGCCATTACCGGCTCCTAAACCGGTGACGATCAGAATCAGCAAAAACTCCTGCGCCACCGTTTGTGTCATTTGATCAATCGTTGAAGAATATTTTTGCCTTTGGCTTTGATTTTTTTGCCGCGCTGTTCACTAAATCCCAGGGAGGTGATCAGACCCTCGACTATCAATTCCCCGGAAGCCAAGTCTAAATGGGTGATGTGCATCCCATCCCCCTTGAGAACCAAGTTGCCGATCCCAGTTTCCAGGACGATTTCCTGTTCATCAAAGCTGACCACCTGCTGCACCCCGGTTGTCCTCAAGCTTTCTCTGTTAGTCAAAGTCAGTTCTTGGTCCTGCTGCGGCAATTGGGGTCCCTCCTTTCATACATTCCTCTTCCATAATATGTGGTGAAAGGAGCAATTAGACCCTCTATCTTCCCATCTGTTTGGGGCACAGCTTATAGCAAAGCTTGTACTATGGCCGGCCATTCTGTCTTTGTAGAACGTGTAGCATATCCAAAGCCTTCCCTGTTCCTTTGGCCACACAGGAAATAGCATCCTCTGCAACATGCACAGCTAATCCTGTTTTTTCACTGATCAGCATATCCAGCCCGTGCAGAAGGGCTCCTCCACCGGTCATCACAATCCCCCGGTCAACTATATCAGCAGCCAGCTCAGGTGGTGTCTGCTCTAACACCTCTTTTACCGCATCAACTATCTGGGATACCGGCTCCTGAAGGGCTACAGCAACCTCATCTGAAGTAACCTCAACGGTCTTGGGAAGGCCTGTCACAAGATCACGGCCGCGAATCTGCATACTTGCCCCGGCATCTTTGGCTTCAAGGTAGGCGGTTCCAATTCCGATTTTCAGTTCTTCTGCAGTGCATTCTCCGATCATAAGGTTGTACACCTTGCGCACATGTCTGATGATCGCTTCATCGAAATCATTTCCCGCTACCCGAATGGATTTGGTACAAACAATCCCACCCAGGCTCAAAACAGCTACATCTGTAGTGCCTCCACCCACATCCACAACCATATTGCCTCTGGCTTCATCGATCCGAATCCCGGCTCCCAGGGCAGCTGCTACCGGTTCTTCAATAAGATATGCCTGGCCAGCTCCTGCCTGGATGATAGCCTGTTTGGCTGCTCGCTGCTCTATACTGGTAGCGCCAGAGGGTATGCACACCATCACCCGCGGTCGAATAAGAAAGCGCTGTCGTATCGCTTTACGCACAAAGTAGCGCAGAATATATTCTGTAACATTATAATCAGCGATAACTCCTTTCCTTAGCGGGCGCACTGCTACGATATTGCCGGGGGTGCGCCCCAGCATCTGCCGTGCCTCATCCCCCACAGCGATCATTTCCCCTTTTCTGGTATCGATAGCAACAACAGTAGGTTCATTGAGTACAATGCCAGCACTTTTTAAATAAACAAGCACAGTTGCTGTTCCCAGGTCAACCCCGATATCTTCTTTCCAAAACATTTTATTTACATCCCTTTCGAAATTGGATTAGCTATCTTATTTTGGATTATATTAGCACTTTTGTTATGATTTCGACGAAAATACAGGTTAACCTGCTGATGTTACCAATTTTTTCTCTAATATTTTATTCTCCCCTGTACTTCCTTCTGGTTGCTTCCCCACCCCGCAGATGGCGCTCAGCCTTATTGCGGTCGAGAATAACCCGCACCTTTTTGGCCAATTGCGGATTAATTCTGGGCAACCGCTCAGCCAAATCTTTATGAACAGTGCTTTTGCTTACTCCAAAAACTTTGGCTGCCTGCCGAACAGTTGCTGAAGTTTCCAAAATATATTTGCTGATCTTAATGACCCGGCGGCGGATATACTCCTGCACTATGGCTCCCCCCGTTTTCAGCTATCAGTACAATATATCCAGAGGAAAAAGGAAAAAGACTAAGAGGAGCAGCCGGTAACTTGAGGATCAATTTGCATAATTAACAAGTCAGCTTTGCTGCTTTCTTATTTCAGCAAAGGGTTGGGCAAAACAAAAAAACTGCCCAGCTGAAACAGCCAGGCAGTTCTCCCGAGATCATTTCTCTGGAATGGTTTTCAGTTTGGTCCCTTGATAATAGTGGCTGAGGATTTCATCATACTTTGCCCCACTCTGAGCCAGCCCGTTTGCCCCATACTGGCACATGCCGACAGCATGACCATATCCCCGGGTAGAGAAAAGGACCTTCTCTTTAGTGCAGGCCACCTTAAAATCGGTAGATCGCAATCCCAATCTTTTGCGCAGCTCAACCCCTGAGAAGACCTGAGAGCCCACTTTTACTTTTTTCACTCGACCACTTTCTGTCCGCTCCTGGATCTTTATCAGCTCGAAACCAGCAGCAGGTATCGCTTGATCACTGATCTTCAGCTTTGTGAACAACTCTTGCAAAGATATTTGAGTATTGACCGGCTTCTGCTTTTCAGGAGCATCATAGCTGCAAACAGCTCTCTTCAAATAGGGCACTTCATGGCCCCACACCTCCCTGGCATCCTCAGTGCCCCTCCCTCCACAGCTGGAATGATAAACCGGATCTATTAATTGGCCTTCATAGGTTAATAACTCGCCAACTGTTGCCAGTACAGCTGATCTGATCTTTTGATAGTTGGGACGGTAATTCCAGCCCCACCGCTTCCTCATCTCCTCATTGCTGATCCAGGCCTGGCAGTGGCCGGGATCTGCACAAAGGTGAGCTTCAGGGTGCTGATCATCCTCTTCTTCCCTGACCATGCGCAGCAAGCAATAGGTGCGGGCAGCCACCGCCTGTGCCTTTAAAGCCTCCTCATGAAAAGAGACCGGCATCTCTGCAGCCACAACACCGATCAAATACTGCTCCAAAGGCAGGGAAATGATCTCCTCCTCTGAGATCTGCAGCTTCACCTGCACCCCCTCCTCTTTGACCGGTTCTCTGCTCTCCCAGCTGCAGCCCCGAACTAAAAGGGCGGGAATACCGATCACCACCAGGGTCAGCACAACTATCATATAGCCTAACCAGCGGTAACGCCCAAATTTTACTGCCATTCCCCTGCCTACCCTTTCACTAAGCTTATTTAACCTATTCCCAATTTTATGCAATTAATGGCAGGGTTAGAACCAGTAACCCCCTTCCTTCCCGCTGGCTAGGCAATAGAGTTTTTTAACCCACCGGCTCAGCAGACATGCTGGGCGATCAAAAAGCACCACCAGGCCCTTAATCCGGTGGTGCTTTTTTATTACCTTTTAACTAAATATAACCTTATACCTCCAAACTAATATATCACTGTTCATCGATCAGATAGACTTTTGTAGAACTCATACCTTTCTATAGCATCCTGTCGTGTTTTTTCAAACAACTGATCAGCTGTATCAGGATACAGTTGAGCCAAGGATGAGTAGCGCACTTCACCCATCAGGAAATCCTTGAAGGAAGTAAAATCCGGCTCTTTGGAATCAAGTATAAAGGGATTTTTACCCTGTTTCTTAAGATCCGGGTTATAACGGTAGAGTTGCCAGTAGCCACACTTGACAGCTTTAGCTATCTCTGTCTGAACCTTGGACATGCCTCCCTTGATACCATGGTTGATACAAGGAGCATAGGCGATGATCAGTGAGGGCCCCTTATAGGCCTCGGCCTCAACAAGGGCCTTAATGGTCTGATTCATATCAGCACCCATACCGATCTGGGCCACATAGACATAACCATAGTTCATGGCCATCGCTCCCAGGTCCTTCTTCTTGGTCTTCTTACCGGAGGCAGCAAACTTGGCAACAGCCGCAGCCGGGGTAGCCTTGCTGGCCTGGCCGCCGGTATTGGAATAAACCTCGGTGTCAAAGACGAGGACATTGACATCCTCATTGGCCGCTAGAACATGGTCCAGTCCACCATAGCCAATATCATATGCCCAACCGTCTCCACCAAATACCCACACCGATTTCTTCACCAGTTGATCCTTTAGTTTATAGATCTCCTGCAATACAGAATCATCACTTCCTGTAATCAGCGGGATGATTCTGGAGGCAGCGGCTTTTGAGATTTCTGCGTCATCCTTCCCATCGAGCCATTGCTGGAAGGCTTCTTTCAGATCAGGGGAGATATCCTGCTTCAAAGCCTGTTCCATCAATTCCACAAGCCGGTTCCTCTGTTGCTGGATACCTATACAGATACCGTAGCCATACTCAGCATTATCCTCGAACAGCCCGTTCGCCCAGGCCGGCCCCTTGCCCTCCTTATTGGTACAGTAAGGTATCGACGGAGCGCTGGCACCCCAGATAGAGGAGCAGCCAGTGGCGTTAGCTATAATCATCCGGTCGCCAAATAATTGGGTAACCAGTTTGGCGTATGCTGTTTCTACACAGCCACCGCAGGCCCCGGAGAACTCCAGCAATGGCTGGGCAAACTGACTCCCCTTGATGCTGTTTCTCTTAAAGAGATCATCTTTGACCTTTAAGGTCATTGCAAAATCCCAGTTGTCAGCCTCAGCTGCCTGTTCTTCCAGAGGCTTCATCACCAGGGCCTTTTCCTTAGCTGGGCAGATCTCAACACAGCTGCCGCAGCCCATGCAATCGAGGGGACTGACCTGGATCCTGTACCCAAAACCAGCTAATGTCTTTCCTGCCGCCGGTTTGGTTTCAAAGGACGCCGGTGCATCCTTTGCTTCATCCTCACTCACCAAGAACGGCCTGATGGCAGCATGCGAGCAAACCATTGAGCAGCGGTTGCACTGGATGCAGTTCTCTTTGATCCAGTGGGGAACAAAAGCAGCCACACCCCGCTTCTCATAACGAGATGTACCTAAGGGGAAGGAACCGTCCTCTCTCCCTTGGAAAGTGCTAACAGGAAGTTTGTCACCCTCTAACCTATTCATCGGCTCGAGGACATTTGCGATGAACTCTGGCACCTCTTTGGTAGGTTCACTGGGATCAACAGCCTCAGCCCAGCTGTCAGGAATATCTACTTTAACCAGGGCAGAGGCGCCTTTATCTACAGCGGCATAGTTCATTTTGACCACGGCCTCCCCCTTCTTGCCGTAGGCTTTCTTAATAGCGCGTTTCATCTCAATTTCCGTCTGCTCCATTGGAATCACATTGGACAATTTAAAGAAAGCTGACTGCATCACCATATTGGTGCGGTTGCCCAGTCCCAGGTTGCGAGCGATATCGACAGCATCGATAATATAAAAGTTGATCTTGTTCTTCGCCAGATAACGTTTGACCGAAGCCGGTAATTTCTCCTCCAGTTCCTCTGGCTTCCAGGTGCAGTTGAGCAAAAAGGTGCCGCCCTGCTTCAAGCCGGAAAGCATGTCCAGAGTGTAGATATATGACTGGTTGCTGCAGGAAACAAAGTCAGCCGTGGTGATCTGATAGGGTGATCTGATTCTCTCCTTGCCGAAGCGCAAATGGGAAACAGTAAAACCGCCTGACTTCTTGGAGTCATAGGCGAAGTAAGCCTGGACATAGAGATCAGTATTATCGCCGATAATACCTACCGCCTGCTTGTTAGCGCCGACTGTGCCATCAGAACCGAGGCCATAGAATTTGCACTGGATCGTGCCCTCAGGGGTGACATCGATGGTCTCCTTGCGCTGTAGAGAAAGCCCTGTGACATCATCGACAATACCCAAGGTGAAACGAGGCTTCGGCTGTTCCGCCTTGAGATTTTCATACACAGCAATGATATCGGCCGGGATCAGCTCTTTGGAGCCGAGGCCATAGCGGCCGCCGATGATCAACGGTTTGATCTCAGCATCGTAGAAAAGGCTCTTCACATCCTCCAGTAATGGTTCGCCAAGGGCACCCGGCTCTTTGGTGCGGTCGAGAACAGCGATCCGTTTGACACTCTTCGGCAGTACCTCGAAGAAATACTCAGCAGAGAAGGGCCGGTAGAGATGAACCTGGATCAGGCCGACCTTCTCTCCTTTTTTAGACAGGTAGTCAATGGTCTCCTCAATGGTGTCACAGGCAGAACCCATAGCTACAATGAGCAACTCTGCATCAGGCGCTCCATAATAGTTAAAGGGACGGTAATTCCTACCGGTCAGCTTGTTGATTTCCTGCATATAGCCATTGACAATATCAGGAACAGCAGCATAGAATGGATTGTTTGCTTCCCGTGCCTGGAAAAAAATATCCGGGTTCTGGGCTGTTCCCCTAACCACCGGATGCTCCGGGTTGAGCCCACGGCGGCGGTGCTCCTGAACAGCATCCCAATCGACTAATTTGGCCAGATCCTCATAGTCGAGCACTTCAATCTTCTGTTGCTCATGTGATGTCCTAAAACCGTCAAAAAAGTGCATAAAAGGAACCCTGGCTTTGATGGCTGCCAGGTGGGCAACACCGCCCAGATCCATTACCTCCTGTACACTACTGCTGGCCAGCATGGCCACACCGGTCATACGGCAGCTCATTACATCGGAATGATCGCCAAAAATGCTTAGTGCATGTGTAGCTACAGCTCTAGCAGTAACATGAAATACGCCAGGCAGCAGCTCACCTGCGATCTTATACAGATTAGGGATCATTAGCAACAAGCCTTGTGATGCTGTATAGGTTGTACCCAGAGCACCAGATGCCAGTGCACCATGGAGAGCTGCCGAGGCTCCAGCCTCAGATTGCATTTCCACTACCTTCACCGGCTGTCCGAACAGGTTTTTCAATCCTTGCGCTGCCCACTCATCAACATATTCAGCCATCGGTGATGATGGAGTAATCGGGTAGATACATGCACAGTCTGTGAATGCATAAGAAACATAGGCTGCAGCGTGGTTCCCATCCATCGTTTTCATAGTTTTTGACATTTCAGCAACCTCCTATAGTATTTATAAATTAATTTAACATTTGCTGTTTTAATTTTTATATCTATTCTTCATTTGCCTAAACTGCTGTTGATTGTAATCAGCGCAATTGTCTTTTGACAGCAGATATCTTTAATATGAATAACACCTTTATATTATCATATTGATATAAACTCTTCATTAAGATTAAGGTGTCAGTCCCACTAACGGCCAGTATACATTGGCAGCAAGTGTTGACATGATAATATACATTGCGGAAATAGCCACCCCTGCCTTCAACATATCCTTTGTCTTAAAAAAGCCTGTAGAGTATGCCGGCAAATTAGCTGGAGACTGAGAAGGAAGAAAAAAACAAAGACTGCTTCCTAAGAGAGCCACCATTGTTAACCAGATTGGGTTGCCATTATTTACTGTGGCAGTAGCGATAGCTAACGGAATCACGATTGTTACAAAGCCAAGCACACTGCCGAAACCGAATCTTATTATCATAAATAGAACGTATATCGCTGTTACTGTAAGTTCAATAGGCAACTTATTCGTAAAACCAAAAGCCAAGCTTGCCAACCAATTAATTGTGCCGGTTTCCTGTAATGCAAACGCTAATCCGATACTGGAACCAAAAATAATAATAGAACCCCAGTCCACTTTTTGAACTGCTTCCCGCCATTCGATCAACCCGATGCCTGGCATAAACACAAGCACACTGACTGCCAAAGCTGATAATCCTAATGGTATATGAGTAATAGAGTTTGTCACCCATAATAGAAACATCAGGCAAAATAAAACGACCAGTTTAGTCTCTTGTTTTGTAATCTTGCCCATTTTCAAAAGCTCAGACTCTACGATTTTCATCCCATCCTGTAGCGATATTTTTTCAATGGGAAATATTTTCATAAGGATCGGAGCTACTAACAGAGACATTAATAAAGATGGAGGAAACATGATAATGAACCATTCCAAATAACCAAAAGAATAGTTTATGGTTTTTTCCAGTATACTGCTGGTATACACAGTTGAAAGAGAACTTGTTAACAACGCTGCTGCAATAGTATGGGAAGTATAGGTTACAGACAACATTAAAACTATTGCTAAATTGCTTTTTTCCAAGGACATTGTTCTTATAAAGCCTGCTAAAATCGGTATTAATAAAGCAGATCGCCCGGCTGCAGAAGGAATAATAAAAGATAATATAATTACTGCCGCTACAGATACATAAACCAAACTTTTCGTATTGGCTTTTCCCCCGATCACCAAAGAATATGCGATACGCTTATCAAGACCGGTTTTATTCATCGCTGCCGAAAGAATAAAAACACCTATTAAAAGCCAAATAGAGCTATTCATAAAACCGGATACTGCTTGTGAAAACTCAACAACATTAAATAAAGGCAATAAAACAATTATTAACAATCCGGTTACAGCAGGATGTAGTTTCTCTGTTACCCATAGAAAAATAGCGATACAAAGAATAATTAAAACGGCATAACTTTCAACAGGCATAATTTGTCCTCTCCCCCAAATCTTATCTCAAGGATTTAGCCCTAATAATGGCCAGTAGAAATTCGCAGCAAGTGTTGTCATGATAATATACACTGCGACAACTGCTATCCCGGCTTTCATCATATCGCTGACTTTAAAAAAACCTGTTGAGTACGCAGGCAAATTGGTTGGGGACTGAAAAGGAAGAAAAAAACTAGTACAGCTTGCCGCCACTGACACCATTATTATCCAGACCGGGTTCATATCATTTACTGTGGCTATGGCAATAGCTAACGGAATCACAACTGTTATATAGCCAAGCCCACTTCCAAAAACAAATCTTATTGACATAAAAAAAACCAAAATGACTGCTGTTATGAATTGAAAAGGCAATTTACCCATCACGCCAAAAGCCAGAGTTGCCAATTGTTTGATAGTGCCCGTTTCCTGTAATGCCACAGCTAATCCAATACTGGAACCAAAAATAATGATAGATCCCCAATCAACTTTTTTAACTGCTTCCTTCCATTCGATCAACTCAATGCCTGGCATAAATACAAGCACACCTGCTGTTAAAGCTGATAACCCTAATGGTATATGAGTAACAGAATTAGTCACCCATAATAAAAACATCAGGCAAAACAAAATGATCAATTTTATCTCTTGCTTTGTAATCCTGCCCAATTTCAAAAGCTCTGACTCTACCGTATTCATCCCCTCTTGTATCGATACTTTTTCAATGGGGAACATTTTCATAAGGATAGGAGCTACTAAAATAGACGATAAAAAAGCCGCAGGAAACATTAAAACAAACCAATCTAAATAGCTAAAAGAATAGTTCAAAGTTTTTTCTAATACACTGCTGGCATACACGGTAACAAGAGAACTTGTTAACAGTGATGGCGCAATAGTATGAGATGCAAAGGTCACACTCAGCAACAATACTATTGCCAAATTGCTTTTTTCCAAAGACATCGTTCTGATGACGCCCGCTAAAATCGGTACCAATAATGCAGTCCGTGCAGCCGCAGAAGGAAGGATAAAAGTTAGTATGATCGCTGCCATGACTGACATATAAACCAAATTTTTAGCATTGGCTCGCCCTCGGATGACTAAAGAATAAGCGATACGCCTATCCAGTCCAGTTTTATTCATCGCTGCTGACAGGATAAAAACGCCTATTAAAAGCCAAACAGAGCCATCCACAAAACCGGATACAGTTTGCGAGAAATTAATAACATTAAACAGCGGTAATAATACGATTATTAACAATCCGGTTACAGCAGAAGGAATCTTTTCAGTTGCCCATAAAAAAATGGCAATAGCAAGAATTAACAAAACACTATAGCTCTTAATGAGCATATATTTAATCTCCTCGATCTGTTTATAAACTGAGCTCCCTGCCTTGTTACCTCATGTGCTCTTCAATCAACGCGATTCATGTAAATATACTGATCGTGATCTTTATTTGATAATCCTAAAGTTTCACGTAAATTAATATCCTCAGACATTATGGTAAAAAAAATTACTTGCTCTCTTATTAAGGCTTGAAAGATAACAGAGGCTGCGCGCCTCTGCTATCTTTTCATTCACCTTTTGTTTTATCTTATATAATTTTCAAATCTGCAATTAAATCGTCAACTTTAGTGAGCTCTTCAAATTTGGACAGAGTTTGTACAAGCTTCTCAACCTTATCTTCGCTAAAGAAAAGCCCGGCATTGTCTCTGAATTTTTCAATAACCTTGTTTGGATCGAGCGGGTTTTCGGCTGATCCAGTTTCAGTTCTTTGAACCCTATGGTATTCTTTGCCGTTTTTCAGAATTATTTTTACATCACCTGGGAAATGTCCTGGAACTGCTGCATTTTCATCAATTATACAATCTACTCTATCCATCAAACCTTCCAAAACCGGGTTGTTAAGATAGTTCGGACTTATTTCCTGGTGTCCCACTTTACCTTTTTCAATTGCCATAGCAATACAATAAGGGAGGCTGTAACGCATTGCATTGTCACTGGGTGGTCTTCTCTTAGCCTCGATGGGCTGGACAATAGTAAGCGCTTCTAGCGGATCAACACGGCATTCTATCCTATCAATCATATCAGCGGTTAATCCATACTCTTCCCTTAAAGCAAGAGTAATATCAATAAACGAAGCGATGTAATGGCAAACCGGGTACATCTTTGAAATGACCTCTGTAGTCAGCCACACTTCGCCTAAATCCTCAAAGGCCTCCATCAGACCCTCTGTATCACCAACATGGCTTTTCCATATGCCTGTTTCCCCTTCAAATATTGTCCGAGGCCCTGTAAAGCCCTTTTCAGCTAGCAGCACTGAATAAATACCGCAATGGGACGGCCAACCTGCATGGAGTTTCTTAGGCCAGGTGCCATCGCGCGAAAACTCCATCAAGGCAGCAGCCTGGCTTCCGCAAATACCCAATGCATTAACCAGATCCTTTTTAGGCAGCTTTAAAAGCCTCGCGGCAATACAGGATGCCACAAAAGAGCCCATCACTCCTGTTGTTTGAAAACCGCGCATGTGGAAACGGCCCTTGGTCGCCAAACCCAATCTAATCAAAATTTCATAGCCGCAAATGGCTGCAGCCAAAATATCCTTTCCAGAAGCCCCAACCGCCTCACCTACAGTGATAGCTGTGTTAACTACAACACCACTTGGATGCACTATCCCGCCCACATGGGTATCATCGAATTCCATTCCATGAATCAAGGTTCCATTTGCTAATACCGCATCGGCCATAGAGGCCTTCTTATCTGTACCCCATAATGTACTTTCAGGTTTACTATCCATTCTAACAACTACATCACGCACAATAGTTGCAGGTTCTGTTTCACAAGCAACCAATGCGACACCTAAGGTATCCAATATTAGTCTTTTTGCGTGTTCAAGGACATCATTCGGTACAGAGTCCAATGACAAATCCATTGTAAAATCAGCAATAATCTCAGCTAAGGTTTTCTCTGCCATCAAAACTCCTCCTTTTTCTATTTCTATGCATATCACCTATAGAAAGCGTGATATTATATCTTCCGTAAATCATCCATAAAAGCTACGAAAGAACTATATTCCGGGAGTTTGACAAATAGATCATATATTTGCTCTGCTGCCTGTTCTTGATAATGAGTTTTTGTTAAATCTCTGAACTTATCAATCAGATCTTGAGTTGTGCAGGGATTCTGCCAATAACCATAGGCGTTTTTGCAATATCCTTCTAAAACCTGGCCATCTGTTAAACTTATTTTAACCCTCGCACTTACCTCTGCTGGCCAGCGCTTTGTAAGTTCCGGAGAGGCAATCACTTCTACTTTCCGGGCAATAGTATCAAGAATCGGCAATTTGACCTTATCATCTTGGAAAGCTTCAGTAGTAGCCTTGCCATGAAATAGTGTTGTTGCTACTGCGAATGGAAGTGAAAACTTGGCTGATAATTGGTTTCTTGCCGGGTATCTATTAACCATCATCGAATAATCAGTTATATAAACATCAATTTTTTTAATATCATTAAGATCTAATGATTTATTCTCTTTCTGAATCTGTTGTAAGGCATCAAGAGCAGGGTGGTTTGCGGCACAGCAAGCATGAAATTTAAAGTAGTTAGTAGTTATTTGGAATTCCTCTCCGAGATCAACAGACAAGCAAGCCGGTGCAAAAGTTTTTCCTAGCATCGTGCCAAATGTGTGTTCCACACCGGCATCTGTTCCAGTAAAGCCGCTTGCAACTAATTGTGCAGAGAGAAGCCCAATGGCATTAGAAACTCCGGTATATGAATTGCGGATCGTTGCCCCTTCATAACAAGCTTCAAAGGAAGTAGCTATCGGCAGTGACGCCGCACAATTCATCGCTTCTTTAATCTGTTCCGCATTAAATCCCATAAGTTTTCCGCAGGCAGCCGCGGCTCCAACCGTACCGATATGTCCATGGGGATGAATGCCCGGCTTCAGTTTTAAGCCATTGCTGATTCTGGCAGCCACTTCATAGCCGAGAACCACAGCTAATATTAGGTCTTTGCCGGAAGCATTCAGTTTTTCAGCGACTGCTAATGCAGCCGGGATAACATGAATACCAGGATGGCCTGTAGGGCGGTGGCCCTCATCTAATTCCATGAAAATACCCTCTGTGCCATTAGCCATTGCTGCCCAAAGATAATCGGTCTTAGGAAAATTAGGAGCTATTAATGAAGCCGGCTGATCAGTTGTTTTAGGCAATGATTCGATAAATTTGCTGACCTCCGGCTCAATAGAACCGCGAAATTGAACTCCTGTAGTGTCATAAAGCACCTTAATTGTATGGTCTATTGTTTTTTGATCCAGGTCTTCATACTTTGCCTCTGCAATGAACTCCGCAAGTTTATCTAAATGGGGAGAACTCTTCCTGACAGTGTTATTAACCTGTGTCATGAGCTGTTCCTCCTTAATTATGATTCGCTCTTCATAGTCGGTATTAATGTCGAAGAGGATATCCCGGCTGAACTGAGTTCAGCCGGGAGCCTTCTTTAGTTTCTGGAACTGTTACACTTATTCAGTTATGTAACTGTTTGTATTTAAGCCTCAAGTTTATCTGCCTGATACTCAGTGACATCAGCTTTATAAGTTTCTTTAGTAAAGTACAGGCAAATAAAGCTCATAATGCATATACAGACCAAATACAAGGACATCGGCCAGCTAGCCCCACCGGCTGCTCCTGACAATGCAGTGGCAATAAAGGGGCATGTTCCGCCAAATATTGATGTAGCTAAGTTAGTGGATAGCGAGGCACCGGTGTAGCGATACCGAGGATCATACTGTTCCGGGAAGAAAGCCGCCTGAGACGAATAGACCATGGATTGAAATACAGCCAGCATCAGGGTCATGGCTAAGCCAATGAGGAAGAAATTGCCGGTCTCAAGCATTTTGAAATACGGGAAGGCAAAAAGACCCACCAAGATGATACCCAACCCAATGATCTTCTTTCTCCCGAATGTGTCTGTCAAAGTTGCAAAGAGAGGTAGTGTAAATAAGTAGACAATTGATACTACAAGCAGAGCATTAACCATGGTAGATCTTGGGAAACCGAGTTGTGTAGTACCATATGAAAGCGCAATAGTAGCTACGAAATAATAGGACACGTTGTTTGTGGCACCAATGCCTGCGGTCTTAATAACAGCCCCTGGTTGTTTTTTGAATACTTCGATAAGAGGCATTTTAGCTTCTTTTTTATCCTCTTTCATCTGCTCAAATACTCTTGATTCTTTAAGGGTAGAGCGGACATAAAGAGCTAAAACAATCAGCACTACACTAAACAAAAACGGGACACGCCAACCCCAAGCCATAAAGGCCTCATTTGGCAACTGCGTTACCAGGGCAACCATACCTGTTGATAAGATCATGCCGAAAGAAGCACCCATCTGTGTCAAGCTGCTCCACATGCCGCGTTTTCCGTCAGGAGCGGATTCCATAACCATTAATGCTGCACCGCCCCATTCACCACCCAGGGCAAGGCCTTGGACTAAGCGACAAACAATCAGTAAAATGGGAGACAATACTCCTACTTGGGCATAAGTTGGCAAGCAACCGATCGCTATAGTCGCCACACCCATGACCGTCATGGTGACAACCAACATCAATTTACGCCCTAATTTATCTCCATAGTGTCCAAAGATCATTCCACCAATAGGACGACCAAAAAAACCGATCGCAAAGGTTGCGTAGGAATACAGCAAGGCAACAATACTACTGCCAGCCTCGGGGAAGAAAATATCACCGAAAACAAGGGCAGCCATTGTACCATAAACTAGGAAATCATAAAACTCCATAGTTGTACCGAGTAAGCTGGATAAACCAACTCTCCACATTGAGTTTCCGCTTTTGTCTGTAGCTGTAGCAGCCATTTCTATCCTCCTGTTCTTTTCCTTTTGCTTTTATAACAATTTTCAAGACCATATAGCTTAATAACTATCTGAGCTGTGCTAAATCATTATCTAACAGCCATTCAGATCTGATCCGATATTGATGTTACGCAACTGTTTACTTTTTAGAGAATGTATATTCATGATATTCATTCTCACAGGGTGGGCCATTGCTGACGTACAGAATGCCTGCTGTTAAATCCATGATAATGGAAGCAACTGTTTCATACTGGCCAACTCCGCCTTTTTCCTCAAAGTGCCTGCAGATAGACCTTGGATATCCAAAATGATCTGAAAACATTGCTTTAATATCATCAAGAGTGATTTTGGGGGCTGCCGCATTTAGAATTTCTTTAGCTCTTAGGTATCGATAGACAGAATCGGGGAATACTTTGACAAAAACATCTTCTACAAAACCCCTGCCAGCGATAAAATGATTAGCATGTGCAAGGATTCCATTTTCCGGGTACATTTGGAAGAAATCATTCGGTGTCAGCTCAAAATTAATTGCAACCCCTGCTTTATCGGCTAAAATGTAATTGGCAGAAGAAGCCCTCTGAGAGCATAATAATATTTCAACGGCATAGCCATAAGATTTGCTCTCGAGGATGCTGCGGCGTACAAGGGGAATAGGTATACCCTCCTGTTGTGCATCCCCTTTGGCAGTCAGCCCGTTGCCACAAACACCGATACCTACGCTGTTCATACCATTTCTGCACAGCATTCCTGCCTCTACGAAGATGAGGCAATCTGGACCATCATCATTTTGTGCTTCCAGAACGATGGCAAATTCCGCACATTCCGGATACCAGTCCCAGTTCTGGCCGCAGTAGGCGTGTCCGTTCGCAGTGGCTTCAGGCATCGCAGCAAAAACTGTACATTCCGGAGCCATCAACCTGGCAGTTTGTAATATTTCGCTCCTGCAATTGAGGGCGATTATCTGTTCAACAGGAATGCCGCTTCCTTCAGCAATACCCTTTATTTGTTGATACTGTTCAGGGTACTCCCTTTCAATAATCTTTCTAAATTTCTCTACCAGTTTGGCTAACATCTCATCACTGATATTCCGTTTTTTAAATGTTGAATTGTAAAAAGCAACGCTTTTTTCAATTCTATCTTTAGCTTGCTCTCCGTACATAACCCCTTTTTGGTAGCTATTACCGGAGACAACAAATTTCGGAAAACCAGTAGACATTCGCTCTTCCCTCCTGTCGAGCTCTGATTAATTTCAGGAATCAGCAATAATGCGGAATTGCATTTTCAGTAATTAAATGGTACAATTTAGTTTTGAGACGATTGTTACTAATGAGCACTTCCGAACAACAAACATTCAAGTGATGGTACAGAGACATCATTCCTATTTACTATGTAGCCCCGGCTAAACTTTGTTTAGCCGGGTTTTTTTGCTATTAAACGATTTTAGAGGTCTTAAGGTTATGATGAACTAGTTTGCCATGTGGTGTTTCATCAACAATCTTCATGTTTTCCGCTACCAAATAACCATTGACAAATGTAGCTACAGGAACACCCTTGACTTTCCAACCCTGATAGAGACTGAATTCGTTTGAGCTTTCACTCTCCTGATAGTCGATTACCATTTCTTTGTTCGGATCAATGATCGTGATATCAGCATCTGATCCTATGTTTAATGTACCTTTCTGAGGATAGATCCCATATCTTTTTGCTGGGTTTTCGCACAGTATTTTTCTTAGCGTATCGAGTGAGATCCTATTTTTGTTAACTCCTTCACTGAACATCAATGGCAGCAAGCAATAATAGGCATCTCCACATCCGCAAATAGTATCCCAGAAATCCGGCTCCAGTTTTTGTTTTCTTGTGTAAGCAACACTGTCTGTTCCGACGCAAGTGATGATTCCTTCTCTGATAGCCTGCCATAATCTTTCTCTATCTGCGTCTCCACGGATAGGCGGGTTAACTTTTGCAAATTTGCAGTAATCCTCATTATTAACAAAGACATCATCATCACAAGAAAGCAGTAAATAGTGGAGACATGTTTCAACAGTTATATCAAAACCGCGTTTTAGGAAGTAAGCGACTTGATCTACGGATTCTTTTGCGGAGATATGTGCTATATAAAGGGGGCATCCAACCTCATTGGCAATTATGGCAGCTTTGCAAATATCAACTACTTCACAAAGGCTAGGTCTTGCTTTGTTGTAAGCAGCAATTAAATTGTCAGTTGGTTTTTCCTTTAGCTCTTTTTTTACTTCTGCTGTCACTAGTTCGAATATACTGGGGTCCTCAGCATGGATTATGGCAAAAGCAGGAGGCCCGATTTTGGCAATCTGTGAAAATGCCCAATACATTTTTCCGGTGTCAAAGCCGGTTTCATCCATGCCAAACATTCTTGCGCTCTCGCCTCTATAGCCCAAATATAACTTAAACGCACATGGGCCACCGGTTTTTACCAGATCCTCCATTTCCGCAAATTGAGCATCACTAGCGGGGGCTACAGTGAACTTAAAATTGGTATATATATTTGCGATATTTTCTTGTGCAAGTTCGTAATAAGTATGTAGAGGCAAAGTACCTTTTAGAGTTGTTGAATTGCATGTAGTAATACCACCTTGAGCAGCAGCTCTTGTTTCTGTATAGAGGTCTTCGTTCACACTCTCATTTGTCCGCGTGCGGTTACCTAAATGTGCATGGCATTCCACAACACCAGGGAAAATAAGGTTTCCCTTTGCATCATAGTACCTCTCTGCTTTCGTCAGATC
The DNA here is from genome assembly GCA_012516535.1 of Syntrophomonadaceae bacterium. Lineage (GTDB taxonomy): Bacteria > Bacillota > DSM-12270 > Thermacetogeniales > Thermacetogeniaceae > DTU068. The sequence goes on along the minus strand of JAAYWP010000037.1, from coordinate 15,844 downwards.
CGCATCAATAACATAGGATTGAATAATACCATCTTTAATAGCCAAACCACCGTGGAACATGCCTTTTTCAGTGCATACAATCCCATTTTTGATTACTAGATCATACTTCATGGCATAACCTCCTTACTTTTTTACTGGTATTAGCTGCGTAAAGAAGCAATAACTACTATTAAGCACCCCCTTCAACAACCTTTCACCCAAATCCTTAGGGCCATTTCATTAGAAGCTTGCATATCTTCTCATCGTGATGAATTTTTTCACAATATTTAATACGCAAATACCGTGCCATTCCTCTAAACACGTTTATTTCGGGAATTTAGCACAAAACTAAGCAAACCTGTGATAAACAACTGTTTCGTTTAAAACTATTTTGTATAATACTGTTTTAGATGAAACATCTAATGAAACAATAACAATTAACTGACTTAATTGCAGCTGTTATATTTAGACAATCTCCAATTAAGAAAGATTTTTAAAATTTACCCATTCCTATTGAACGAAACAGCCCAAATGCAAACAAAAATGCGTCGAAAACAGTTTAAATCACTGTTTTCGACGCTTACATACTATTCAAATTAGATTATAAAAAACTTCTTTGTTTCTTATATTGACCATTATTGTGACACATTTTCCTTTCAATGATCCATTATTTTATGTAGCGTATGTAAGAGCTCTACTTATTTCGGTGCCTTTGCTATATGCCCTTCTCTCATTAATAATCGAGTCATCTCTTGAGCCTCTTTAATAGAATTTAACGCCATATTGTATAACTCGTCATAACTTCGTTCAATCCTCGCCACTCCCTGCTCAACTGCTTTTACTCCAACAGCAGCCGCCTCCATGGGGAAGGCTTCCCAATCTTCCATTGTCGGTAAGAGGTAATCATCTTTAAGCAATCCTTTTTCTTCTGCGAAATTAGCTAATGCATAAGCAGCAGCTATGCACATCTCATCGGTGATGGTTTTCGCTCTGACATCCAGGGCACCACGGAAGATAGCAGGGAAACCCAGAGAATTATTAACCTGGTTGGGGAAGTCGGAGCGTCCAGTGACTACAATCCTGGCTCCGGCTTCTTTGGCTTCCCATGGCCAGATTTCTGGAATAGGATTAGCGCAAGCGAAGACAACGGCTTCGTCAGCCATAGTACTTATCCATTCCTTTTTGATAATACCCGGACCTGGTGCAGATAACGCGATAACCACATCTGTTCCCTTAATCGCTTCTGCATTCCCACCTGTACGGCCTTCAGCGTTAGTTATTGTACATAACTCCCAAGTCTCTTTATTATCTTTTAAGTCGGTGCGCTCAGGATTGAGGATTCCGTTAACATCAGTCATATATATGTTACCTGGAGTAACGCCAGCTTTAATCAACACTTTTGCAATACGAATGTTAGCAGCTCCTGCTCCGATCATAGCTATTTTAACTTCATCCAATTTTTTGCCGACTTGTTTAAGGGCATTAATCAAACCAGCTAAAGTAACTGCTGCTGTTCCTTGCTGGTCATCATGCCAGACAGGTATTTCCATCTCATTGCGCAGACGCTCAAGGATATAAAAGCATTTAGGGGAAGAAATGTCCTCCAGATTAACACCGCCAAAGGAAGGCTGAAGATATTTCACCGTCTGAATAAACTCGTCCGGATCCTTGGTATCCAGACAAATTGGCACAGCATCTACACCGCCCAGATATTTGAAGAGCAGGGCCTTACCTTCCATAACAGGCATAGCGGCTTCCGGGCCAATATCTCCCAGGCCCAATACTCTAGTACCATCAGAAATAACAGCCACTGTATTCCACTTACAGGTATAGTCATAAACAAGATCCTTATTTTTATTGATCTCCTTACAAGGTGCAGCAACTCCAGGTGTATACCAGATAGCAAAGTCGTCCATACTTCTAACTGCACATCGTGGCAATGTTTGCATTTTACCACGGTAAAATGGATGGAGTTTCAAGGCATCCTCTGCTGGTTTATTTGCTTTGGATAGACGCTCATCATTAGAAGGCATTCTTCATTATCCTCCTCATCAAAGAGTTTTTATTTGATTTCAATAATTAAACACACTGTATTTGACCATAGTTTCAGCGTTCCAAATAGACTGCATAGCAATCGCTTAACAACAGTTACTGAAAGAGTTTATACTTCTCAGTTTTATATATCCAATATTAAATTATCTTTTATATTTAACAGGACCGGTTTCATAAAGATTGTTGCCTTCAGAGTCTATTACAACTGTTACCGGGAGATCTTCCACTACCATTTTCCGCACTGCTTCTGTTCCCAGATCCTCGTAAGCGACCAACTCTACTTTTTTAATACTTTTCGCTATCAAGGCAGCAGCTCCACCGGTTGCAGCAAAATAGACAGCTTTATTCTTTTTCATGGACTCTACCACTTCAGGAGAACGCAGACCCTTGCCGATCATTCCTTTTAGTCCTCTATCCAACAGCGGTGGTGTGTTGCTATCCATACGCCCACTGGTTGTGGGGCCTGCAGAACCACATACATAACCTGGCTTAGCTGGTGCTGGGCCTACATAATAAATAACCTTGCCGTTTAAGTCGATGGGCAGTTCTTTTCCTTCCTTAATACAGCTAATAAACCTTTTATGTGCAGCATCACGTGCCGTATAAACTTCACCGCTGATCAGAACATTATCTCCCGCCTTCAGGCTCTTTACCACTTCATCAGTTAATGGTGTAGTTATTTTTTTATATTGTTTTGTCATATTGCTCCCTCCCCTCATATCACTGCTTCGCCATGCCGAGCGGCGTGACAGCAAATATTTACTACAACAGGCAAAGAAGCAATGTGAGCCGGGAAATGTTCTATGTTGACCGCTAGTGCGGTTACTCTCCCCCCAAGGCCACCAGGGCCGATCCCCAGTTTGTTTATTTCCTCCAGCAAATCCTTTTCTAATTGGGCATAACGCGGGTCTGGATTATGTTCTCCCAACTTGCGCAGTGTGGCTTTTTTAGCGAGCAGTGCACACTTCTCAATGGTTCCACCGATTCCAACACCTACTATAATTGGCGGGCAGGGATTAGGTCCTGCGTTACTTACTGTGCCTATTACAAAATCCCGAACACCCTGTTCACCCTGCGAGGGTGTAAGCATCTTCATAGCACTCATATTTTCGCTTCCGCCGCCCTTGGCAGTAACCTCTATATGAATTTTGTCGCCTGGGACCATTTCCACATATATTATCGCAGGTGTGTTATCCTTGGTGTTCTTACGATCAAAGAGCGGGTCATCAACCACCGATTTTCTTAAATATCCCTCTTGATACGCTTCACGAACTCCCTGATTAATTGCCTCATTGAAATCCCCACCTGTTATACGCACATCTTGGCCCAGTTTGACAAAGATAATAGAAAATCCTGTGTCTTGACACATTGCGATCCGTTCTGTGGCGGCTATTTTGTCATTCTCAAGAATCTGTTCCAGGATGGCCCGACCTGTTTCCGATTCCTCTTTTTCAAGGCCTTCTTTCAGAGCTGCAAGAACATCTTCACCAATGTCATAGTTAATTTTGATAAACAGATCCTTTACAGTTTCTTTAATAACCTCCGTACTGATTTCCCTCATGGAAATTCGCCTCCTAATATAGCTATACAAGCTGCGTATCGCCTAAATAGGTGAGTGGCCAAAACTTCTATACCCAAAGCTAACGCAATCCACCGATGGTCACATCAGGCACATATAACTTCGCTTTTTCCGCTAATTTTTGTAGGTGCTCATCATCCTGGCGCTCATCTCGCTTATGTCTCCATTCTATCCCCAAAGCGTTGTATTTGGCGTCTGCTAAAAAATTAAAAGGCAGTATGTCTAACTTATCAATACCGATCGATGCCAAGAATTTCGCAGTTTGAGTTATATTCTCCTCATCATCATTAAATCCCGGAATTAACGGAATTCTGATAAATATCTCAAGGTCAGGGAAGTCGCGCCTTATATTAGCGAGATTTTCAAGTATCTTTTTATTAGACACTCCGGTTCCCTTTTTATGCTTTATCTCATCCATATGTTTAATGTCGTACATTAACAGATCCAGATGCTTAACTACTTCCGATACAACTGAATAATTTGCGTAACCGCATGTTTCCATAGCTGTATGAATACCCTTTTCGCGGCATTTCTGCAGTATATCAATTGCAAACTCTGGCTGAAAAAGAGGTTCTCCGCCAGATAAAGTAATGCCACCTTTATCTGAGTTATCGAAAAAGGGTTTGTAATCAATAAAAGTTTGAACCACCTCATCAGAGGATATCCATTTACCCTTGCGGGCCAACGCTCCTGTCGGGCAAACATAGGTACATTTCATACATTTATTACACTTGCTTCTATCAACTTTTTCCGTTCCATCATTGTTAATAGCTTTTACCTCACAAACCTCGAGGCATTTGCCACAACCTTTGCATAGCTTTGGATGAAACATAAGTTCATATTCAGTAGATATTGCTTCAGGATTCTGGCACCAAGTACACCTTAAAGGGCATCCCTTTAGAAATAATAGTACCCGCAGTCCAAAACCATCGTGGACCGCAAAGTCTTGAAAATTCGTAATAAAGCCATGTTTACTCATTATAGCCTCCTCACTGTGCAGGACAGCTTTAGCCGATTACAGCTTTTAGTAGAGTCTTGGGGATATTTCCCCAAGACTCTACAGCTGTATTTCGGGGGTATTTTACAGAATATGCTCTGTCCGTTCAATAACAGCATCCTGCACAAATTTGTCTAGTTCTACAAAGTTCGCGTTATATCCTGAGATCCTAACAACGAGATTCGGGTATTTCTCTGGATGGGCTTGGGCATCTCTGAGGGTTGCAGCATCCACTACATTAAACTGCACCATTTCCAAGCCCAGATCCATGATTGATTTTACATAATCATTGAACTTTTTCATGCCGACTTCGCCTTCAACACAGGAAGGTGATAACTTCTGGTTGAAGATCTGTGCCTTTTGCTTTGAGAAGTCAAGCTTAGATGCTGATAATATTGCTGCCATAGGCCCGTTCTTGTCATAGCCAGCATGCGGGCTGCAGCCACCATCAGTCAGGTAGTCGCCTTTTTTACGCCCGTTTGGCAAAGCCCCAACCTTATCTGCTGTAGAGAACATCCAGGTGATGATAAGGCCAGACGGCTGTGGCGCCTGATTATTAATATCTTTTACTTTTTTCATCTCGTCAGCATACATATTATATGTATCTCTGGCGATTTCATCGGCGTAGGGATCATTATTGCCGTATTTGGGAGCATTGATGAAATCCTGTCTCATTTCTTCATAGCCTTCCCAGTCGGCTTTCAGTGCTTTTAGCACCTCTTCCATGGTATATTTCTTTTCTTCAAATACTAATTTCTTCAAAGCGATTAATGAATCAACAGAGTCTACAGCTCCAGGTATATTAACCCATGGCATACCCTTATCCGGAGCATCCATAATATCCCTGCAAGCCTCGATGGAGCGCCTGAATAATGTAGACAGGAATGGCCGCTTACATAATTTGTTCATGCAGTCTTCGCCAATTGTCTTAATGCGTGCAGACAGCTTCATAACCCACTCAAACTGTTTTCTGTAGGCTTCAAAAAGTTCATCAAAAGACTTAAATTCTGTAGCATCACCTGTTTTAATACCGATATCCTCATCAGTAGTCGGGTTAATACCGTTAAAGAGAGTTAATTCGAGGACTTTTGCCGGATAGACTGTCCAAGCATCTCTACGCGCTCTACCCCAGTTGAGAGTCGGTGCAGGAGAAATACAACCAACAACCGCCCAGCTTCTGGCTTCTTCTTCAGTAAACCCATAGTGTTTCTGTAAGCTTTCAATTGTTACTCTTTCATTTTTAATAGAGGGCTGTCCCAAACCTCTTCTCTGCAGGTCCAGTACTTTTTCTACACATTTTGGATCTGCATCTGGATGCCATCTGAATTTGAAGTCAGGATGGTTAAGCCACAGCTCATCCATCGCTTCACAGATAAGAAGGGTCAAGTCATTGCAGGCATCGGTACCATCGGGTTTAGTCCCGCCAATGGTATAAGTGCCCAGGAAGTTATTGCCCTGGATACTCTTTCTCCAAGCATCTGGCAGCGGGCGTCCCAATTCATCAATTTTTAGGATATGCTCTTCCATTATTTCCAGAGCTTCCTGTCTTGACAAAGTCTTGTCGATAAGGACATCTTTTTCATACCAAGGCCAGAATATCTGGTCTATCCTCACAGAAGTACCATGAGATAAGTGTTCAATCATCTGTACAACAAGGAAGCAGAACCACTGGCTTTGCACTGCTTCAGCAAAGTTCCTGGCCGGATTTGCGGGAACATGACGGCACCTTTCAGCTATCGCTAGAAGCTCTTTTTTCCTCTGCTCGTTCTTCTCTTCCTTAGCCTTCTGTTCTGCTAAGTCAGCATAACGATTAGCCCAGTCGATAACTGCATCTATTGTTATCATCATGGCTTTGAGATCGTTCAACTTGTCATTGATTTCAAGATACTCTGTACCACCAACAGAGGCTTCCCTTTCTTCAATTAAATTTGCATATTTTTCTTCTAAAATCTTTTTAATTCCGAGAAGCCCTTTCCCTAATGGAAGATCATATTCTGCCTGGGAACGAGAAGTATACTGTGTAGGCAAAACTTCCATAAATGCATGGTCAGCTGAGGCTATTTTTAATTCTTCATCTGTCAAACGAGCGGTTAATAATTTTTGGACTCCCCTGTCTTTCCAGTAATCGAGAATTTCTTCCCATTCTTCAATTTCATCTTCTTTCACATGGCCTTGAGCAATCATTTTTCTGACAATGCTTTGATCCACTGCTTCTATACAAACTGGCAAAGCTAAAGGATCTTCGGCATAAAACCCTACGATGATTTCGTCATCTCTGATAAAGATCGGAACTTCTCGTAGATAGGCTGCAACACATTTTGCCTTTCTGACCGAAGTCGGTTCGCCTTCTGTTTCCTTCCATACTCTGGTGAAAATACGAGAACGCCAGATTGAAATGTAAACCGGCTCTACATAACCCTCCTTCCAAAAATGTTTGACCTTATGATTTTTCTTAAACGACTCAATCCTTGGTGAGAGTGCCACGGTTTTAAGAATACCTCCTTGTTATTTTATTAATCCTGGTATTAAAAAGAATTTTTCCGCTGTTTTCAACGAAATCTCTTTAATACCAGTCATCTTATTAGTTACGCAAGATCCATGCCAACAATTTTACTTATGTTCAATTGCATATAACACTGTATTATCCCAAAATTTGAAGGCATAATAACTGTTTCAACACCTGTTTTATATAAAACAGTATCGTTTTACTTATAATACATTGAAACGATTGATGATCTGTTTTGCGGGATTGCCGAAAAATATACATACCATATGCGGATAGATGGAGGGATGAAAGAAACAGAAACAATGAAGGGTCTGTGTTACCGGGCAGTGGACTCCCATAAAATGAGGCTAAAAAGATCACCGGTTTAAGACATAGGGTATGAGCTTCCAAAAAGACTGTTAAAGAACCCAAATAAAACACTTTCCCGGAGGCATAATCGCGCCGATTATCTAGTCAGCGAGATGTACACTCCGGGTGGCTCATTTTAATTGGCAATTTATATAATGATTTGCTTTAAGAAACTCCTTAATTTTTTAGATATCTCCATAATGTTGATCTGCTAATCCCCAATAACTTCGCTGCTTTAGTTTTATTCCCACCTACAGAATTCAAGGCTTTTTTAATCATATCTTTGCTGATTTTATTGCTTGTTGTTCTTTCCAATGTAGTAAAATCAGTATCATAGGATATCTCTATATTATTTTTGGCCCCTTTCAAAAATACAGTCAAATCTTTCACCAAATCTTTAGCAGGCATGTTTTCTTTTGAAGTATATCTTAGATAAGTAATAACTCGTTCCACAATATTTTGTAATTCCCTGACATTTCCTGGCCAATTATAGTTTCTATATACCTGACAAAGAACATCCTTTATAATTTGCTTACTGATCTCAGAGATAGGCTCAGATTTGGTATAATAATCTATCAGTTCTGGGACATCTTCAGGTCTAGCCGACAGGGGGGGGATCTCAAGTATAAGTGTTGATAAGCGATAATATAGGTCAGGTCTAAAGGTCTTATTTTTGATACATTCCTCGAGATCACGGTTGGTAGCTGCAATAACTCGGATATCAACAGGAATAAGTTCCTCTCCACCCACATGTAAAACTTCTTTTTCCTGCAATACTCTCAAGAGCTTAGCCTGCACTGAAACAGGCATTTCTCCAATCTCATCTAAAAAAAGCGTACCTTTATGCGCCAGTTCTATTAACCCTTTTTTCCCATGTTTTTTTGCACCGGTAAAAGCTCCACCCTCATAACCGAACAATTCACTCTCCAACAGGTTTTCAGGTAATGCCGCACAATTAATCGGTACAAAGGGTTCATTAGCTCTTTTGCTGCAATTATGAATACTAGAAGCGAATAACTCTTTACCGATGCCTGTTGGCCCAACAATTAAGATATTAGCATCAGATGATATGGCATAGGAACGGGCTATTTCTTTAGTAGGCTCCAGCTTGCTACCAACTATATCATAAAAATGATACTTTGCTGTTGCAGGCTTGGTTAACATTTGGCGTCTTATCTTGTAGCTTGCGCTTTCTACCTGATTTACCTCTTGAAAACGATAAACAGAATTCTCGGGATCGAAAATATTAGCATCGCAAAGCAACTGTTTATTATTTATATCTAATATCTTGCCGTGTTCTTCCAGTTCACTGAGTTCTATATCTGGTAAAATCCTTTTTATATCAATACCTACGGTATTTGCACTAGTGCGGTTTAACATCTTGAGCGCACTATTATTGATATATTGAACTTTTTGATTTTCATCGACTACCATTAAGCCAACATTACTTAAATCAATCAGTTTATTAATATTTTCTTGACGCAACTTTTGTTCGAACTTTAAAAGCACTAAGTTGGTTGCATCCACAATTGCATCCTTAACAGCCTTCTCTGAGTAATAATAAAAGGGTTTTAGCCCATAAGCCGGGGCCAGTTCATTTACTGAGGTACCTCCTACAACCGCTTTTCCACCTTTCCTTCTAATAAATTCCAATAGCTCTTTTAGCTCACTATCATCTTTAAATCTATATTGAGAAATATTAATATCGCTCCTCAGTATTTCTTTCACATCTTCTAGTTCTATAAACTCATATGTGTTTATTATATTTACTATATGATCTATTTTTGCAGCTTCCAAAATCGCTGACAAAATATCAAAAGGTAAAGGATCTATCACAACAACCGGCTTATTTGGAAACCACTCCTCTATCAGCCTGCTATGTCCATGTCCGCATAAAAAAAGATCAATATCATCAACTACCTTATTGATTACTTCAAAAGAGTGCGCAAACTTTCCCTCAAAATATGTGAATTTAAAGTTATTAAAACGTGGTATTTCGGTGGCAACTTTGCGAACGAGGTTAACCATTCTGTCACGGGCAACTACTCCTATATTTCCACAGATCACCATTATAAAACAGACCCCCTATTCAGAAGCCTATGGTAATCAATATTACAACTGTTTTACTATCTGAGATTAGCTCCCTTAATATTTCCATCCTGAATATAATAGTGGTCAATATTTCAGGAATTGAACAACATATTGAGGTCCCTTGATCAAACCAATGTCTTATTTTTACTACTCGTCCATTTTTATCACTCTCTTAGATTTGATAATTATTACAATATGGTATACCGCAGATTATCACAGGGTTTATATATTTTATCGATATTTTATTGATATTTATGTTTTTCTTGTCCAGGGATGAGGAGTGTATAATGACGAAACAGTATTTATGGTTGTTGAGCACTTGACTGTTGCTTAACCTATTTGACAGCTGCATTCTGTTTTTCCACAGCCACCATACAGTTCCCTAAAGATGAGAATACCCTTCCTTGATGTACTCCTTAAGCAAATGAAGTGAACGCGGTTTCTAAATAATTCTTAATATTAATTGACGTGCTATTTCTCTTATAGCTGATATCATAATTTTAAAACAAAGCGGACCCTACTGGGGAAGGAATATCTATATCATTTAGAAAGAGGGTTTAGAAAAAAGATAATACCTTTTTATTTATCTTCTATTCTTTAACCCCTTTTTCCTCTTTTGGAAACAGACTTTACTTCAATCACTCCTAAAGGCATTTGTTTCAAGTTCCTCCCAGCTTTTCAAAGCCGAGAATCACCATTGACGCCCTTGATGTGTTTTCTTCCAGCTAATTAGCTTGCATCTATTTCTTTTAAACCCACTGCTCTCATGACATACTGGGTAAACGAACAAAAAAGCGATAAGACAACCAAGATCTGGAAGCCTTCTTTGGTATAGATAGAAAAAGCGGATTAATAAGATTAAACAAAGGGTGGTGGTAAAATGAAAAAAAACTTTCATACAGTGCGCGGCTATCAACTGCTCGAACAAAAGAAAAGGACACTGACACCGGCTATGGAAGATTATCTGGAGATGATCTACCGGTCAAGCCTTAAAGACGGCTATGTCCGCATTTCAACCCTTTCCGCTCTGCTTAATGTGCGGGCACCCTCAGCAACCAAAATGGTGCAGAAACTGACAGCACTTGATCTGCTTCACTATAAAAAATACGGAATCATCTTCCTTACAGAGAGCGGAAAAGAAATAGGTAAATTCTTACTGGAAAGGCACAACACAGTGGAAACCTTTCTTAAATTCCTAGGGGTAGGAGAAAACCTCCTGGTGGAAACCGAGCTGATCGAGCACAATATCAGCCTGCACACTCTGCAGCTGCTGGATATCTTTAATCAATTCCTGATAGAAAACCCCTATGTAAGGGAACAATTTGAACAATTCAAAAAGACGCAAACAATAAAAAACACCACAGATTCCAGGACACCCAATTGGAAAAGCCTTGCAATACAGGATTAGAGGTTTGCTGCCTGATCAGCTACCCGGCTGATCTTCGCCCCCAAAGATGCCAATTTGACCTCCAGCTTTTCATAACCCCGGTCCAGGTGATAAACACCGCTTATTTCCGTTCTCCCGGGTGCTATTAATCCCGCGATCACCAATGCTGCGCCAGCCCTCAAATCGGTAGCCTCAACCTGTGCGGGAATAAGGCTTTTTGTCCCCCGTATGCGGGCAGTACAGCCATCAACCCTGATCTGTGCCCCCATCTGCTGCAGGCCCCTTGTGTACAAAAACCGGTTTTCGAAAACTGTCTCTGTAATGGTGCTCTCACCTGGCACAACTGATAAAAGAACAGCAAATTGGGGCTGCAGATCTGTTGGAAAAGAAGGGTAAGGGCCTGTAGTGATCTTAAGGGAATGCATCTTGCGCCCAGCTTTTATCAGCAGTTCATTATTCCCTTCTTCAATGGTAACCCCTGCCTCACGCAACTTATCGATCACTGCCCGCAGGTGTTCAGGGGCCACCCTCTGCAGATGGACCTGTCCACCGGTTGCAGCAGCGGCGATCATATAGGTACCTGCTTCAATCCGGTCGGGGATCACAGTATGTGCTGCACCATGCAGTTCCGGTTTTCCCTCCACCTCGATGACCCTGGTCCCGGCACCGGTCACCCGGGCCCCCATTTTATTCAAAAAATCAGCCAGATCAACTATTTCCGGCTCCATAGCGGCATTGATTATCCTGGTTTTTCCTTGAGCAGCAGCTGCTGCCATCATGATGTTTTCCGTTGCCCCTACACTGGGATAGCTGAGAGTAACATCACATCCCCGCAGCTCCCCTGCTGATGCCCTGATATAGCCCTTTTCCATCTGAAAACGAGCACCTAAGGCGCTCAGCCCTTTTAAATGCAGGTCAACCGGCCTTGAGCCGATGGCACAGCCTCCTGGCAAAGGAAGGCAGACTTCACCAAGCCGCACCAATAGCGGGCCCAACAATAAAAAGGATGCCCTCATTTTCCTGGCATAAAGATGGAGCTTTTCTGTCTCCCGCAATTCACGGGCCTGGATTACCATCTGACCGCCCTGATGGTTTACCTGGGCACCTAAGCCAGAAAGCATCTTTACCATATTTCTGATATCTAATAGCTGTGGAACACCTTTGAATACACATTTATCTGCTGTGAGAAGAGAGGCTGCAAGCAGCGGTAGGCTGGCGTTTTTAGAGCCGCTGATGCAAACACTCCCATGAAGTGTTGTACCACCTTCGATTAAATACTTATCCTCCAATACTTCTCCTACTTTCAATTATTATTACTGCTGCGTGATCTTTTACTGTTTCTTGCATGCTCTTAATAAGTTCTGTTTTCCTGACCTGAATCCTTCCGGAATTTTCTAGTATTCACGGTTCCTTTTTCATTATTTCCTCAGATATTAAGAAAGACGAAATGTTATTTACAGTTTTTATGTTTTTTTAAAATCGGGAAGGAATTTCTGGCTATTTGGAGAATTACTATCGTAACAAACATAAATAAGTATATATTCAAACATAATTGAATATACTCCGCATCCAATTTCCTGGGGCCTTAGCTGCTATGGGGATCGGATCAATAGGGTATGCCTAGAAACGGGTGCGCCTCCCAGTGCGGAAAGGACTAATGGCCGAACTTACCAGCCGAGGTGTTCTCCCACTCCGGCTGCTTAATTTATTACAGGAGGTGGTGCCCGGGAGTAGTATTAACTTTGCTCACATTCCTTTTCCCTATAAATTTGGGTTGTCTTTCCTCTTGGGCGGGAGGAAAGACAACCGAAGGTCTTTTTTTTGCTCTAACAGATATTCCTTTGAATAATCATACCAAGAATCATGCCATGAAACCCTATTACACAATAACCTACCAGATCGAAACCATTGCACAAAAGATATCCAGCGGGGAAAAGGGTAAACCAATTTTTAGGTGAGCCATCAATTAAGTTTGAATATTCCAATAATGCATTAAGGAGGGATGAAAAATGGAACTTGTCAAGCTGACGATTGATGGACAAGAAGTTCAGGTTCCTGCTGGGACAACTGTCCTTGAGGCAGCAGAACAGCTGGGAATCCATATACCTAGGCTCTGCCATGACCCGGACCTGACTGCAGTAGGAGCCTGCAGACTTTGTATTGTGGAAATTGAGGGCATGCGCAATCTTCCCGCATCCTGTGTAACAATGGCAACTGATGGTATGGTTGTGCGCACTAATACACCTCAAATTATTGAGGCCCGCAAAACTATATTAGAGCTGCTGATCGCCAACCACCCGCTGGACTGCCTATCCTGTGAAAAAATGGGCGATTGCAAGCTGGCAGAATACTGCTATGAGTATGGGGTTAAAGAGAGTCCTTTCATCAATCCCGAAAAACACAGCTATGAACTGGAAGACAATAACCCCTTTATCGTCCGGGACCTCAACAAATGCATCCTCTGCGGACGGTGTATCAGAGCCTGCGCAGAAATGACCTGCAAGGACATTATTGACTTCGCTTACCGCGGATTCAAAACCAAAGTGGGGCCCTTTGGAGACACCAGTTTAGCGGAATCAGACTGTGTTTATTGCGGCAACTGTGTGGCGGTGTGCCCCACCGGAGCTCTGACAGAAAAACAGATGGTGGGCAAAGGACGCAGATGGGAGTATAAAAGGGTCAGAACCACCTGCCCCTTCTGTGGTACTGGATGCAACTTCGACCTGCTGGTGAAGGATGGCAAGATCGCAGGTGTTGCCTCCAACCCGGAGAGTCCAGTCAACGGCAAACAGCTCTGCATTAAGGGCCGTTTTGGCTGGGATTATGTACACAGCGACAAAAGGCTGACAACTCCTCTGGTTAAAGTGGATGGCAAATTTGTCCCGGTTTCCTGGGATGAGGCCTTAGACACCATAGCAAAGCGTTTGGGGGAAATAAAAGATAAATACGGGGGCAAAGCTTTTGCAGCTTTGAGTTCTGCTAGGTGTACCAATGAAGATAATTACCTGATGCAAAAATTTGTGAGGGCGGTGATGGGCACAAACAACGTCGACCACTGTGCCCGTACCTGACACGCGCCCACAGTGGCCGGTCTGGCCACATCATTCGGCAGTGGCGCAATGACAAACTCCATCAATGAAATACTTGGGGCCGAACTCTTATTCCTGATCGGAACTAACACAACTGAGGCCCATCCGGTGATCGGTTATAAAATGAAGCAGGCTAGGCGAAAAGGAGCAAAACTGATAGTTGTTGACCCGCGGCGTACCGAACTGGCTGAAGAAGCCGATTATTGGCTGCAGATCAAACCGGGCACAGATATCCCGCTCCTGAACGGCATTATGCATGTTATTATCAAAGAGGGGCTCTACGATAAGAAGTTTATCGAAGAGCGCACAGAGAACTTTGAAGAATTGAAACAAGCCGTAGAAAAATACACACCTGAATACGCCTCAGAACTCTGCGGTGTGCCTGCTGAAGACATCTATGCTGTAGCCAGGCTCTATGCCACAACCGATAAGGCCGGAATATTCTATACCCTGGGGATCACAGAGCACGTATGTGGAACCAAAAATGTAATGAGCATCGCCAACCTGGCTATGCTGACTGGACATATCGGCCGGGAAAGCACAGGAGTTAACCCCCTGCGCGGTCAGAACAATGTCCAGGGTGCCTGTGATATGGGCGCTCTCCCCAATGTCTTCCCTGGCTACCAGAAGGTCACAGATCCGGCTGTGAGGGAAAAATTCGAAAAAGCCTGGGGAGTCTCTCTGCCTGGCGATGTTGGCTTGATGATCCCTGAGATGTTTGATGCTGCCAACGCCGGAGAAATCAAAGCCATGTATATTTTGGGTGAAAACCCGGTGTTGACCGATCCCAATGCCAACCACATCAAAGCCGGTTTGGAAAAATTGGAGTTTCTGGTGGTGCAGGAGCTATTCCTGACCGAAACCGCTCAATATGCTGATGTGGTACTCCCTGGGGCCAGCTTCGCTGAAGTCGATGGAACATTCACCAACACAGAGCGGCGTGTCCAGCGGGTTCGCAAAGCCATCGAACCGCTCGCAGGCCGTAACAACTGGCAGCCCATCATGGAGATAAGCAACAGGATGGGTTATCAGATGAACTACAACACTACAGAGGAAATTTTCAATGAAATGGCTTCTTTGACACCTTCTTATCAGGGGATGAGCTATGCCCGCATTGATAAGGAAGGGCTGCAGTGGCCGTGCCCCACACCGGATCACCCGGGTACCAAATACCTGCACGCTACTGCATTTACCAGGGGTAAGGGATTGTTCCAGGGTATCGACCACGTACCACCTGCAGAATTACCTGATGATCAATACCCATATCTGCTCTCTACCGGCAGGATCCTGTTCCATTACAATGTGACAACACCCTATTCTGCAGGGATACACAGCATGTGGAATGAGGAATATGCAGAGGTCAACCCTGATGATGCATCACGGCTGGGAGTTACAACAGGTGACAAGGTTAAGGTAACCTCCCGGCGAGGAGAAGTGACAACAAAGGTTCAGGTAACGGACCGGGTGCCACCTGGAATGATCTGGATGTCTTTCCATTACACAAAAACTCCGACCAATGTGCTGACCAGTGACGCGCTGGACCCCGTCACTAAAACAGGTGAATACAAGGTCTGCGCTGTCAAGGTGGAAAAGCTGACATAAAACCAAAAACAGCCATTAGCAAATTGCCATACCCTGACCGGTGCGGAAAGTCAATACTTTCCGCACCCTGGGAATGGCTTTTTTAATGTGGATAGGATTGTCATGATAAAAAAAACCTGGGATAGCTCCCAGGTTTTAATCAGCCACTATAACAGTCGGGCGGAATCCCTTCTTACTGCTTCGATGCTGCTTCAGCAGCACGCTGACGTGCCAG